>CAZBJB010000008.1:0-35792 GCA_964492105.1 uncultured Zetaproteobacteria bacterium
AGATTGTAAGGATAGAGCGAAAAAGACTTCAATCCTAGACCTGACCCTTATTTTCTTAGGGGACGGTATGAGCAGCCAGTCCATATGGCGCCATCTGAATCGCCAGATTTATCTGGGAGACGATATGTTTGTTCAACGTGCGCAGGCGCATGTGAGTGATCTTACTCCGGATCAGAACGTGGCGAGTATTCAGACCCGACCCCCCGCGCCATCGTTATCGACCATTGAACAGACTTATCCGAATCGTAATGAGGCCATTGCCTCAGCTTATGCCACAGGTGAATATAGCTATGCGGATATTGGAAAACACTTTCATCTACACTTCACTACCGTGGGTGAGATTGTAAGGATAGAGCGAAAAAGACTTCAATCCTAGACCTGACCCTTATTTTCATGTGCTAGACCTGACCCTTATTTTCATGTGAAAATCCGCGAAACAAGTCCTGGCCCCCCTTCTTATCGCTTATGCTGGCTAAATCGGCTTGACTAAGCGCCATTCGGATAAGAAGCCATCATCCTTGCTTATTGTGAATTTTAACCTTCAATAAACCCAACAGGCTTCCGTTTGCGGCAGGTGTAAAACCGGAAATGCGTGGTCCATATACGACTATCACCGGTTCATACCATAATGGGATATAAACTTGGTCTGCGGCCATTTGGCGCTCTACCTGCCCATACAATTGGCGGCGTTTCCGCCTGTTTTCCGTCCGGGCAGCGGCATTCAGCCATTGATCCACGTCGCGATTGCTGTAACGGCCGCGATTGGCGCCTTTGGGCGGCCACATATCCGAAGATAATATCCAGCGATAAATGTCCGGATCAACAACCCCTACCCACGAAAGTGAATAAACCTGAAAATCTCCCCGCTTGATACGGGCATAAAATCCGCCCCACTCCAGTGATTCGATATGCACATTCACGCCAATATTATGCCACATCGAAGCAATGGCCGTAGCCAGGCGCAGGCGGGTCGGATCGGTGCTGGTGCGATAGTTCAATATGAAACGGATGCCATCAGCTTTACGTGGATAACCGGCTTCATCCAGCAAACGTTCGGCGGCCGCGGGATCAAATACCGTTACGGGTAAATGGACTGCTGCCCAGTGCGTGGGTGAAAGCACTGTTTCGGCCAGCTTGGGGAGGTTGAAAAACAGGGCTTTCTTGAGCTGTATGCGGTCCGTCCCCAAGGCCAGGGCATGACGCACGCGCACATCTTTCAGGATGGGGTCATGTAAATTTAACCCGAGATAGGAAAAGGTCGTCGAAGCGCTGCTAACGATGGTCAGTTGCTTTTGGCGGCGCAAGTAAGGCAACAGATTCAGTGGCAGATCATTCTCGGTGAAATCCAGTTCGCCGCGCGCCAGTTTGAGACTACGCGTCACGGGATCCTTGACCGTCACGAACAGCAAACGCCGCCCGTGCGCACCTGATTGATCCAGCAGGAGACCACGCTGATTCCAGCTTGCCAAATAACATGGCCCACAGCCGATAATTTTACGCGCCTGCTGCCTCATGGCCGCCAAACGCGCCGGGAGTATGCCGACGGACAAGCGCGTAAGCAGGGATGCGTCCGGCTTGCTGAGGTGGATGATCAGTTCCCGCTTCGAGACGGCTTCCACTTTGCGAATAGCCGCGAAACCGGCACGTAGCGGACTGGCCATATTCACATCCATGATCGAATTCAGCGTCGCGGCCACATCCGCCGCTCGCACCGGTGCGCCATCGCTGAATTTCAATCCGGGACGCAGGAAGAAATACCACGTTAGGGGGTTCGGATGTTCCCAGCGTTCGGCGGCATCCGCTTGCGCCTTGAAATGCGCATCCAACCGTACAAGACCGCAGTGCAGCAATTCCTGAACACGGAGCGATGCGGCATCGGTGGCATAACGCGGATCCAGGCTCATCGGCGTTTGCGCTAGGCCAATGCGAATCTCGTTCTTCCCCGGCATGGATTGTTGACAGGCTGAAGCTGTCAGTAATACGAGCAGCAACATCATGGAGCGCATCACCGCCGCCACAGACTCATCGCATCCATAAAGGGCAGGAAAGCATCGCTGACCCACGCCGATTTGATCGCCGCGTGATGTGCCGGATCAAGGCATTGCAGGGCACAACCACCACACTCATCAGCGGCGGCGGTGCATGTGGCTTTAACGCGCATGGCGATCCGTAAATAGTTCAGGTTAGCGCATGCACGCGATTAAATCGCTTGAGAAAAGGTGGAATATCCGCCGGGGCATTGCACGACTGGATGTTCAACTTGAACAATTCTCCCATGCCCCGTGGCATCAGCATACGCTTTACGCCTGCGATGGCCCGTATGCTTTTTATATCCGTGGATATAGCCATGCGTTGAAGGTATGCCTGAACGGACGGGCTCTGAGCCAACCATGCACCTTGAGTCATCCAGCAACCTGTATCCAGACCCGCCGCCTTACCCGCCCTGTTCAACGCGGTAAAATCAACATGGGCCGTAATATCCCTGCCGCCCGGGCCGGTGAGTACATCATCCAGCGCCTGATGCCGCAAGTGGGCCAACAGCGTTCCTTCCCGGCGATCCGGGCGGTAATATTCACTTGCGGCATAGCCGTAATCTACACAGAATACATAGCCCCTTTGCATGCATGCGGCGATATCCTCCTGCCAGGAAGGAAGAGACGGATTCCACTCACTCCTGTAACCATCCGGCCATCCTCGCATATAAACTGAATCAATCTCCGGCGGATCCTCCAGCGGACGTTCAGACCACGCGAAGTGCTCTCCATTCCAGCCAACACCCCGTTCAAACATCCATTGCTGATGCCATGCAAAGCATCGCACGGGAAAAGCATCCGGCAATTCGTTGCAAAAATATATGACGTTTTCACCAGGATCCAGTACGGTCAGACTTGAGACTCGTTGCACATTCATTCCTTCGCGTTGATACAATATACGTTGCCGCCGGCGCATATGTTCACTGGCCTCTACCGCTATAATGCTTGCAGGCCATGCACATCCTGTTCGAACCAGCGACTGCATAACCTCGCACATCAAACGTCCGCTTCCCCCCCCCTGTTCCATCAGGCACCATTGCGCGGGACTTCCCATCCGTTTCCAGCCCCAACAAATCAGATCAGCCAATGCCAGGGCCAGCCACGAGCCCATATCCGGGCCGGTCACGAAATCCCCCGATGATCCAAACGCTTCAGCGAACTCATAGTAACCGGATTCAGGGGCATATAACGCATCCCGCATAAACGCATCAAATGGCAGCCAGCCGCCCGCGCGATCAATATGTTTACGGATACCGTCTGTTAGCACATCGATCATGGTTGACGCCTCCCCCCTGGTGCGGCTACGGTATGCGCCATTATATCGTCGAATCAATTCATATTGAACGGGAGGCCTGTTAAATGGCATCTGAACATATTATCCATGTCAGCGATGACAGCTTTGAAAATGACGTATTAAAGGCATCCGGAGCCGTTCTGGTTGATTTCTGGGCGCCATGGTGTGGTCCTTGCAAGCAAATTGCACCCATACTTGATGAAGTTGCGGACGAAATGAACGACCGGATTACTATCGCGAAAATCAACATTGATGATAATCCGAACACACCGGGGAAATACGGGGTGCGCGGCATTCCCACGCTCATGCTGTTTCGTGACGGTAATGTGCAGGGTACCAGGGTGGGCGCCGTCAACAAAGCCAAGCTGGTTGAACTCATCGAGGAACATTCGGACTGATTACCATAGGAGCTTCTTGCAAAACTCATGAGCGGCAATCGGCTTCCCCACTTCGGCCCATTTCCGAGCTTGAATTTCGCTCCATGGAACCACCATGCAGCTCATTCAATCCCGAAAATGGTCTCAAAGTGGGATTGCCGCTCATCCACCCGGAGTCTTGCAAGAGGCTCATAGGGTAACGGTTATTTGCGTTCATTCGTGGTTCGATCCGGGGAAATCAGCGCATGTTCCACCCGCGCCATCGACGTAACATCCAGTTTGCCCACAGCGGAATCGAGTTGCAACCGGCTTAGCAAGTATTCCGCTTTCACACGAACCAGATCGCGGCGGGCCTGTGTCGCCCGGTCTTCCGCACCCAGCAACTCAACGATGGTGCGCAGACCCGCATCGTAGCCTGCATGCGCGGCTTCTCTGGCTTTATCCGCTGAAACCAGCCCTTGCTTCATCGCCTGAATACGGGATGCGGCTGTTTGCACACGTAAATAAGCCCGGAGCGCGATCAATCCCGCCTTGCGGCGGGTATCACGCAATTCATATTCCGCCTCCACCTGCAATTTACGTGCCTTGCGTAGTTCCGCCATCGTCGCACCACCCGCATACAAGGGCACCTCGACTTGCAGACCCACCTGTTCGCTGTTGACGGTGGATCCCGTATTAAACAGATTATTGGTCACTTTTTCCCGAGAGAGTCCCGCAACCAGATCAATTCCTGGCAGTGCCAATCCAAGCGATTTATTCACCTCCTGTCTGGCGACCGCCAGCTTCTTTTCGGCCAGCAGGACGGACAGTGCATGATGCATACCCACATTCCGCCAGTGGCCGCGTGGCCCGGATGTGGAACTTTTCGTGCTGGCGTGTTGAGCAAACAAATCAATATCCGTGTTTTTGGCACCCGTGATCGATTCAAAGTTCGCACGCGCCGTATCCATCGTATTTTCGATCTGAATACGATCAGCCCGCACCAAATCAAGCTTGCTCTCGGCCTCCAGTGCATCATTGACCGTAGCTGTACCCACGTTAAAGGCGGCCCTGGCCTGTTCGCACAGGCGACGCACCGCTTCTTCCTGCGCCTTAATCACAGCCACATCCTCTCGCGCGACCAGTACATCGACATAGGCATTTGCCACACCCAGCAACAAGGCTTGCCGCTCAAGCGATAATTTAAGTTTACCAATGCCACGGGCCAGCTTTCCCTCGGCATACCCCGCCCAACGATCCAGACGGAACAGCGGTTGCACCAGCGTTGCGCCAAACTGCATGCGATTGGACACCACATTGGAGGCCAGAAAGCTGAGTGGCCTGGTATAGGAATATCGTTGTTTAGAATGACTGAACTCTCCCGTTCCCCTGACCAGGGGCAACAGGCCCGCGCGCCCTATCACCGCATCCTCTTCCGCCGCGTCGCGCGCGGCCTCGGCCGCTGCATAGGATGGTGCATGATCCAGCGCCAGACGTACGGCATCGGTCAACCCCATGGCGATGGATGGAATCGGGACCATGATCAACACCAGTGCAAACAGGGCAATACGTGTCATGGATGCTGTTGACCCTGCGTCTTTCGGGACTGCCTCCACCTGTCTTTCACATGCAGTACACCATGTTCAAGCAACGAATAGGCTGCGGGCACCACCACCAGCGTCAGCAATGTGGAGGAAATCATGCCGCCAACGACCGCCACGGCCATGGGAATGGTCATTTCGCTACCCTTGCCAAGACCCAGAGCCGTGGGCAGCAACGCAAAAATGATCGTCAGCGATGTCATGAGTACCGGTCGCATCCGGATCGGACACGCCTCACGTAGCGCATCGTCAATGCCTGCTCCTCCAGCGCGCAACTGATTGGTGAAATCGACCAGCAGGATAGAGTTTTTGGAGACCAGGCCGACCAGCAAAACCAAACCGATCATGGAAAAAATATTGAGTGTGTTACCACTTATCCATAGTGCTGCCACGCCGCCGATCACGGCCAGGGGTTTCGCCAGCATCATGACCCAAGGCTGCAAGAACGAGTTAAACTGACTGGCTAGCGCCATATAGACAAGAATCATGGCCATACTGAAAGTAAATACGATACTTTTCAGCGTCTTGCCGAATGCGGCGGCTTTCCCCAGGAAAGTAATGCCATAGCCGGGAGGCAAAATTTGTTTCGCTTCCTTACGCACAATCTCCACCGCATTGCCAAGCGGCATGGAGGGTTTGCTGTAAAACATGCCCGCATAACGCAAGTCCATTTTCGGGATCACTGCGGGACCCAGGCGCTTCCCCCAACGGGCAACCGTATCCAGACGGATCAACGCTCCACTGGCGGAACGTACATATATTCTGCTTAGATCCTCCGGGTATCTCAATGCGCCCGGCCTGGCTTTCAGACGGATATCATAACGATTGCCGTCGCCCGGAACATCATTGTATTTCGCTACGTTCAGGCCGCCCGCCAGCACATTCACGGCCAGCGCCGCCTCCCGCGCCGTGATCCCCAGGTCACGCGCCCGGATACGATCCATTCGTAACGTTAACTCCGGAAGATTCAGCCGTAAATCCAGATCCGCATGACCGATACCGGGCGTTTGTTGCAATCGCTTTAGCAATACACGGGACAGTTGCGCGGTTTTATCCAGATTCGGCCCCGTGAGGCCAAACTGCAACGGCTCTCCACGCTGTCCGCCAATAATCGGCATGCGAACGACAAACGTGCGCAAGCCCGGTATTCCGGCCAGTTTCTTTTGCACTTCGGATACAATGTCCCATTGGCGGATGGACCGCGTGGACTTGGGTGTCAGATGCACAAAAGCAACGCCTTGATTCACCTGCCCGGCCGCGCCCGATCCCACCGTAGTAAAGACACTGACCACATGCGGCGTGTGACGTAAAACAGCTTCCATCTCCTGTACCTTATGCCGGGTATCGTCAATGGAAGCACCCAGTGGCGACTTGAAGATGACCATGAACCGGCTTTCATCCTCGCGCGGGACAAACCCCTTGCCCACGACTGAGAACAAATGCATACCGGCGATGAAAATAAGTGCCGCCAACGCCAATACGCTCCAGCGATAGGCCAGCGCCCATGCCAGTACGCGCCTGTACAACCGATCCAGCGCAAGGAATGCCGTATCAAAAACGGCATAAATACGCCCGTGCTTTTTTTCGACGTCAAGATAACGCGAACACAGCATGGGCGTTAATGTCAGGGCGACCAGCAGGGAAGCCAGAACGCCGAAGACCACCACCACAGCGAATGCCTGAAAGAAACGCCCGACCAGACCACCCAGGAAAATGACCGGAGCAAAGATGGCAATCAGGGTAAGGCTGGCTGCCATCACGGCGAAAGCGACCTGACGGCTACCCTTGATCGCCGCCTCGCGCGCATCCGTTTCCAAACCCTGTTCCCGATGTCGATAGATGTTTTCCAACACCACGATGGCATCATCCACCACCACGCCAATCAGTAACAGGAGGGCCAGCAAGGTCATTAAATTCAATGTATAGTGCAGGAAGAAGGCCACCGCAATCGCCGCCAGCAGCGATACGGGAATAGCAAGCGAAATAATCGCCGTAGCCCGCAGGTTCTTGAGAAAAACAAATACGATCAATGCGGCCAGCAACACCGATTCGTACAGGTGCTCTTTCAGGCCATCGACAATGCCTTCAATGATTTCAGCGTCATTGGTCGCGATATCAAGATGCATACCGGGCGGAAGCGCGGGAAGAATTTCCTGCTTGAGACGGCGTTTGACTTCACTGGCAATAGCCACGGTATTCGCGCCCGTGATCCGTACAATCCCCAAGCCTACACCGGGTTGACCGTTGTACCATGAAAGTTGCCGGTTATCAGCCAGGCCGTCTTCGATCCTGGCGATATCGCCCAATTGCACCCGGCCGCCCGGATGGACGGCCACCACCATGGCACCCAATTGACGGACATGATGGAATTCCATATCCAGCCTGATCAGGTATTCACGTCTGCCGCCAACCAGAAAGCCCCCCGGAAATTGGACATGTTCGTTGTGAAAGGCACGAATCACGTCGGATACGCTCACATTCAATGCGTGCATATGTGCCAGATTGAGCCATATCCGAATGGTCCGTTTCCGCTTACCCCCAATACGAACCTCGCCCACGCCATCAATATTCTCCAGACGCTTTTTAATCACGTTGCGCGCATATTGATTAAGCTGCTGCAAGGTCCGGTTGCCGGTCAGGGCCAGCCACATGATGGGTGTGGCGCCCACTTCGACCTTGGCGACCACCGGCGGATCAACGCCACGGGGCAGTCTGCGCAACACCTGGTTCACCTTGGCCTGCACCTCGTTAAAGGCAACATCAATGTCCTTCTTCAACTTGAACTGGATATTCACAATGGATACGCCGGGAGAAGATTGTGAAATGACATGTTCGATGCCCGGAACGCTGTTGACCTTTTCTTCAATGAGGGAGGTAATGGAAGCATCCACCACATCCGGCTGCGCACCCTTGAGCACCGTGGTAACGGAAACCATCGGAAAATCAATTTCAGGAAACCGATCCACCCCGATGCGGTGATACGCTATGATGCCAAACAGGACCAGTACGCCCGACAGCATCCAGGCCAGCACATGGCGCCTGATGGATAGCTCCGGCAGCGTCATTCGTTCCCCTCATCTCCTTCACCTGATGCTTTCTCCCCGAGATGAATGACATGTACGGCCGCGCCATCGGTCAGGAATGCGGCGCCATCCACGGCAACGGTTTCTCCCGCTTTAAGCCCGCGGACAATTTCCACGCTTCCATCCGTATGTACGCCACTTCGCACGGGTCGTTCAGAGGCTTTCCCCCCCGCAATGACGTACACCACCTCACCCTTCGGGCGTAGAACCACACTGGCATCGGGAACCACGACAGCCCGTTTGTGTTCCGCCACCCGAACATCCGCGAGCACGCTGCCGCCAGACCGCCATCCACCGGGATTATTTACTTCAAGCCGCGCCTCGAACGCACCTGAATCCCGATCGATCATGGGGGATAGATCGCGGATGACCGCGTGCAGGACTTTCCCGCCCGCTGGCAGTACCAGGCGAACATGTTGCCCCACGCGTATCACGCCTGTCTTGGTTTCCGGAAACGGAAGACTGATGGTGAGCCGGCCACCCGCCACAATATCGACCAGCCGCGTCCCCGTTTGCACATAATCGCCCGCGGCAACGAAGCGCTGTTGCACCTGCCCGGATATGGGTGCCCTCACGGTGGTGTGTACGACATTCAGCCGGGCTCGTACATATTCGGCCGCGGAGGCGCGTTTTGACTGGATGAGCGCGGCCAGCTCCGCCTCCGACTGATCCAGCATGGCAGGGGAAACAAACTTGTTGACAGCCAGTTTCCGGTATCGCTGAACCAGCCGCCTCTGGGCAGGTATTCTGGCCTCTATGCTGGCAATTTTCGCCATGGCTGCTGCCGCCCGCGCCTTGAAATCGTTGCTGACCAGGCGCACCAGCACATCGTTTTTGTTAACGAGGCTGCCGACATCCACGCCAATCCACGCGACCTTCGCCGGGACTTCAGCCGACACCGTAACCGATCGTGGATTCAGTATTCTTCCAACAACGGATTCCGTCATCCGTACGTCCCGAACCGTGGCTGCACGGGTTGTAATATTAACCGTCCTCACTGTTGCCGGCACATTCTTTTCTCCGTGCCCGCATGCGGCGGTTACCAGAACAACCATGACCAGAAGCATGCGCGGCATGGTGTTACGCCATGAACCGGCTCGCCATATCATGCCGTTATTTTTGCTCTGTCCGTAATACCCAGCAGCAACAGGCGCAACCAGCGTTCTCCTGTCCGGGCATGGTCGTCGAAATGCGTTCCCGGCAAGTGCTGAAGCACCGACCATGACTGAAACATAAAGACATTTAACCCCACAATGGCAGCCGCTGCGTCAACCGCATCCATATCCCCGCGCAGTATCCCTTCTGTTTGGCCGCTTTGAATCAACACAACCAGACGTGAGAAATGTTCACCAAATACATCAACGGCCAGGGCCTGCCCCCGTTCACGATCTCCATCCGTCATCTCACGCAGGATCAGACGGAATATATTTTCCTGGTCAAACATATTGTTCAAGTGGGCGCTGGCAAAGTCGCGCAGTGGCTGAACGGAGGTACAGGGTTCTTTCTCCAGGCATTGTAAAATAGTGCCAATGTTAAGACAGGCCTGCTTCAGGACGATGATATACAGTTCCTGTTTACTGGAAAAATGGTGGAAGATCGTGGCCTTGGATACGCCTGCCCTGGTCGCGATTTTCTGAATGGAAACGGCATCGAAACCATGCCTGGAAAACAAGTCCCCCGCAGCTTCCAGAATACGTCTTTCCCCGTCTGATACCCGTACCATCCACTCCTCCTGACCAATCGGTCAGGATTCTTGGATAAAATCCTGTTGTTGTCAAGATACAGTCAACAAACCATCCCGGCGCCCACCGTAATGTTGGTAAAACCGTCAATGATGATGAAGCTGCCGGTGGCACGATTGTCCGCATACGCATCCGTATAAATCGGCCGTGCCAGCTTAAAACGCACCCGGCCAATGTCGTTGACGCCCAGTTCGTCCGCATCTTCCTGATGCAGGGTGTGAATATCGGTGCGATAGACAACATTATTGACCACGGCTCGCACTGAATTCGTGGTGTGCTTGATGATATATTTCTTGCGCATGCCCAGTGGTTCCTCACCTGTCCAGCAGACCATAGCCTCAATTTCCTTGCGTATACCAGGTATCGCATCGGAATCCACCAACATATCGCCACGCGAAATATCCATATCATCCGTCAGTGTCAGGGTGACACTTTGTGGTGCGAAGGCTTCTTCCGGGTTTCCGTCAAAGGAAACGATGTCCCTGATACGGGATGTTTTTCCGCCTGGCAACAGCGTCACGTCATCACCTGCATGGATGACGCCAGCATTGATACGACCGCAATAGCCCCGAAAATCCGGCAGATCAGCCGTTTGCGGCCGGTTAACATATTGTACGGCGAAGCGGAACGGCAAAGCGTCGATATGATCAGTCACCTCAATCGATTCAAGTGCTTCCAGCAACGTCCTGCCTTCATACCAGGGCATGGATGCACCGCGCGCGGCCACCATATCGCCATGCAAGGCCGAGACTGGAATACAAACCAGATCCCTGATGCCCTGTTTAGCGCAATAGTCCGCCATATCGGTTCGAATCCTCTCAAAGATCTCCCGGGAGTAGTCCACCATATCCATTTTATTGATGGCGACCAGCAGATGCGGCGTGCCCAGCAAGCTCAGGATATGCGTATGCCTTTTCGTTTGTGGCATGACCCCGTTGCGGGCATCAATCAGGATGATGGCGGCATTGGCCGTGGATGATCCCGTCACCATATTGCGTGTGTATTGCTCATGTCCCGGACAATCAGCCATAATGAATTTACGTTTCGGCGTGGCGAAATAGCGATAGGCAACATCAATGGTAATACCCTGCTCCCGCTCGGCGGACAAACCATCCGTCAACAGAGCCAGATCAATCTCGGCCACGGATGCGCGCCCCTTCTTGCGTGTCACCGACAGCAGCTGATCCTCGAATGCCCCCTTGGTATCCACCAGCAGACGGCCAATCAGGGTCGATTTGCCGTCATCCACACTGCCAACTGTCGCCAGTCGCAGCAGTTGTACCTGCTCACTCAGTTTCCAGTCCACCCCGGCCATTAAAAATATCCCTCTTTCTTCTTGTCTTCCATGGTATTGGCGCCGTGATCAATGACGCGTGTTTCACGCTCGCTTCTGCGCGCGGCGGCGGCTTCGGCTACGATCTCGTCAATGGTCGTGGCATCGGAACGCACCGCCCCCGTGCATGGCATGCAACCCAGCGTGCGGAAACGACTCATGACCAGCGTCGGCTTCTCGCCTTCCAGCAACTGGGCCTTCGTTTTCTCGTCATAGGGAATCAACAGGCTCCCCCGCTCCACCATCGGCCGTTTCCGGGCGTAATACAATGGCACAATCGGAATATTTTCTTCACGTATGTAAAGCCAGATATCCATTTCCGTCCAGTTGGACAGCGGGAATACACGCACGCTTTCCCCTTCGTGAATGCGGCCATTGTAGATATCCCATAATTCCGGACGCTGATTCTTCGGATCCCACTGGCCAAACGCATCACGGATGGAAAACACGCGCTCCTTGGCCCGGCTGCGCTCCTCATCGCGCCTTGCACCGCCAAAGGCAGCGTCGTAATGCCCTTCTTCCAGCGCATCCAGTAAAGCCTGTGTTTTTAACGCACCGCAGCAACGCGCCACACCGTATTCCTTGGGATTCATACCCTTGCCAATCGCGGATTCATTGCGCCTGACGATCAACTCCGCGCCGATTTCCTTGATGAACCAGTCGCGGAACGTATACATCTCGGGAAATTTGTAACCGGTGTCCACATGCAATAACGGAAAGGGCAGCGGAGCGGGATAAAACGCCTTGCGCGCCAAATGCAACATGACACTGGAATCCTTGCCAATGGAATACAACATGACCGGATTGCGAAACTCGGCCACCACTTCCCGCATAATGTGGATGGACTCTGCTTCCAGCGTTTTGATTTGCGTGAGTCTGTGTTTACGCATCTGATTATATCCCCTCACCCGATTCGCCTTCGCCCGCATGCAGGGAGCTGACATGCAATCCGCATTCAGCCAGCGTATCCTTATTTTCCCACCACCAGCGCCCTGCACGGCAATCTTCTCCGGCGGTAATGGCGCGGGTGCAGCACGCACAACCAATCGACACATAATGTTCATCGTGCAAGCGGTTATAGGGCACGTCATGCTCCCGGATATAGGTCCAGATATCGCTTTCCGTCCAGTCCAGCATGGGATTGTATTTTATCAGACCGAAAACCGGGTCATCCTCAACGGGCTGAACCGCGGCACGGTTTTCCGACTGATCCCGCCGACGGCCGGTGATCCACGCTTCCATGCCGGCCAGGGCGCGCTTGAGCGGGTTAACCTTGCGAAGGCCACAGCACAACTTGCGGTTTTCCACGGTATGGTAAAACAGGTTGATACCACGTTCGCGCACCATGGCTTCAACCTCATCCTTATCCGGAAACACGATTTCCAGATCAATGCCGTAATGATCGCACACCTGCTCCATCAACGCATAAGTGGCCTGTGGCAGACGCCCCGTGTCCAGTGTCACGACACGAATGTCAGAAACATACCGGCAAATCAGATCAATCTGAACCATTCCTTCCGAGCCCATGGCGCATGGATAAATCAGGCGATCGCCATGTGCATCCCTGGCTTGCCGCAGCAACGCGATGGCGGGTTCAATCAACGCCGGAATACTCATCTTGTCACACCCATTCCCACAACAGGCCACCACAACCAGACGGTGAGTACAAACAGGGTAAATGCCGAAATCGACATCATGGCACCGTAGCGCAACATGGATGCGGCTTTCACGTAGCCTGTGGAGAAAATCATGGCGTTGGGCGGTGTTCCCATGGGTAACATAAAGGCAAATCCAGCCACAATGCCAACAGCCAGGGAAACCATGGCGGGATCCATGCCCGCCGCCAGACCGGCAGGGATGGCTACCGGTAACATAATGGCCACGGCGGCGGAATTGCTTACGCCTTCAGTCAGCAGCAGTGTTGCCAGCGCCAGCAGAAACAGTAGTCCCAAACCGGTCGCCCCCACGGGTAGTAACCACGATGCCAGCCATGCGCCCGCACCCGTTACGGCAATCGCCTTGCCGATGGCAATCGCACCGCCATACAACATAATGACATCCCAGCTGACATACGCCTGAATCTCTTTCCACGAAACCAGCCGCAACGCAAACATACAAACGACGCTCAACAGGGCAATACTGGCCAGCCCGATAACATGCCCCGCTGACAGCCATGCGACAATGGTGACGAACATCAACAGGGCCATGATGCGTCCCCGCCAATCCAACAGTCCAAGCTCCAGCCGCTTTTGCTCAATCCTTTCGCGGACGGATTGAATATTAAGCCCGTTCACGGGTGTCATAAAAAGAAGCAATGCGGCGCCCATGACCAGCATACCGACGACCAGCGGCACGGCAGCGATGCTCCAGTCAAAAAACGAGAACGATTTGCCGGTTAATTCCTGTACCAGTGCCATGGCCAGCGGCCCGCGCGCCCCGCCCAGCAAGGTGGCTACGCCGCCCACGATAGCACCCCATGCCAGAGCAAGAAAAACCGATTGGGCATAACGATCCCCCGGTTTGAGACCCAGTCCGCGCACGATCTCCCATGCAAGGGGAAGAAATACTGCGGCCACCGCATGTTCAGGCATAAAAAAAGCCATGAACGCGGGTAATAACAACATCGCCAGCAGTAATCGCCGGGGGCTCGATCCGACGCGCTCCAACAAGTTCAGCGCCAGATGCTCGGAAAGCCCGGACTTGATCACGCCCGCGGCCAGCATAAATGCACCCAGAATAAAGAATACGGCGGGGGTACCAAACAAGGCAAAGGTTTCCGTAGCGGGGAGTACACCCAGCAAAGGCAGTAACGCCAGGCCCAGTATGGCAGTGACAGCCAGTGGCAATAATTGAGAGACCCACAGCACCAGGCAAAGCGTAAACACAACGATGGCACGCCAGCCCGGTTCGCTTAATCCTGCGGGAATATCCCGACCCACGGCCCACCATGCCGCCCCTGCAATCATGGTCAGTGCCACGAATGGCCATCCCTTGCGCGCCAGCAATACATGCATGGGCCGTTTATCCAGAACAACCGGCATATCAGTGTTTTGTCCCGGCATCGGTATACTGCACTTTGAGCGTACGCCTCAGGGCATCAAACCACCCGCCCATTCTCCTGCCCGCCGAACTCAAGGTCAGCCGTTCCGTTAACGAGACCTCGCGCCCGACCAGTACCCTGCTTTCCATCGGTGTAAGCACACGGCCCATATCGCGCAGGCGGTGGGTTGGCAGACCGGATGCCGTCAGGATTCCATACAATGCGAGAAAGGCGGTCTCGGCTGCATCCATGTCCGGAAGGGCAGTGTGCTCCAGAGGTGTCCCGGGGAGTGGGCGAAAGGGGATCAGCAAGGGCACCACGCCATGTTCCACCAGCGCGTTCATGCCGGAAATGGTCGATTCCACCGATTCCAGGCCCAGGATCAGATGGCTGACCACCGCCCCCTCACGAAACACGGAAACTGCATGCCCAAGCGCTCGCCAGATGGCCTCCTGACCACCTTCGGCCTGTTTTCCGGGACAAACGGTGGAAAATTGTTCTCCGTCAAATAATTCCAGGTTACAAATCAGCACATCCAGCCCCGCCGCATACAGATCATCAATCATGGATGTGTCGCGCGGCGCCACGGTCTCAAGCGCAATTTGCCGATGTCCGAGATGTCGACGCAGCAACGCAATCAGTGAAACAAGGCGATCCAGGCCCGCCTGATCCCCCGGCACATGGCCATTGTACAGATACACGGTATCCACTTCACGTTCGGACAACGCCGCTCTCACCACTTCGACCAGTTCCAGCGGATCACGTAACGGCGGAATTACCGCGTTCAGCATCGAATCATACTGACAATACTGGCATGCCTGACCCGGCTCAGCGAAGAAACCACAGCCCATCAGGGGATGCAGAATCAGTAATTTGTCGTGCAGCGATGAGAAGCTGCCCATACGGGCGCCGGCACGTGTTGTCCGATGGTAATAACGCGGAGCAGCCAGCAATTCCACGGGTATCCGATCATTTTCATGCACCAGTTCACATACATCTCCCGCAACGTGTAGTGCAATCGGACTCTTGCCCGTAAATGGCTGAGCCACGGGGACGGTCGCGAAGTGTCCGCTGGGAAGGCGTAAATCCAGAACCGTTTCTGCGGCATTGGCCTGGGAAATCCAGTGAGAAGCCTTTGGCAACCCATCTGGGAGAGCAACGCCATGCATCACCAGAGCCAGCTTGGCGCGACCGGAATTATCAAAAAATGTCATCATATCGGTTGCTGTCTACGCGGATTTCTCCACCAGAATCTTCCACTGGCCACCTGGAATCCGTTCCTGCCCAAGCACCTGCTGCCCCTGCTCCTCCAGGGAACGTGGAACATTTATGATGGGCTCACCATCATCAAGAATCACCGACAAATGCGCGCCGGCCGGCAGTGTTTCCAGTTTCAGCTTGGTCTTGACGAAATTCATCGGGCAGGCCACGCCCGTAAGATCGAGGAATGTGACTGTTCCATTCGCAACAGACTGCTGCCGGGCAGCGGACGTGTTCGGTGTACTCCGCACTGCGGATGCGTCATGAGGAACCGGCGCGAATCGATCCGCCGCCAGATCGGTAAACGCTCCCGCCCCATCCCGCAAGGCGGTAATGCCCGGCGCGGGATCAGCAATATTTACACCCATCAATGCTGATGTCACCCTGGTCAAACTGGCGGACACCGCCTTGTCGGCGGCGGCGAGACTGGCTAGCAGACCGAATACTTCCACGTCACCCTCCGGCTTTTCACCGTAGGCGACCAGAAATGCACGCGCCGTGGAGATAGCGGACCGCTTGTAGCCTTCCATCGCCTCGGCCTGAAACATGGCATCCAGATGGGCATTGCCGATACGCAGTTCGTATTGAGCTTCGGCGACCAGTGCGGCGGTCATGCCAACCACCGCAGCTGCACACTCGCCCGGTTTATTATCCTTGGTCGAGAATGGCTGATTTTCATTCCAGTCGTACATCAGACCTTCAACCTCGCCCTCGCCGGCGGAGAAGGGTGCCAGAATGGCATTGATACCGTCCTTGCCGACACGTGTCGCCCAGTCATGCATACTCTCACCTGCTGTCCGTTTCTCCTGATAGGTGCGAAGCACGGCAATGCCCGCCTCCGGCGCGTGCTTGGCCGGCACGGGATTGGTAGCAAAACCGAAGGCTCTGCCAGCCCTGCCGGAACCACCCACGTGCAGTTGATAATGTGGCACCGCCTTGCCCTCAATCTTTTTGGCCAAGCCGTGAAAACCGAGGTCAGCAATATGATGTTGCCCGCAGGCGTGCTGGCATCCCGAAATCTTGACCTGTAAACCGGCAAGTTCGGGATGATTCGTGGCTAATCGACTCAGCTCCGGCTTCATGGTTGCAGCCAATCCGTAAGAATTGGTAATGGCCAGACGGCAGGACTCCACCCCGGGGCAAGCCAGCACATCGGAAATACTACGCGCATGTTCGATTGCAATATCGGCGGCATTCAGGATCGCGATCACCGCATCCATTTGCTCCGGTGCGACGCCGGTCACCACCATCCCCTGCTCGGGCGTGGTGCGAATATCATCGCTACCTCCCGCCCGCGCGGCCTCCGCCACGGCATGGCACTGCGCCGGCGTCAGATCACCACGGAAGAAATTGAGCAGAATGCCTTTATTGCCATCATGCTGATTCACCACCGGATCACCATGGAACGGAAACGAACCGGACGGTTCCCGCCAGTTTGCATTGACATATTCGGGATCAGCGCCGTGCGTTTTTTCCACAACCGCCCGTTCCTTGCGATACAGGTCTATAAAGCCCTCGGATCCCAGTTTCATCAACACATATTTCATACGCGCCCGCGCACGATGCTTGCGATCCGAATATTTGAAGTGGATGCGCATCAGTGCTTCACCCACGAGCAGCAATTCTTTCTCCTCAATAAAGTCTTCGAGCCTGATGGCCGAAACCGGATGCGCGGATAATCCGCCCGCCGCCCAAACCTCAAAGCCATGTTTTCCGTCTTTCGTTTTTGCGATAAAGCCGATGTCATGCATCGCCGAAAGCCCGCAGTCCGTGGCGCAACCCGAGAAGGTCACCTTGAATTTGCGCGGAAACTGCTGGGTCAATGGATGACGCAGATAAAACTCGGCAAATCGCCGGGCATGCACATTGACATTGGCGTGCTCGGCGGGACATATGCCGGATAGAAGACACGATGTCACGTTGCGTACGGTATTCCCACAGGCCTCGCGCGTGATGATACCAGCCGCGGCCAGGGCGCGCAACATAGCGGGCGTATCCTCCAGGCGTGTAAAATGCATCTGAATATCCTGACGTGTGGTCACATGCGCCAGTTTGGGGGTACCCAGTTCCCCGGCATACCGATCCACGACATTGGCAATCACATCCAGTTGCGCCGGCGTCAAACGGCCACCCGGCAGTTTGATGCGCACCATTTGTACGTTATCCTGACGCTGGCCATATACACCCATTTGTAGCCGGAACGGCGTAAATTGTTCCTCGGGCATACGTCCGGCCATGAAGGCCTTTAACCCTGCTTCATATTCCCTGATATCATCTTCACGGGCGAAATGAATCGGTTCAACTGCTGCCATATTCCTGCTCCTTTAGCCGGGTTGCACCCCTGAGTAGTTACGACGGGTTAACCTTTCGCGGCGCGCAATTCACACGTCTCTTCATAGGTGATCAGATCCTTGATGGTTGCGTTATCCGAGCACAACGGACAGGCCGGATCCTTACGCAGCCTCAGCTTGCGCCACGCCATGCACAACGCATCGAAGGTCATCAGATGGCCGGACAGGGACTCGCCGATACCCAGTAATTCCTTGATGACTTCCACGGCCTGGATCGTACCCACAACGCCAGCCAGCGCGCCCAGAATTCCGGCCTCCGAACAGCTTGGCACCAGCCCAGGCGGTGGCGGTTCCGGATACAGGCAGCGATAGCACGGACCTTCCCTGTCCTCATGCGGCTTGAATGTCGTCACTTGCCCCTCAAAGCGAAACATCGCGCCCGAAACCAGCGTCTTTCGCTCGAAGAAGCAGGCATCGTTGACCAGAAAACGGGTCGGAAAATTGTCGCAACCGTCCACGATGACATCGTAATCACGGATAATCCCACGCACATTCTCCTCGGTGACGCGCTCGGTGTAAGTGATCACATCCACATCAGGATTCAACGCCTGTATGGTCTTCTTTGCGCTCTCCACCTTCTCCATGCCAATGCGCTCGTTATTGTGAATGATCTGGCGCTGGAGGTTGGATATGTCCACCACATCGGCGTCGGCGATGCCAATGGTGCCCACACCCGCTGCGGCAAGGTAATACGCTACGGGGCTGCCCAGACCGCCCGCGCCAACCATGAACACGCTGGACTTGAGCAAAGTGCTCTGGCCCTCACCGCCAACCTCCGGCAGGATAATATGGCGTGAATAGCGCTCGATCTGTTCTTCCGTAAAATCAATCATGCATCAATGCCCTTGAATAAATCCGTAGACATATAACGTTCCGCCATGGAGGGAAGGATCACCACGATGCGTTTGCCCTTCATCTCCGGTCTTGCCGCCACCTTCAATGCCGCGGCCATGGCCGCGCCGGAGGAAATACCACCGGCAATACCTTCTTCCGCCGACAAGCGCCGCGCTGTATCCAGGGCTTCCTCATTGCTGACCAACTCGACGCTATCGACGATGTCCATGTGTAGATTCTTCGGAATAAACCCCGCGCCAATACCCTGAATCTTGTGCGGCCCCGGCTTACCGCCGGAAATAACGGGCGAATCAGCAGGCTCCACCGCAATAGCCTGAAAGTCAGGATTACGCGGCTTCAACGCTTCGGCTACGCCGGTGATGGTGCCGCCCGTTCCCACGCCCGCGACCATTGCATCGACGCGACCCCCGGTATCCGCCCAGATTTCTTCCGCTGTCGTTTTACGATGAATCCCGGGATTAGCCGGATTCTCAAACTGTTGTGGCATGAAGGCGCCATCGGTCTGGCTGACAATCTCGGCCGCCTTCTCGATCGCCCCCTTCATGCCCTTCTCCGCTGGCGTCAATTGCAGTTCCGCACCCAGTAATTTCAGCAGCTTCCGCCGCTCCAGACTCATGGATTCCGGCATGGTTAATATACAACGGTACCCCTTGGCACGCGCAACGAATGCCAACGCGATGCCTGTATTGCCACTGGTGGGTTCCACAATGACGCCACCAGGTTTGAGACTTCCATCCGCTTCGGCAGCCTCGATCATCGCCTTGCCAATACGGTCCTTAACGGAGTTCAGCGGATTACGGAATTCCAGCTTCAATAGAATTTCAGCATGCAAATCACCACCCATGCGCTGTAAACGCACCAGCGGCGTATGCCCCACCGTTTCCGCGATATTATTGAATATAGCCATAATACACTCCTGTTATTGTTAATTCTTGTGAAGTTCTTGTGAGCCTCTTGCAACAACGATAGTACTTCCTGCACTGTTTTAACTGTTCAGCCTTCGATAACGTTCTGTTCGATGGGATCGACGTGCACCCCCTCTGCTGTAAGCCAGGCCAGCGCCTGCTCGACGGCATCCTGCGCGCCCTCAATCTCCAACCCGACCAGCCCCATACCCTCTTTGACCTCGGCGGTGCGAATATTGGTAATAACATCGAACGTATGCCCTACCCTCCAGATCAGAGGTTCACGCACCGTATCCTTTGAAAACGTCAGATAAACGCGCTGTTTCAACCTGATCTCCTGTTCATCATTTTCCGCCGGCAATGGCGGGCACGATGGACACCTGATCATCATCCGACAGTTGCGTACCCTTTCCCTGAAGAAAACGTACATCTTCATCGTTTACATAAATATTCACAAAACGGCGAATCTCACCGGATTCATCACACAAACGTTCCTTCAACCCGGCGTGCGCGCCTTCCAGGCTCTCAATCATTTCACCCACGCTGGCTGCTTCAACCGACACCTCATCGGCGCCATCGGTCAACTTACGCAACGGGGTTGGAATTCGTACGGTTACACTCATGATATCATCTCTCCTGTGATTTGGATTACTCGCTGGCAGTCGTCAGCCTACTGATCATTGCCCACTGCTTGCCCCGTCAGTTGCGACGCATCCACCTCGGCCAATGCGTCAAACTCATCCAGACTCGGGCCGATGATGCGGGGCTCAGCCACCTTCCCGGCAATCGCTTCCTGCGTCTTCAGACCATTGCCTGTTATACACAGGACGATGGACTCGTCACACGGAATGCGGCCCTGCTTAATCAGCTTCATGGCCACACCAAGGGTAACCCCCCCGGCTGTTTCCGTGAAGATACCCTCGGTTTCAGCCAGCAGACGTATCGCCGCGACAATCTCATCGTCAGACACGTCCTCGGCCCAGCCTCCTGTTTTACGTATCACCCGATTGGCGTAATACCCGTCCGCCGGATTGCCAATGGCCAGCGATTTGGCAATGGTGTCGGGCCGCACCGGATGGATCAGATCCGTTCCCTCCTTCACCGATCTGGCAATGGGTGAACAACCCGTGGCCTGCGCGCCATACATTCGGGTCTGTACATCCTCCACCAACCCGAGCTGCACGAATTCCCTGATAGCCTTGTGAATCTTGGTACACAACGAGCCCGATGCCATCGGTACCACCACATGCTTCGGCGCACGCCAGCCCAGTTGCTCCATAACCTCATAACTGAGCGTTTTCGATCCTTCGGCATAGAATGGACGTACGTTGACGTTGACGAAAGCCCAGTCGTATTTTCCGGCGATCTCCGAACACAGACGGTTCACATCATCGTAATTGCCCTTGATGCCCACCATCGTGGTGCCGTAAACAGCCGCGCCCAACACCTTTCCCCGCTCCAGATCATGCGGAATGAATACATAGGATTTGAGTCCCGCCGCTGCCGCGTTGGCCGCCACCGAACCGGCCAGATTGCCCGTGGATGCACAGGCCACGGTTTTATAGCCAAACTCCACCGCCTTGGATAAGGCAACGGACACTACGCGATCCTTGAACGACAGGCTTGGGTAACATACCGAGTCATTCTTGATGTACAGCCCGGATACACCCAGTGTCTTTTCCAGATTGAGGGCGCGTACCAATGGGGTGAAACCATTCTGCACGCCCACCGTCGGATCGTTATCAATCGGCAACAGTTCCTTGTAACGCCACATTGTTTGCGGACGCGACTCAATCAATTCACGGGTGAATATTCCGGTCAGTTTGTCGTAATCATAGGCCACTTCCAGCGGCCCGAAGCAGAATTCGCACACATGCTCCGGTGCGATACCATATTCCTGACCGCACTCCCGGCATTTCAACGCGCGCACAATACTCTCGCTCATTCAAGCATCTCCAATACCGGCGGAAGAATGGGCAAAAAAAAACCCCGCCTGAATAAAGCGAGGTTGTATGCGCGAGGAACCGCCAGCATTGACAACCGCACCTCATCGCTCTTCCTTTCAATCAGGAAGCAGGCATTGGCACCGGACGCCTCGGATGTTACACGTCTAACCCGGTTTATTCACAAATCGCCGTGATGGTCGCGGCAGTATTTATGGATAATCCGAGCTAACACCGTTGGCCGGTTGCCGCAGTTTCACAGGGCCTGAAACCCTCCACTGCTCTTGATAAAGCCGGATCAAATTTTCAGCGGCGGATTGTAGCACCCTTGTCGCCAAAAGCAAATTGTAGACTTTGTGGCTTTAGTTCGTATTGTAGTGCCACGTTCGCGTCATATTGTTTGACGTCCTGCTTTTCCCGGCGGCAGTTTTGCATCCATGTACATCCGGCAAACCACCACCCAACGCAAGATCGCCGCGCACGAGTTTTGCAAGAGGCTCCAAAGATGGGTTAAGCTGGCGCTATTCGGGTTAACCTGGACTATTCATAAATCGCCGCGATGATCGTGCCGGGCCTTTGTTCGCAGCGGATTCCTGCGAAGAAGACCGTAGCGGCGCTTACAGACGCCTGAGCAGGAATTCGTTGCGGGCAAAGGAACGAGCGAGGGCGCGGTAGCATTTGTGAATCGTCCAGGTTAACTCCGCAGGCTTGCTCCAAACCGTTTGTCCATAGCCATGACAATCGCATCCGAGGCCGCATCGGAATCATCCTGCGTCAGCGTACGATCCGGTGCCTGCAGGATGAAACGCACGCCAAGGCTGATCTGGCCGTCAGGAACACCTTTGCCCTCATAGCGGTCAAAAATACGCGCATCGGTGATCAGCTTGCCACCAGCCTTGCGCACCGTTTGCAGAATCCCTTCAGCCTGAATATCCCGATCAAACAGAAACACCAGATCACGTTCCACGCCCGGAAATCCAGGAAGCGCCGCAAACCTGGCCTCCTTGCCCGGCGGTAGCACATCGAGATTAATATCAGCGACGAAAACGGGGGTATCAACATCAAACCCGGCGGCAATATCATGATCAACACACCCCATTCGACCCGCTTCGGCGCGACCCACGAGAATCTTCGCGCTCTGACCCGCCTGTAATCCCTGAATGCCGTCGTCGGCCATAAAACGTCCCGTCAGCCTACGTAGCGTCAGCCATGCCTCGACCGCGCCTTTTAAATCAAAGAAATCAGCCTGTCGCGATTTATCATGCCACGCATCCCGCTGCACTTCGCCAGTCATCAACCATGCAATGACATTATTTTCGGTATGCCCAGCGTCCGTTCTGACATAAACTCGACCCTGCTCCGCCAACACCACACCCGGCTGCTGCCGGTTCAGGTTATGTCTGGCGACGTTCAGCAGTCCTGGCCAAATCGATCGGCGCATCACGCTCATCGCATCGGAAATCGGGTTCGCAAGCTCAATGTCCGCGCCATCATCGGCGACAAACTGCCGCTGTTCCCTGGCGGACACAAATGCATACGTCACCACCTGCAAAAACCCGCCGGCGACGGCATCATGAATGGAACGATCCTGTTTGACCGGTACGAATATCTCCAGCGGGGGTAGCAGTTCGGGAATCGCATCGAAACCGATCACCCGTGCATATTCCTCGGAGATATCCTCGGGAATTGAAACATCAGGCCGGAATGATGGAACGGTCACATGAAGCCTGTCACCTTCTCTCGAAATGCCGAAACCCATTCGCTTCAACACATCATCCACCGATGCGGGAATATCGATGCCCAGTCTTGATGTAATACGGGAAACGGCGCAGCTGACTTCGCGGCCCGCATTGATATCAGCAGCATCACCACAAACGGTGATATCGCCAGCCGAGCCTCCAAATAACCCTGTAATCATGGACGTGGCCCGCCGCATGGCTACGGCAATCATGGCCGGATCAACACCGCGCTCGAAGCGTATCGACGCCTCGGATACCATGGCGTAAATGCGGCGCGTTTCACTGACCCTGGCCGGACGGAAAAAGGCTGATTCCAGCACGATGTTGGTCGTCGATTCACTCACGCCGGACGGCTCCGAACCCATAATACCCGCCAGCGCAATGATGCTGCTGTGATCGGTCACCACCAGATCGCCCGCATGCAGTTCCAACTCACGCCCGCCCAGCGCCACGAATGCTTCGCCACTGGCGGCTGAACGGACAGCGATATCGCCATCAAGTTTATCGAGATCAAAGGCATGCATCGGCTGCCCCAGATCAAGCATGATCGTGTTCAACACATCGACAATGCCGTTAACCGGACGCATACCCGCCATGATCAGGCGAACCTGCATCCAGGATGGAGAATCGCCTACCGTTACGCCCTCAATCCTTCGGGCCATATACACAGGACAATCCTGTTCCACGGATACGGACACGGCAGGCGCTGGAATAGCGTCATCAACGCCGATGTCAGCCACCTCGATTTCCGCCAATGACAAACCCGCCTCGGCAGCCAGATCACGGGCAAGGCCGTGTACATTCATGCAATCACCACGATTCGGCGTAATGGAAAGATCAAACACCGCTTCTTCCAGATTAAGGAACTCGCCCACTTCCGCACCGATCGGCGCATCCCTTGGCAGAATCAACAACCCGGCCGCATCCTCGGCCAGCCCCAGTTCAGCCCCGGAACAGCACATACCACAACTCACTTCACCACGGATTCTTCCTTTCCTGATCGTCAGACCATTCGGCAGCGATGTACCGATGGTGGCCACCGGCACTTTGTCACCCTCACCCATATTGGACGCGCCACAGACGATATCCAGTGGCTCGGCCTCACCGATATTCACTTTCAGCAGACTTAATTTATCGGCATTAGGGTGTGGGATCTTCGCCTCAATCAGTCCAATCCGCACACCATGAACGGCGGCGCGTGGCTGTTCAACGCCCTCAACCTCATGACCCAAACGAATCAGATCATCCGAAATTTTGGCGGGTGTCGCAGTCAATGCCACGTGCTGTTTTAGCCAGGAAAAAGGAATTTTCATTTTGCCACTCCCATCCTGCGAAGGAATCGAATATCATTTTCAAAAAACAGTCGCAAATCGGGAATGCCCTGCTTCAGCATTACCAGCCGCTCTACGCCGAGGCCGAATGCAAAGCCGGAGAATCCACTGGCATCAATACCAACCGATGCCAACACATTCGGATGAATCATGCCGCTACCCAATACCTCCAGCCAGCCACTGCCCTTACAAATGCGGCAACCCGCACCTCCACAGAATACGCAACCGATATCCACTTCAGCTGACGGTTCGGTAAATGGAAAATAGTGCGGTCGCAAACGAACCGGGACATCCTTTTCGAAATAGGAGGAGAGGAAATGTTTTAATACGCCTTTCAGGTGCGCCATCGATACATCGTGATCGACCTTGAACACCTCAACCTGATGAAACATCGGTGAATGGGTCACATCGTAATCGCAACGGTACACGCGGCCCGGCGCCACCACGGCCAGCGGCGGCGTACCGCCCCCCGCCAGAAAGCGTTTCATGGCGCGAATCTGTACCGGCGATGTGTGGGTTCTGAGCAGCATTGGCCCGGGGTTATCCCCACTGGCCTCCATATCCTTAATGAAAAAGGTGTCATGCATGGCGCGCGCCGGATGTTCGGGGGAAATATTGAGCGCATCGAAATTATGAAACTCATCCTCGATTTCGGGGCCCTCGGCCACTGCAAAACCCATCCACGAGAAGATTGCGATCATCTCATCCAGCCCCTGCTGTACCGGGTGCAATACGCCACTGGCAGCTTCGCGGCCTGGCAGCGTCACATCGACGCGCTCGGCCTCGATGCGTGCTGCCCTGGCTTTCACGCCCAGCTTGGCTTCACACCGCTCCAGTGCTGTCGCCAACGCGACCTTGGTACGGTTCACATGCTGACCCATTATCGGACGATCCGCGGGCGGCAGTTTACCAACACCCTTCAGTACTTCGGTCAATACTCCCTTCTTGCCCAGATACCGGACACGCAACTGTTCCAGATCATTCAGGTTTTCAGCTGCCGAAAATACAGCCATCGCTTGTGCCCGTAACAATTCCAACTGCCTTTGCAGCGCATCAATATCGCTCATCATCCTTTACCCCTTTTTTATTACAAAGACACAAAATCTTTGCGCCTCCGTAATAAAAAAAGCAGGACTGCGAACAGCCCTGCCTTCGATCGTATCTACGCTGACAACCGGTCGAAACCGGAAAAAGTGTTGTTACTGAATCCGTGCGCGAGCTGTTTCCGCCAGCTTCGCAAAACCTTCCGCATCGCACACGGCGATATCGGCCAGTATCTTACGGTTCAGTTCAATTCCTGCTTCAGAAAGACCGTGCATGAAACACGAATAGGAAAGACCGTTCATTCTTGCGGCAGCATTGATTCGGGCAATCCACAAGCGACGGAATTCACGTTTTTTAACCTTGCGATCGCGGTAGGCATATTGTCGCGCCTTGTCCACAGCCTGCGCAGCAACACGAAAACAACTCTTGCGCCGGCCACGATACCCCTTGGCCGCCTTGATAACCTTTTTGTGGCGGGCATGCGCCTGAACACGGGAATTTACACGAGCCATCGTCTATCTCCTTATCTGTCCGGCCTTACTTGTACGGAATCATCCGGTTCAGAGAACGCACGTCGGCGGCCGCCACCATCTCGGTGCCACGGAAATTACGCTTCCGTTTCTGTGACTTTTTGGTTAAAATGTGATTGGCGAAGGCATTGTTACGTTTCCACTTACCACGCCCGGTTCTGGAAAACCGTTTTGCGGCGCCACTGTTTGATTTCATCTTGGGCATGTTCAACCTGCTCCGTTATATTTTGTAACTACTGAGTCTCTTGCAAAACTCATGATCGGCGATCGGCTTCCCCACTTCGGCCCATTTCCGAGCTTGAATTTCGCTCCATGGAACCACCATGCAGCTCATTCAATCCCGAAAATGGTCTCAAAGTGGGAGTGCCGCTCATCCACCCAGAGTTTCGCAAGAGGCTCTACTTTCTCAGTGGTCCGATGACCATGATCATCTGCCGGCCTTCCATATTGGGCATGTTTTCTACCTTACCCAATTCCCTCAACTCCTCTGCAATGCGTTTCAATTGTTCAGCGCCACGCGAAGCATAGACCATCTCCCTGCCACGAAAGCGCATGGAAAGCTTTACCTTGTTGCCATCTTCCAGAAACTGGCGCGCACGTTTCATTTTCACGTCCATATCATGCTGATCCGTGCTGGCACGCACCTTCACTTCCTTGGTCTGCACAATATGCTGATTCTTCCTGGCAAGGTTGGCCTTCTTGCTCTGTTCGTATTTGAACTTGCCGTAGTCCATCACCTTGCATACTGGCGGGACGGCATTGGGCGACATCATCACCAAATCAAGGCCCTTCCCTTCCGCCTCGGCAATCGCCTGCACCCGTGGCAACACACCAATCTGTTCCCCATCACTACCAATCACCCGAACCCTGGCAGCGTCGATATCGTGGTTTATCGTTAATTCCTTTTTAGCGATGAAATTCCCCTGCCGATGTTTTATTCAAACTATTCATACTCCCGTTGCATGCGCCGCATTTCGGCCAGCCATACATCCAGCGGTATCGATCCCAGGTTTTCACCCTTCAGGTTACGTACCGCCACCGTTTTCCTCTCCCGCTCCCGATCCCCTACCACCAGAATAAAGGGCACGCGAAGAAGCGTAAGGACGCGCACTTTATAGCCGACTTTCTCATTGCGCAAGTCCGTATCCACCCTGAAACCGGCCTGCCGAAAGTAATCGCGTGCCTCTTGCGCATAATCCGCCTGCGCATCCGTAATATTGCACAGCACAGCCTGCACCGGCGCCAGCCAGAACGGAAATTTTCCCTCATAATGCTCAATCAGGATACCAATAAAGCGTTCCATCGAACCCAAAATAGCCCGATGCAGCATCACCGGCGTCTGGCGGGATGAATCCTCGGCTACATATTCAGCACCCAGCCGTCCCGGCATGGAGAAATCCACCTGAATGGTGCCGCACTGCCACACACGGCCCAGACAATCCTTCAGCGAAAACTCAATCTTCGGTCCGTAAAACGCGCCCTCTCCGGGATTTTCGCCATACTCAAGCCCCTTCGACTCAAGTGCCTGATGCAGCGCTGCTTCCGCCTTATCCCACTGCTCATCGGTGCCGACACGCTTATCCGGCCGGTCGGACAGGGAGATCATCACATCCTCAAACCCAAACCGATGGTACACTTCATGGGTCAGATCAATGAAGTGGAAAACCTCGTCCTGAATCTGACCTTCGGTACAGAAGATATGCGCATCATCCTGCACGAAATTCCGAAGACGCATCAGACCGTGCAGCGTACCGGACGGTTCATGACGGTGACAGGAGCCAAATTCGGCCAGCCTGAACGGCAGATCGCGGTAGGAGTGCAGCGTCTGGTTAAATACCTGAATATGACACGGGCAATTCATCGGCTTGATGGCGTAATCCCGGTTCTCCGTGTTCGTTGTGAACATCTCATCATGGAACTTGTCCCAGTGCCCCGACCTCTCCCATAATTTTCTATCCACAATCTGCGGTGTCCTGATTTCCTTATAGTCGTTGGCGCACATAACCGATCGGATCTCATGTTCCACCACCTGCCATAAACTCCAGCCCTTCGGGTGCCAGAACACCATGCCCGGCGCTTCCTCCTGAAAGTGGAAGAGATCGAGTGATTTAGCCAATTTGCGATGATCTCGTTTCCCGGCCTCTTCCAGGCGATACAAATATGCCTTTAAATCATCCTTCCTGGCCCAGGCCGTACCATAGATGCGCTGTAACTGTTCATTATTCGAGTTTCCTTCCCAGTAGGCACCGGCCACCTTCATCAGCTTAAAACACTTGAGTTTGCCAATGTTCGGAACATGCGGTCCCCGGCATAGATCGACCCAGCCCCCCTGCCTGTACAAGCTTACCACTTCACCTTCGGGAATGCGGCCAATCAGCTTGGCCTTGTATTGCTCGCCCAGCCCCTCGAAATAGTGGATAGCCTTGTCGCGATCCCATTCCTCCCGTTGAACATCCAGTTTGAGCTTTGACATTTCCCGCATTTTTGCTTCGATTTTCTCCAGATCATCAGGCGTGAACGGACGATCAAACGCGAAATCGTAATAAAACCCATCTTTAATCACCGGACCAATAGTGGCCTGGGATTCGGGGAATAATTCCTGTACCGCCATGGCCATCAGATGCGCGGTGGAATGCCGGATGACATTAATGCCATCATCGGATTTATCGGTAACCAGGGAAACGTCATCGCCGTCATGTAATACATGCGTGGTATCCACCTGTTTACCGTTCACCGTGGCGGCGATCGTCGCCCGCGCCAACCTCGATCCGATATCGGTGGCCAGATCGTAAGCAGTTGCACCCGCATTCAGGGTACGGATTGAACCGTCAGGCAGTCGAATATTCATAGCAATGATGCCCCTCCATAATAAAAGACACGCATAAGAGCCTCTTGCAGGTTATAAAAAAATGGTTGGCGCGGGCAGGATTGAACTGCCGACCCCCACCGTGTCAAGGTGATGCTCTCCCACTGAGCTACGCGCCAATACATCATAAATCGTTGCAAATATGCCGGTTAGGAACGGGGTTTACATGACGTGCACACCCCGCACGGGTCTTTTTGTCCGTGTACTCCGTTGCGACATGTTCCGCAAAGGCCGTGAAGCGTAGTAATCTATGGCTTTCCGGTCAAGACAGCCTGACCAACCTGGAACGAAATCGTCGTGATGGCTGCTGAAAAGCGATGTATCCTGAACTATTCATAAATCGCCGTGATGATTGCGAAGGGCCTTTGTTCGCAACAAATTCCGAGAAAGGAGACCGCAGCCGTGCATACGGGCGACCGACGAGCGCTTCGGGGCGAACAAAGGAACAAGCAAGGGCGCGGCAGCATTTGTGAATAGTGCAGGCTAGTTGCCGCTGACGCCCGGCTGGGGCATCATACGCTGTCTTAACCCGGAGTGTTCATCAATGACGACCTCGCAAGAAGTCATCAAAGCGCCCATGGATGGATTTTTTACGACTTCGTCACAACTGGTTCGGGTTAAAGTTCGATACAGGGGAATTCATGTCCGCCAACCAGAAACATACCGGCCAGTCCGGTCATGGCATCATCCGGGAAGGCCGTGAATACCACGCTGAAACCCTGCATGCCATGCACGATTCAATGCTGTTTATACGGCGTTTCGAGGAAAAAGCGGGACAACTGTACGGGCTGAAGAAAATTGGCGGCTTCTGCCATCTGTGCAACGGACAGGAAGCGGTATGCGTCGGCGCACAGCACGCAGCCAAGGCTTCCGATTATTTTCTGACCGGTTACCGCGATCATGGCCATGTTCTGGCGCGTGGCGCGGATCCGACCGCCGTCATGGCGGAACTCCTGGGCCGCGCCGGTGGCATCGTCAAGGGTAAAGGCGGATCGATGCATATGTTCGATGCCAGTCTCAACTTTGCCGGCGGCAATGGTATCGTCGGTGAACAGGTACCCGTCGCTCTTGGCTTTGGTTTCTCATCATGGTACCGCAAGGACAACCGTGTCACGCTGTGTTTTCTTGGCGATGGCGCCATCAATCAGGGCGCGGTGTACGAATCGATGAATATGGCGTCACTCTGGAAGCTGCCCATCGTCTTCGTGGTAGAAAATAACCAGTACGCCATGGGCACGGCACTGGACCGCGCCTCAGCGGAAACACACCTGTTCAAACGTGGTATCAGTTTCAAGGTGCCGGGCATGCAACTGGACGGCATGGATGTGCTCGAAGTGGAACGTAAAATGGACGAAGCCATTACCCATGCCCGCACGGGTAATGGCCCCATTATCGTGGAGGCCATCACCTACCGTTACCGTGGGCATTCGATGTCTGATCCGGCCACCTACCGTACACGCGAAGAGGTAGATGAATGGCGTACGGGCCGTGATCCGATTGCGCGTCTGCAAGGGCAAATGATCGAGGCAACCCTCGCCAGCGAAGAATCATTCAATGATAGAGACAAGGATATCAAGAAGGAAATCAATACCATCGTCAAGGCGGCGGAAGCACAACCGCAACCCGATGCCACGGAGCTGTGGACCGACGTGTACGCCGATCCGATTGAAGGCGCATACCCCCATCCGGGCAAGGTGAGCTAGATCCCTTTGATGCTGAATGACGATCATGCTACTGCTGTTCCCCATGGAGCCAGCCTTTCCTTCGTACGCGCCTTGCTCTTCAGTGCACCGCCTACCGACCGGACGCAAGGCGTGAGGGGTGGCCTTTGATACATTTGAATGAAAGACGAGCCACGACGGCAGGCTCTATCGGGAGGGAAGCCCTTCGGGACGCATCACGGTCGCGAGATGCTTCGTTGAACCTCGCTTACGCGCAGGGAGCGTACCGTGCCCGATTTTTCTTGCATCTCATCGGTAATGATTGGATCGTCATGCCCACCAGTCAGCATACAAGGGCTTAACTTGAGCAAGATCACCTGTCGCGAAGCATTGAATCAGGCGATGTGCGAGGAAATGGAGCGTGATGAATCCGTATTCCTGATGGGCGAGGAAGTTGCGGAATACAATGGCGCCTATAAGGTCAGTCAGGGCATGCTGGACAAATTCGGATCCGGACGCGTGATCGATACGCCCATCACCGAGCTGGGTTTCGCGGGTCTCGGCGTAGGTGCCGCGATGGCTGGACTGCGGCCCATCATTGAGTTTATGACGTGGAATTTCGCGATTCTGGCACTGGATCAAATCGTTAATGCTGCGGCAAAAATGAATTATATGTCAGCCGGCCAATATGGCGTACCCATGGTGTTGCGTGGCGCGGGGGGTGGCGCGGCGCGCGTGGGTGCGCAGCACTCCCAGAGTCTGGAAAACTGGATGGCCAATGTGCCGGGATTAAAGGTGGTCATGCCGTCCAACCCATATGATGCCAAAGGACTGCTCAAATCCGCAATCCGTGATAACGATCCCGTTATTTTTATTGAGCATGAGATCAATTACAGCGACATCAGTGATGTGCCGGACGAAGAATATGTCATTCCGTTGGGTAAAGCTGATATCAAACGTCAAGGTAACGATGTAACCCTGATCGCCCATTCGCGCATGGCCGGCTATGCGCTGGCCGCTGCCCATGAATTGGCCAAACAGGGTATTGATGCTGAAGTGATCGATCCGCGTACGATCAAGCCGCTGGATGAAAGCACCATTCTGGCTTCGGTGGCCAGAACGAACCGGGCGGTTGTGATTGAAGAAGGCTGGCGTTTTGCAGGCATCAGCGCCGAAATTTCAGCACGTATTATGGAAAAGGGCTTCGATGATCTGGATGCGCCTGTTGTGCGCATTACCGGTAAGGATGTACCCATGCCATACGCCGCTAATCTGGAAATGCTGGCGCTGCCCAGCGTTGCCGAGATTGTTGAAGCTGCCCGCGTGGTCTGCAACCGCGCATGATGAAAAATTTCGCCACGGAGAGCATCCAGTCATTGCTCTGCCTCTCTGTGGTCAGTTCCTTATCCGTGACATCTAATGCAAAATGCACAAGATATTTCACCACAGAGAGCACAGAGATACACAGAGGAAAACAAAATCTGAGAATAAACCCTGGTATTTTTCCCCATTCGATATTCTCTGTGCTCTCTGTCGCCTCTGTGGTGCACAGCCTGTTTGGTTCCGGCTTTGCTGACTTAAGAGTGAGGTGAAGTATGCCGATTGATGTTTATATGCCCCAGCTTTCTCCGACGATGACTGAAGGTAAAATTGTCCGCTGGCTGAAAACAGAAGGCGATGAACTGACTTCCGGTGAGGTTATGGCTGAAATTGAAACGGATAAGGCCACCATGGAAATGGAAGTCGTGGACGAAGGGGTCTTGCACAGGATTCTGCAACCGGAAGGGTCGGTGGTGCCGGTCGGCGCACCGATTGCCGTTATCGCCGAGGAAGGCGAGGACGTACCCGGTGACTATATGCCGCAATCCGGCGAAGCATCCGCCGCCACGGCGGCCTTAACCGAAGAACGCACCCAGGCCGTGGCCGAAGACCCCGTAGCCCAAGCGGTGGATCAACCCGCCAAAACCAGCCGCATCAAGGTCAGCCCGCTGGCGCGTCGCATGGCCAAACAGGAAGGGTTAAACTTGACGATGATTACCGGTACCGGTGCAAACGGGCGCATCACCAGGGCTGATATTGGGAAGGCCGTTCGCCAGCGTATCAATCTTGGCACGGGCGCGAGTACGATAGCACCTCCGGCCCGTCCATTGCCACGGGAATCGTTACCTTATCATGCGGATGAGTTCGAGCGTATTGAAAATTCAATGATGCGCAAAGCCATTGCCCGTCGTCTTGTTGAATCCAAGCAAAGGGTGCCGCATTTCTATCTGACTATTGACGTAGCCATGGACCGCTTAATGGATCTGCGTGCGCAACTGAATGATGCGGCCGGTGGCGCATTCAAACTCTCCGTAAACGATTTTATCATCAAGTCCGTGGCCAAAGCGCTGGTGGATGTACCGGCGGCCAACGCCAGCTGGACCGATACACATACGTTGCAACACAAGCATGCACATATCTCGGTTGCAATCGCGATTAAGGGCGGCCTGATGACGCCGGTGATTCGTTTTGCCGAGCGGAAGAGTGTGGTCGACATTTCCAGTGAAGTGAAGGCACTGGCGGTACGCGCCCAAGCCGGTAAATTAAAACCGGAGGAGTACGGCGGTGGTACATTCTCGATATCCAACCTTGGCATGTACGGAATTCAACAGTTTGCCGCCATCGTCAACCCGCCCGAAGGTGCGATCCTGGCCGTTGGCGCAGTCGGGGAGCGTGCTGTCGTGGAAGACAGCGAGGTGAAGGTGAAGAACATGATGACGCTGACCTTGTCCTGTGATCATCGCGTAGTCGATGGCGCTGTGGGTGCTGAATTCATGGCTGCGTTGAAGAAACATCTGGAGACGCCTGCAGGCGTTCTTATTTAACCGATGAGGTGAAACATGCCGATTGATGTTTATATGTCCCAGTTTTCTCCGACGATGACCGAGGGAAGGATTGTCCACTGGCTGAAAAGTGTGGGTGATGAGCTGGCCTCCGGTGAAGTCATGGCCGAAATTGAAACGGATAAGGCCACCATGGAAATGGAAGTCGTGGACGAAGGGGTCTTGCACAGGATTCTGCAACCGGAAGGGTCGGTGGTGCCGGTCGGATCGCCCATTGCGGTGATTGCCGAGGATGATGAAGACATACCGGAGGATTACATGCCGGAGGGCGTCGGCGAAACACCTTTAACCGATACCACGGTCAAGGCGGCGGCTCCCGTAGCGGTCGCTACACCCGAACAGGTCATTAAAACACTGACTGCGGCCCGAGGCGCCAGTACCGCAGAAGATACCGAACACGATCCGCACCTCAAACCATCTGGAATATTCAATACCACGGGCGAATACGACGTGGTGATCATCGGTGCGGGCCCCGGGGGCTACGTGGCGGCGATTCGTGCTGCCCAGCTGGGCCTGAAGACGGCCTGTATCGAGTCCACGCATCTGGGTGGCATCTGCCTGAACTGGGGCTGTATCCCGACCAAGGCGCTGCTGCGTACGGCTGAACTGGTCAATGTGATTAACCGTCAGGGCAAGGAACTGGGCTTGGGGATTGATGCGGCCAAACCCGATCTGGCGCAAGCGGTCGCGCGTTCACGAAAAATTTCCGAAAAACTGAGTAAGGGTATCGGTTTTCTGTTCAGAAAGAACAAAGTGACACATATTGAGGGTATGGCGCACTTTGAAGCGGGTAACACACTGCGGATCGAGAGGGATGGGCAGTCCACCGGGGTTACGGCCAAACATGTGATCATCGCCACCGGCGCAAGAGCACGCGCATTTCCCGGGATGGAAGTGGATAACAAGGTCATCATGACCTACAAGCAGGCACTGATACCGAAAAAGATACCGAAAAAACTGATTATCATCGGCTCCGGCGCAATCGGTATGGAGTTCGCCTATTTCTATCACGCGATGGGATCGGAGGTGACGGTCATTGAGGCTGCCGGACAGGTTTTACCACTGGAGGATCATGAAATTTCGGCAGTGGTGGATCGCAGTTTCAAAAAAAATGGTATCAGGATCGCCACCGGTGCGATGGTCTCCTCGGCGAAGGCCGTCAAGGGTAAAGCTATTGTAACCTACGAGATCAGGGGCGAGGAAGAGAGCATTGAAGGCGACTGGTGTCTCATTGCTGTCGGTGTGCTTGGCAATACGGACAATATCGGTGCTGAACACACACAGTTGAAGATTGAGCATAACACCATTGAGGTGGATAATTATTGCCGCACCGATCACCCCGGCGTATACGCGATTGGCGATGTAATCGGCGCACCCGCGCTGGCGCATGTGGCATCGCATGAAGGTATCGTCTGTATCGAAGCCATTGCCGGGCTCAATCCGGACGCGGTGGACTATGGAAATGTTCCGGGTTGCACTTACTGCCAGCCGCAGGTCGGTTCCTGTGGTAAAACCGAAAAGCAGTGCAAGGATGAGGATATTCCGGTGAAAATCGGGCGTATGGCCTATGCGCCAAACGGAAAAGCGCTGGGCATGGGCGAAACCGAGGGTATGGTCAAGACCATCTTCCATGCCGGGACGGGCGAACTGCTGGGCGTGCACATCGTCGGCGCCGAAGCCACTGAACTGATTGTCTCGCTACAACTGGCGCGTACGCTGGAAACCACCGAGGTGGAATTAATTCATCATATGTTTCCGCACCCGACGTTATCCGAGATACTGCATGAAGCCGTACTGAACGCCGAGGGGCGGGCGATTCATATTTGATTTATGGTGTAAAAGGAGCGTCTTGCAGTGCGGCCGGGCAATGAAACACAAAAGCAGAAGCAGGGTCTACCATCGGATTTTGCATGGTAGCGGAGGCTAAGCACCCTTGCTAAGAT
>CAZBJB010000009.1:0-34688 GCA_964492105.1 uncultured Zetaproteobacteria bacterium
GCACGTCCGGTTCTGTGAGGGTGAAATTCAGTAATGAATGAACTACTCGACTAAGGTTTTAGTCCCGCTTTGAACGTTTGCGATCAATCTCACTGAGATGGCGCTTGCGCAAACGGATGGATTTCGGCGTAATCTCCACCAGTTCATCATCGGCGATAAACTCAATGGTGCGCTCCAGCGTAAACTGAAGCGGAGGCACCAGATCAATGGCATCATCCTTGCCGGATGCGCGCACATTCGTCAGTTTTTTTCCTTTGGTGGCATTCACGACCAGATCGTTATCACGTGCATGGATGGCGATAATCATACCCTCATAGAGTTTCACATTTGGGCCAATAAACATCCTGCCGCGTTCCTGTAATTTCCACAGCGCAAAGGCTACCGATTCCCCCGCGCCATTGGAAATCATAACGCCATTCTTACGCCCAGGCAGTTCACCGATGAATGGACCATATTCGTGGAAGACGTGATGCAGCACACCCGTTCCGCGCGTATCGGTCAGAAACTCCGATGTATAGCCGATCAAGCCGCGCGTCGGGCAATGAAATTCAATACGCGTGGTGCCATCGGGATTGTTCTGTATGTGCCTCATCTCCGCGCCGCGTTTGCCCAATTTTTCGATCACCGAACCCTGATATTTGTCTTTGACATCCACGGTGACATGCTCATACGGCTCCTGTTTGACACCGGCAACCTGGTGAGTGATGACGGTAGGCCGCGAGACAGCCATCTCGAAACCCTCGCGACGCATATTCTCCAGTAAAATTCCGATGTGCAACTCACCGCGTCCCGAAACCTTGTAGACATCACCTGTCTCCGTGTCTTCGACACGCATGGCCACATTGGTACGAATCTCTTTCATCAGGCGATCCCGAATCTGGCGGGTGGTTACAAACTTGCCTTCCGTGCCGGCCAGCGGTGAGTTGTTGACGTGTATTTCCATAGTCAGCGTGGGCTCGTCCACATGGATGACCGGGAGAGCAACGGGGTTCTCTTTATCCGCAATGGTTTCGCCAATGTGAATCGTTTCGATACCGGCCATGGCGACAATATCGCCAACCGTGGCTGATTCAATCTCAATACGATCCAAGCCCTGAAAACCGAGAATTCTGGTAATCCGCGCTGAGGAACGGCTTCCATCAGCATGCAACACCGTGATATCCTGGCCCATCCGGATACTGCCATTGGCAATGCGTCCGATGACAATACGGCCAACGTAATCATCCCAGTCAAGCGTGGTGGCCAATATTTGCAGTGGTGAATTCGCGTCACCGGAAGGAGGGGAAACATGTTCAAGGATCGTATCAAACAGGCAGGTCAGATTGTTCGATATATCATCCATATCCAGCATGGCGTAGCCTTTTTTCGCTGAGGCGTAAACGATAGGAAAATCGAGTTGCTCATCGGTGGCGCCCAATGCGGCGAAGAGATCGAAGGTAGCATTCACGCAAGCATCCGGGTCAGCGCCTTCACGGTCAATTTTATTCACGACGACAATAGGTTTCAGCCCGATATTCAATGCCTTGGAGAGTACAAAACGGGTTTGTGGCATTGGGCCTTCGGCGGCGTCCACCAGCAGCAACACGCCATCCGCCATGTTCAGGATGCGTTCCACTTCGCCGCCAAAATCAGCGTGCCCCGGCGTATCAACGATATTGATGCGCGTATCGCCATATTTCAGGGAGGCGTTCTTGGCGAGGATGGTGATGCCACGCTCGCGCTCAAGATCGCTGGAGTCCATGATGCGCGTCACGATTTCGGCCCGGTTATCAAAGGTGCCGGACTGTTTGAGCAACTCGTCCACCAGCGTGGTCTTGCCGTGATCAACATGAGCGATAATGGCGATATTACGAAGATTCTGATTCATGCGAGGTTATTCCTGATATGAGATTTGTGACTAAAATTTCACCGTTTTTTTGGCGCCTTTCTCTATAGAGCCTCTTGCAAAACTCATCAGCGGCGATGACCCTGGAATTAGCAACTCCGGCTTTCAAACAGCTAAATCGCTTCAACCCCGCGTTAACAACAAACAGAAACGGTGAAACCTCAAATTTATAATCCCTTTGCCAGGGCGCGCGCATGGTAGCAGCTTACAATCTCAATAAAAGACATATTTGTGAATAGTCCAGGCTAACATTCCGGCATGCGCGGTTGGCCGTGGAAGCTTTCGCCTGATATATACGTATGCAGGAAATCGGGCTTATGCAAGAGGCTCCATGCATTCGCTTTGCGTCACTCCTGACGGACAACTACTTGACAGGGATTGGCGCGCATGAAGATTACCCGCCCATGACATTAGCCATCCCCTCCTCCACATTAAACAAGATGTTGAACGCCATGATTCCCGCGGGCGCGGACGATGCCGACCTGTATCTCCAGCACTCGCAATCCGAATCGCTGGCGCTGGAAGAAGGTCGCGTCAAACATGTATCGAGCAGCACGCATCAGGGTATCGGCGCCCGCGTCGTCAAGGGAGAAGCCGCAGGTCATGCTTATACCGACAGGCTGGAGCATGCCGCATTGATGGAAGCGGCGACCGCGGCCCGCACCATTGCCGAGGAGGGTCAAACACGTTCTCCCGTCGCCATCCATTCTTCCAAACCTTCCCATGCCCTCTACCGGCCCGAAAATCCGGCAATGGCAGCCTCCATGCACGAACGAAAGAACCTGCTGGAACGGCTGGATACACTCGCCCGTGGCATTGATCCACGGGTGGTGCAGGTATTCGCCAATGTGTCCGCTTCATTTTCGGACATTCATATCATCCGTATGGATGGCGCTCACCTGCATGATGCCCGCCCGCTGGTGCGGCTGAATATCTCCGTCGTCGTCGAACAGGACGGGCGGCGCGAAACCGGAGGCGCAGGCGGCGGTGGACGATTCGGGCTGGATCGCATGCTTCAAGGTGAAGAAGCCGAACGGTTAACACGCGAAGCCGTGCGCATCGCCCTGCTTAATCTGGATGCGATCTCGGCTCCGTCTGGCCCAATGCCGGTGGTGCTCGGCCCCGGATGGCCCGGCATTCTGTTGCACGAAGCCATCGGTCATGGTTTAGAAGGCGATTTCAACCGCAAGGGCACATCCGCTTTTGCCGGTCGTATTGGCGAACAGGTCGCGGCGAAAGGGATCACCGTGGTGGATGATGGCACCATCAGCGAACGACGGGGATCATTGAATTTTGATGATGAAGGCACTGAAACCCATCGCACGGTGTTGATTGAAGATGGAATCCTCACTGGCTATCTGCAGGACAAACAGAATGCCCGTCTGATGGGTATGACGCCCACCGGCAATGGCAGACGGGAATCCTATGCGCATCCGGTGCTGCCGCGCATGACCAACACCTTTATGCTCGCCGGTAATGATTCGCCGGATGATATTCTGGCATCACTGGACCGTGGCATTTATGCCGTTAATTTCGGCGGTGGGCAGGTGGACATCACTTCCGGCAAGTTTGTGTTCACCACATCCGAGGCCTATCTGGTTGAGGACGGTAAAATCAAAGCCCCCGTGAAAGGCGCGACGCTCATCGGCGACGGCCCTTCCGTTCTGAAGAAGGTGTCCATGATCGGCAATGATCTTGCACTTGATCCCGGTGTCGGCACCTGTGGCAAGGATGGCCAGTCCGTCCCTGTCGGCGTGGGGCTACCCACGATTCGTATTGATGAACTGATTGTGGGAGGAGCTGAAACATGACACCGGATATTCAAACCTTACCCCAAAAATTAGTCGAGATGGCAAAAATATCCGGCGCATGCGATGCCGATGCGATGGCCATAGCCGACACGGGTGAATCGGTGCGCGTACGCAATGGCAAGGTTGAATCCATCGAGCGCGAAGACGCACAAGGCGTGGGGTTGCGCGTCTTCGTGGAACAGGCCACAGCGCAGGGAACCGGACTGGCGTTTGCAAGCGCATCCACATCCGATGTTTCAGAAGCAGGCCTCAAGTTGTTAGTAAAACAGGTGATGGAGATGGCCCGCATTTCCGAGCCTGATCCCGATGCCGTGCCGCCCACGGGTGCCGACCATCCCACACAGGAAGAACTGGACACATGGGTGCAAGAACATCAAGCGCATGCATCATGGAATACCAACGATGCCAAACAGGCCGCACTGACCTGCGAGGATGCGGCGCTATCCTTTTCGGATAAAATCACCAATAGCGAAGGCGCGGAAGCCGGTTTCGGCATGGTGCGCGTCGCTTATGCATCGGCTGACGGTTTTGCTGCTGTGTACGAAAAATCGTCGGTCGCATTGAGCGCATCCGTCATCGCCGGTTCCGGTGATGGCATGCAACGCGACTATGCGTGGGACAGGCAACGTTCGGCGAAGGCCCTGCGCGCACCCGAAGAGATTGGCCGGGAGGCATCGGAACGCACCCTGCGCAGGCTTGGCGCATCAGGCATGGATGGCGGCGCCATGACGGTGGTATTCGAACCCCGTGTGGCTACTTCCATGCTCGGCCATTTAATCCCCGCCATTAACGGACGCGCCGTATTGCAACAGCGATCCTTTCTTGCCGATCAGAAAGGAAGCCATATTTTCCCTGATTTTGTACGCCTTGTGGACGATCCCGACCACCCCCATGGATTGGGAAACCGCCTGTTTGATGGCGAAGGCACGCGTTGCCGGCCTATGACCATCATCGATCAGGGCGCACTGACCGGATTCCTGACCGACCGATATGCCGCTGGCCGTCTTGGAAGCGCACCAACGGGCCATGCCAGCCGTGGATTGACCGGTGACATCTCCATTGGCACATCCAATCTGCTTCTGGAGGCCGGGAACCGGACGGTTGAGAATATATTTGGTGAGATTGGAAATGGTCTGATGGTTACGGAACTCATCGGTTTTGGCGTGAATGGCGTTACCGGCGATTACTCAAGAGGCGCATCGGGTTTCCTGATCGAAAATGGAAAAATTTCACGACCCGTACAGGAAATTACCATAGCCGGAAACCTGAAGGACATGTTCGCGAACATATCCCATCTCGGTAATGATCTGACATGGTTCGGCAGCAGCGCGGTTCCCACAGTGGCGATCACAGGCATGACTGTTGCGGGACAGGGATAAACATGACATACAATGTATACGGCGTGGGCAATGCCATTATGGACCTGCAATTACAATGTGAAGATACATTTCTTGATTCCATCGGCGTGGAAAAGGGTGCGATGACACTGGTGGAGGAAGCGCGACAGCAATATGTGCTGGACGCACTCGCCGATCATGACGTCCACCAGTGCTCGGGCGGATCAGCCGCCAATACCATCGTCGGCATTGCCGATTTTGGCGGAAGTACGGCCTATGCCTGCAAGGTCGGGAATGATGACTTCGGTACGCAATATCAGGCTGAAATGCATGAACTTGGCGTCACGCTGGCGGTGGACAGGAGCTTCGGACAAACAGGCAACTGCGTTGTACTGATCACACCGGATGCCCAGCGAACCATGCTGACGCACCTCGGTGTTTCCAGCACCCTTTCCGCGGCGGATATTGATGGGGAGGAAATTGGCAAGGCACAGTATGTCTATGTCGAGGGATATCTGTTCACCGGCGAGTCCACCAAAGCCGCCGCACTGAAAACCATTGAACTGGCCAAACAACAGGACGTAAAAGTGGCGCTCACCGTATCCGATCCCTTTCTCATTGATCTGTGCCGGGATGAATTTCGTACACTGATCGAAGGCCCCGTGGATTTATTATTCTGCAATGAGCAGGAAGCCCGCGCATTGACCGGCTTTGATGATCCCGTCGAATGTGCCCGTGAAATCCATAAACACGCGGGAAACGTGGCGCTGACGTTGGGAAGAAAAGGTTCCATCATCATGCACAAAGGTGAAATGATCCCCATTGAGGGCGCCGAGGCGAATGCCCTGGACACTACCGGCGCTGGCGACATGTATGCCGCTGGCGTACTCTACGGCATCACCAATGGCCTTTCCTGGCATCAGGCCGGACATCTCGGCAGCCATGCGGCCGCACAAAATCGTCTCGCGATTCGGTGCGCGCCTGCCCCGTCGTTACACCCATGAGGAAATCAGGGCATTGCTGCACTGATACGCAATAGACACGAGGAGACCTATGCGCATCCTGTTATATAATGAGTTAAATCCACGAAAAATTCCATCTTTCGCCAAGACACGGCGCTATCTGGAAGCGGGGGATTTCAAATCGGCGGAGGTCAAGAAGATTGGCGATCATTTGTACCGGGCCAAACTGGACACATCCAACCGTCTGCTCTTTTCCATCCATCGCTACCGCAATGAGCCCTGTATTCTGATACTGGAATGTATTCATCACCATGCCTATAACAAATCCCGTTTCCTGCGGCACGGTGCACGTATTGATGAGACCAGAATCCCGATCATCACCCGACCCGAGGATCCGGAAGACGAACTGGCGTATCTGAATCCTGCCGCGCACGCCTTTCATCTGCTGGATAAAATTATCTGCTTCGATGATTCACAGGCGCGGGTCTATGCCATGCAACCGCCGCTCATCATCATCGGCTCCGCCGGTAGCGGCAAGACGGCGCTGACGCTGGAGAAGATGAAGCAGGTTCCGGGCGACATTCTGTATGTCACGCTATCCCCCTATCTGGTGAAGAATTCATGCGATATTTACTACGCCCATGCATATGAAAATGAGGCCCAGCAGGTTGCTTTTCTCTCCTTTCAGGAATATCTGGAATCCATCCGCATACCCGCCGGACGCGAGATTGATTTTCACATTTTCCAACAATGGTTCCAGCGGCGCAGGCATCAAGGTCTGGATGACGCCTACAAGGTGTTTGAGGAGTTCAAGGGCGTGCTGACAGGCGCGGATTCCGATGCGTCATGGCTGGATCGCGATGCGTATATTTCGCTAGGCGTCAAACAGTCCATCTTTTCCCGACAGGAACGGGAATGGGTTTATGATCTCTTTGAACAATACCTGGAATTATTACGGCAGCAAAATCTGTTTGACATCAATATCATCAGTCATGAATATCAATCGCTGGTAACGCCCACCTATGATTTCATCGTAGTGGACGAGGTGCAGGATCTGACCAATGTGCAGCTCTCCCTGATTCTTCAATCCTTGCGTCATGACGGGGAATTTATGATCTGTGGCGATTCCAACCAGATCGTACACCCCAACTTCTTCTCGTGGGCCAAGGTGAAGAGCTTCTTTTACCATCAACGGGATCAGCATGCCCGCCAGGGGCGTCCGCATGATCTTATTCGTATCCTGAGCACCAATTACCGTAATTCGCCGCAGGTGACGGTCATCGCTAATCGTCTGCTGGAAATCAAGAACGCCCGCTTTGGTTCCATCGACAGAGAAAGTAATTATCTGGTGAACAGCAATGGCCACAATCAGGGAAGCGCACATCTGCTGAAGGACGCTGAACCTATTCGGCTGGATATGGAGAAAAAAACCCGGCAATCCACCCGCTTCGCCGTCATCGTCATGAAAGAGGAGCAGAAAGCGGCGGCACGCAAGGTGTTCAGCACGCCCCTGCTGTTTTCGGTGCGGGAGGCCAAGGGCCTGGAGTATGAAAATATTATCCTGTTCAATTTTGTTTCCGCGGAAGCGAGTCGTTTTCGAGAGATCACCCGCGGCGTTAGCCCCGGAGACTTGACCGGCGATCTGAGCTACGCCCGCCCAAGGGACAAGATGGACAAATCGCTTGAAGCCTATAAATTTCACATCAATTCGCTGTATGTCGCTATCACCCGCGCCGTCAATAATCTGTACATGATCGAATCCGAATCCGGCCACCGCCTGCTCCATCTGATGGGCATGGGGCAGGCGGGCGAGGCGCTGGATATGGCGGGACAGGATTCCAACCTCGATGAATGGCGGCAGGAAGCGCATAAACTGGAATTGCAGGGCAAGCAGGAGCAGGCTGATGAAATCCGCACTCGCATCCTCAAACAGAGGGAGGTTCCCTGGGTCGTGCTGAAGGACGAAGCATTGGAGACCTTGCGGTGCCAGGCCATTGATGAAGACCGCAAGAAAGCAAAATTGTCCCTGTTTGAATATGCCCTGGTGCACCACAATCAGGTATTGCTCAATCAACTGGTACAGGCGGGGTTCGCGCCGGCCCGTAACCCGGACAAGGGCCTGGATATTCTTAACCGCAAATACTTCATGCCGTATGAATCCAAAAATCCGCTGCAGGTCTTGCGTCTGGCGGATCAGTATGGCGTGGATTTTCGTACTCAGTTCAATCATACGCCGCTGATGACTGCGGCGCGGTGCGGCAATGCCACGCTGATCGAGCAGCTTATCGAACTGGGCGCGGATACGGAGCAAATGAACAGCAACGGCATGAACCCCTTCCAGATTGCGCTGGAACAGGCTTGCGGTTCATCAAGGTTCGCCCATCGAAAACTGGCCGATATTTATCATCTGCTATCCCCTGCCGATACCAGTGTCGAGGTAGATGGCCGTTTGATCAAACTCAACAGTCATTTGATGGAATTTACCATGCTTAATCTCATGATTGCCATGTTCTACCATCGCCTGGGCTATAATGTGATCCAGCGCCATGATGCATTTGGTAGCAGCGATTTCATGGATGTACTGGAAGCGTTTCCCGCTGAAGTGATCCCGGATCGCCGCAAGCGGCGCAGCTATATTTCCAGCATTCTGGCCAAGAATGAAATGTATCGTGATGGCCCCTATAACCGCAAACTCTTCTACCGGATCAAACGTGGTCAATACATCATTAACCCCGAATTATCGCTTCGTACGGGCGACACATGGCGCAATATCTACGATGTGTTGCATCTTGATCTGCTGGCCGGGGAATGGAGTGCGGAAAACGATTCCCATGACGAGCTATTTAACAGGATCAGGGCGGCGGGGCTTAAAGGGTTGACATCAGCGATACGCGACATACAGCATCGCGCGGGCCGGAAAGGAGCGCCGGATGAGAATCGGTAAGCTGGCGGCCCTGGCGGACGTAAGCGTTGAAACCGTCCGTTACTACCAGCGTACGAAACTGATGCCCACGCCGGTCAAGCCTGCCGGCGGCATCCGTCATTATAGTAAGGATACCCTTTCCCGGCTGCGTTTCATCCGCCGCGCCAAGGAACTGGGCTTTTCGCTGAAGGATATTCATACGCTGCTGCAACTGGACAGAAAAGACTGTGATGATGTGCTGGAGATCGCCAGGCATAAACTCGCCGATGTACGCAAACGTATCGCAGACCTTGAATCCATGGCTGAATCGTTAAGTGCCATGATCCGCCAGTGTGAGTTATCGCGTCAACCCGCCTGTCCGATTATTGAGGCTCTGAATCCCGGCATCCCATGCCCGAATATCAAGAGCCTCTTGCAAAATTCATGAGTGGTGATCGGCTTCCCCCCCCCTTTGAGAAGAGAAAATTGTTGACAAAACACCGTCCAAATGCAGCGTGATGCGCTGGATGGTTTTGGCCTGCCCTGTAGGACGGTTTAGATCTGCACTTTATTGTGCGCAAACGGGTCGGTCTGAAAAAACGGATGAGGAGGATTACAAATGAAATATATACGCAGTCATGCGCGGCATGTTGTTTTTTTGCTTGTATTGTTTATCGCAGCGGCGGGGATGACCGCATGCGGCGGCGGGAGTGCTGGATCTGCAGGCAGTGCTGCAGCCAGCGGAACGGGAAGTAGCCTTTCCGGAGTAGGCGTATAATGAAAGGGGGAGCAGACATGAAACTATTTAAAGGAAAATTAACCGTCAGAGCGATCGTGAGTGTTTTCTCACTACTCATTGTCGCGCTGGTTTTTGCAGCACAGAGCGCCTTCGCAGCCCTGCTGCCAAATACGACATATACGCTGGAACTGGCCAAAATGAATTCAAATGGCACAACCACGCCGGTAAGCACGAGCAGTACAGTATCGGATGCAAAAGGTAAAATTACATTCGCATTCTCCAATGTGCCGACGCAGGCCACCACGAATTTCCTTATCGTGACCGTAAAGGATGCCGCCGGAAAAGTTGTGATTAAATCATTCGCCCCCGCACCGGCCAAGGGTGATACGAACAACCTGGGCGTCAATTTGACGACAACGGCACAGGCCTACCTGATGGAGAAGCTCGGCACGGTGATTGGCACGGATGATCCCGTCGTGATGTCCTTCGGCCTGATGTTCACGCGCGACCCGAAGCTGAGAAAAAAAAAGAAGGATATCGGGAACCTGGCTATCATCGCCCAGCAGGTCATTATCAACGGCGTGGAGCACTACATGACGACCCATGGCGCAACCACCCTCAAGATGACCACATTCAAGAAGAAACTGGTCTATAACGCCAAGGTCGGTACGACGGACTTGCGCGCTTTTACGACGTTAACCAAATCGGCGGCGAATACGCCAGCATCCGCGAAGGCGGACATGGCCAAGGCATCCGGCCTGATTGCCGCGGTCTTTGTCGATGCCGCCCACGCAGCCAAGATCGATCTGGATTTGATCGTGGCTGCCTTTGAATCCGCCGATCCCAATGAGAACACGACAGCGAAGGCAGCGATGAACAACCTGTCTGCCTCATTCGAGATCAGCATGAACCAGTCGGTCAACAACTTCTTCACCCAGTTGGCCTCGGTGAAGGTGAAGCAGCTCTATTCCGACACCCTGACGGAGTTGGGCGCCAGCAAGGGGCAGAAAAAACAGTTCAATGGTGCGGTGAATAAGCTGACATCGGACATGGCGGCGGCGGATGTCCTGTTTGCCTCGTATTATGACGATACGGCCGGTTATGACATGTCTGAACCATTGAGCGCTGCGTTCGCGGCGGGTCGTTTGTCCAACACCGGCGTCATCAAAACGGGAATCACCGCAGGCCTGCCGAAAGGACTTGCGACAACCAGTACGGTTCAGGCAGCCATGGAATACGTGTACACCCAGGCCTTTATCACATTCAGGGGGACAACGCCAGGTACGGGAATCCAGTCAACCAATGCTGATATTAGTGCCATGCAGCAGGGTGTGGCTAAGGGAGTGCATTTGAACGTTAGCCAGCTTCCGCCATTGGGCCAGGATCGGGATTTTGACGGCAAGACGGTCAACTGGCCGATTCCGCAAACGGCATCGGTCGATTTCGTTGCCCACGCCTTGAATGCAGGCGGGAAAATGACCTATAAGCGCACCACCCTCAAGGTGCCAGCGAATATGAGCTGGTTAAATACTAATGGTAAGCGAAACACATTTAGCGGAGTACCTGATAGCTCGTTTAAGGCCCTGCTGGGCATGCAGGAAGACATCCGGATCGCCGATTTCACGCGTTATGATATCTTTTCGAACGGCGATCATCCAGCACGTTCCGCACAGCAGACCGCCAAACAAGCATTCATCACCCATCTTGCCACCATCGTGGGTAATATCGGTGGCCGGACGGACGGCACAACCGCCTTTACACCGGCACAGAAAAAAGCACTGGTCCAGGCCCAGGAGCAACCCAATCTGGATTAAATACATCTACATCCCCATGGGTATTTAAGGATCAAGGCGGTCACCGGAAACAGTGACCGCCTTTTTTGATCCTTCACACGCTCGGGGTTAACCCCCTTGAGCCTCTTGCAAAACTCGTGAGCGGCGATCGACTTCCCCACTTTGGCCCATTCCCGGGATGGAATTTCGATCCATGGAACCACCATGCACCTCATTCCATCCCGAAAATAGACTCAAAGTGGGATTGCCGCTCATCCACCCAGAGTTTTGCAAGGGGCTCCCTTGAATATATGTTTCCGGTAATAACGCAGTTCGGTGATAGATTCTCGCACGTCGTCCATCGCCAGATGTAATCCTTGTTTGACAGGGGGCTTGAACCCGGGATACCAGCGCTTTGTCAGTTCCTTGATGGTACTGACATCCACCATGCGATAATGCAGGTATGCTTCCAGTTCCGGCATATAACGCACCAGAAAACGCCGATCCTGGTGGATGGAATTACCGCACAGGGGAACGGTGCGTGCATTGGCATATAGCCGGATCAGGGCCAGGGTTTCGGCTTCGGCCCGTGCCAGTGTAATCCTTGAAGCCAGCACCCGTCCGGAGAGTCCCGATGCGGTATGCTGTTTTTTACACCATTCGTTCATCGTGTCCAGCACCTGCTTATCGTGACGGATAGTCAGATTGGGCCCTTCAGCGAGCGTATTGAGGTCTTTGTCCGTAACAATAGTGGCCATTTCCAGGATGGCGTCAACCTCAGGATCGAGTCCTGTCATCTCAAGATCCATCCACACCAGATTATCCCCGGAAACAGCCATGCACGAACGTTATACGATTTTCATGCCCAGCGCCTGCGCCAGTTTTTTCCGTATCTGATTGACGGACTGTTGATCGTGATCGATAAAATGGACAGGACTATATCCCCACGCCCGGCGCACCGGATAGTGGCGACGATAACCGGTAAAAGCTTTCGCAAGTCGGGAATCAGACAAATTTCCCCATGCACGCATGGCTTTGTGGTCATTGTCTATGGGATACAGCCGGGTTGCCGCAGCAAACAGGTCGTGCCATGGGCTCCCCGTGCAGATCACGTCAACGGGTTCATCGGATAATGGCAGGCAGTCCCGCATATACCATGCAGGTTGAATCCCAAGCCAGCGGCACAGGGCATGACAGGCATATTGCGTATTCGCAGCCTTGCCATCAAGCGAATGCCCGGCGATGTGGGGCGTACCGACAGGCAGTTGCGGATGCGTCAAAAGCCGGTGCAAAGGGGCAGGCTCATGTTCCCAGCAGTCCAGCACGGCAAACCGGGCGCTGTCTTTGTCCAGCCAGTTCGCCAATGCCGTATTGGCCACACAGGCGCCGCGTCCCGCATTGATCACGCCCTTGCCATGGAAACAGGATAACCGTACCGCATCCAGTAAATGAGCCGTACAATCCTCCCCTTTCCGGATCAACGGCGTATGCATCGTTAGCACATCGGCTTGCTGCAACAGTTCGTCCAGGGAACAAAAACCTGCGTCTCCTTCCATGCGCGCCCTGGGAGGATCATGGATCAGCGTGCGCATTCCCATGATCTCGCAAACCTGTGCGATCGCACTGCCGATACGGCCCGCACCGATGATGCCGATGGTTGTGTCGGGAATGACCATCAGGCCACGCGCATGCAAAACCAGCAAAACCGTGATCATGTATTCGATAACCGATCCGGTGGAGCTTCCCGCAGCATTGGCAAAAGCAATACCATGATCCGCCAGCCATATCTTGTCAAAATGATCGTCGCCGATGGTGGCCGTGACCGCGAATCGGACGGGCGTTCCCTCCAGTAGTTTCGCACCAACCCGAGTGGACGATCGTGTCACCAGAATGTCGGCATCCTTCAACGCTTCCCGGCAAATATCGTCATGTTCCAGCACATGTAAATCCACCTCGAAATCAGGAAGACATGAAAATGCGGATCTCACACCCCAGATATGAGCATCGGCAACGATGCGTAGCATGGTGCACAATGGCTTATGACCGGATTCGGAAGAATCGAAATCAGACCGTTTCGCGGACAATGCGTTCGATCAGCGAGGAAGTGGAATGACCACTCACAAACGGCATGACCACGACTTCGCCGCCATGGGTGCGTACCTCTTTCGCACCGACAATATCGTCCGGTTTGTAATCGTCACCCTTGACCAGCACATCCGGCATCAGTGATTTGATGAGTTTCAGCGGGGTATCCTCCGGAAAGGAAATGACCATATCCACGGATCGGAGTGCGGTTAACATACGGGCGCGGTCGGATAAAGGATTGACGGGGCGGGACCCCCCCTTGAGATGGCGGACGGAATCGTCATCATTCAGGCCGACAATCAGTATATCTCCATGGGCGCTGGCTTTTTCAAGGTAGTCAACATGACCGGGGTGCAATAAATCAAAACAACCGTTGGTGAAGACAATACGTTTACCTCGCATGCGCCATTCTTTGATCTTTTTTTGAGCCGCATGCAGCGGTGTGCAGATAAAGCCCTGCCCTTGACGCGCGGGATTTCCTTCAGCAAGCCGTTGGCAGATCGGGGCATGGCCTGCCATTAGCCTGAACTCTTCATAAATGCTGCCGCGCCCTCGCTTGTGCCTTTGCCCCTGCCTGTGCGATGCACGCAGACAGGCGCAACGAATTCCTGCTCAGGCGTCCGTATGCACTGCTACGCTCTTCCTCGCAAGCATCCGTCGCGAACAAAGGCCAGGGCTCTCTGCGTGCGTTCACGCACAGGCAGGCGCGATCATTACGGCGATTCAATGAATAGTTCAGTTTAGTGTTCGATGCGTAACAGGTTAACGACACGGATCACACCCTTGACGGATTTGGCCAGGGTAGCGGCTCGTTGCCGTTGCAGCGGACTCCCAACGACGCCTTGAAGATATACCTTCCCGTCCACGGTTTCGACATGGACGGAAAAACCCGATACTTCCTTGTCAGCAAACAATGCACGTTTGATCTCAATGGTAATCCATGTGTCGGAGAGCAGCTCTTTTATCGGGGGGGATCCCAGTTTGATGTCCGAGCGTACCGAGCGCACACCATGGATATGACGACAGATGTAAACAGCGCGGTCAATCTGTTCCTGTCGAGGCAGATAGCCCGTGAGCAGCACCCTTCCCTCGATGACTTCGGCGTTGATCCAGCGTGACGGCAAGTCTTTTTCAGCGATCAAACGTGCATCAATCTTGGAGGATATTACGGTATCATCGAAATAATCACCGACCAAACGTTGATCATTAACGACACTGGCTGTTACCGTACCACCACTGACCAAAGCCGTGGTAAAGCAACCCGAAAGGCTACAGAGGCTGATCAGAAGAATACTGTTGACGGCAACCCTGGCACGTAAGACAGAACAATTCATCAGGATATCTCCCTCTGGCTGCGGCTTTATCTATGCAGATCCTCTGAAGATATGAATATCATTCAAAGGAGTCAATATTCATCTCCAAGCACGTCCAGTACTGCGGCAAATAACAGCGGTAACAGCAGTTCATCCGGTCCCGGCAGCCAGATACCACGTCCTCCCGGCCGGGAAAGATGCTCCGTTACATTCGCTACGGAAGCGGCGTTGGCGGATGGATCAATGATGACACAGGTCAGGTTTTCAATTTTTCTTCCGATATTCCGGGCTGCGTCTACAGCTTGTATAAATACCCGTGGCAAAATGATACTGGATGCGGCATTAATGACAATGCCGTCACTGGCTTTGGCCATCATCGCCGCCAGCAAACGAAAATCGATGAATCCTGTAGCCCCGAGCGATTCGCCATGCATCGCCGGGTGCAGGTTGAAAGCATCAGCACCAATAGCCGGGTGTACACTGGCAGGAATGCCATAGCGCGAAGCCGTAGCCAGAACGCTGTGGTGGAGATACGCCGATTCGGCATCTATGAGTTTTTCCCCTACGCTTTTGCCAAGTCCCCATCCCTCAACCGCACCAAAATTAGTTGCCTCATTGATCAATCGTCCTGTCTCCTCCGTGACGCGATAGGCACCGTCCACAATGTCTCTGTCGTATGATCGTAATGTATGTCCGGATAGCGCAATTTCCACATCCTGCAGCAGGGCGGCACCGGTCAGAACAAGGCCGGAAATAATCCGCTGCTCTAATAAACGAACAAGCAGCGGACTCAGCCCTGAATCCATCACATGTCCGCCGCAACCCAGGATAACACTCTTTTTTCGCCGGTGGGCGGATACGACGGTATCACGCAGATCCATCAGGTCGCGCGCTGCGCCGATGCCGGGCAGCGTACATAAGAAATCCGAAAAACTACCGTTTGGCCGGTATGGCGCACCAAAATCCGAGTTATCGGCATCGGCTTTTCGTTTGGCCAGTGGAATGGTCTTTAACTTACCGAAAGAAAGTGGTTTCAGGCCCATCATGTTCCCCTGTGTTTATACATCATCGGTCACGACCCGGGAGTCTTGGTTTGTGCTGCATGGCAAGGCGCGAAAAGCGCAAAATTCGTAGCATATATCGTTTCTTCCCGTATGATTCATGAATCGTGCGGGCTATGTGAAGAACGGCGACTCACGCCGCCGCTCATCCACCCGGAGTTTTGCAAGAGGCTCCAATGTATGATTGTGTGCAAGCGTTACAAACCATCATCAATCAGGCTGCACAGGATATGCAGGCAGGTGATATGCATTTCCTGAATACGCGGTGTGGCCTTGTGCGGAATATTCAGTAACACCGATACGCAGGCATGGCAACTCAGATGGCCGCCGTCCCTGCCTGTCAGGGCAATCACCGGCATCCTTCGTTTCCCCGCGGCCTCTACCGCCGCGATAATATTGGCTGAATTCCCACTGGTGGTGATGGCGAGTAGTACGTCTCCCTGATTCCCGATCGCCTCCACCTGACGTGCAAACACCTGATCGAAGGAGATATCGTTGGCGATGCTCGTCATGACTGAAGCATCAGAGGTTAAGGCAATGGATGCCAGTCCCGGACGATCCGTTTCAAAACGGTTAACCAGTTCTCCGGAAAAATGCTGTGCGTCCGCGGCCGATCCCCCATTACCGCATGCCAGCACCTTCCCCCTCTTCTTCAGGCAATCCAGCACCAGTGTGGCTGCCTTGCGTAAAGGTTCGGAGAGTGGTTCGATACATTGTTGCCGCAGGCGGACACCTTCCGCAAAAGCTCGCCGGATGGTCTGATCGCAGGTTTCACGCATGGGCGGCACCCTATCCGAATTATCGGAAAACGTCCCGCAAATGTTCAATCCGCGGAAACCACTTTCCGGGTGTGAGGATGATTAAATCGAAACGGCATTGCAATTGCGCCAGTCCGGGATGCCGGGCAAGCCATGCCGTAGCCGCAGATCGGAGCCGCCTTTGTTTGTCCGCATGCACCGCTAACAGGGCATCTTCCCGATTCGGACGCCGTTTCACCTCCACGAAAGCCAGGAGATCGGCCTTGCGCGCAATGATATCCAGTTCACCACGCCCCGCGCGGGCATTGCGGTCGAGTACGGTATAACCGCGCCATCGCAGATAGCGGGAAGCGTTTTGCTCTGCATCGCGGCCTTTCCTGGTACTCATCTCATTCCTTCTCTTTTTCCTGGATCAGCAAGGCATAGACCCGCGAACGGGAGATATTCAACACGTTGGCCACGTGTCCCGATCTGGCGGAAGGAGGCAGGTTTTTTATGTCAGCCTGTCCTAACAGCCGGATGATTTCGTCATCGCTGACGATATCTGCATCCTCGCAAGGACCGATGATCACGACGATTTCACCACGTATGATTGCACCCAACCGGCTTTTTACCTCCGCCAACGAACCACAGATAAACGTTTCATGCAGCTTGGTCATTTCACGCGCCACGCATGCCTGCCGTTCGGGACCACATTGATCCATCAGATCATCCAGTGTTTTCAACAGGCGCCTGGGTGACTCAAGCAGAATGTGCGTCATGTCAGCACCGGAAATCTCGTGAAGCCGCTGCTGCCGCTTTTTACCGGAACGTGGCAAAAACCCTGAAAAAACGAAGCGATCCGCGGGCAAGCCCGAGACCGACAAGGCCGTGATGGGGCTGGACGGACCGGGAACAGGCGTGATGCGGATGTCATGGCGGCGAAGTTCGCGTACCAGAGGAAAACCAGGGTCGCTAATCAGGGGGGTACCTGCATCTGAAATTAATGCAACGTCCTTTCCTGCTTCCAACAGCAATAACAGTTTCCTGGCAACGGCGAACTCGTTGTGTTCGTGGCAGGCGATACGCGGCGTGGCGATGGCATAACGTTCGCACAGACGATGGCTGGTACGCGTATCCTCGGCGGCAATCACGTCCACGCTTTTTAGCACATCCACGGCACGGCAAGTCATATCGGACAGATTGCCGATGGGTGTCGCAACAACGAACAGTTGGCCGGGTGTACACTTGTCATTAGGCTGTGTGTCCATGTTGAGGGCACGTTATCCTGCTTACCACATGGCCGCAACGGTCATGCTGTGTTTTGCACTGTTGCTGGCTGCGGGCTGTGCCGTCAAAAAGCCTCAGGCCACGGCGCAGGGCAGAGCCCAAACGCTGCCACGGGGAACACGCCTGGCGCCCGTACCGAAAATATCGGCGCCTGTTCAGGCGCTGATGCGTCTTGCGCTGGAGGAAGGTCATATCCGGAAAGCTCTGGATGGTCTTGAATATCTGGTGAATGAGGCAACACCACCCGTAAGAAAAGAGGCACAATTCCGGCGGGTGCAATTGCTGCTGCTCATCCATACCAAACACGCGCTTGCCAAGGCGGAAACACTGTCGGGCGCGTATCCTGATGATGCCCTGATTCCTTATTTACACATGTGGATAGCCCAATGGGCGGAGGGCCGGCAGGATGATACGCTGGTGCTAACCCAGACCGCTGCGGCGCTGGATCATCCTGAATTAACGCTGGAGCTTGCCAAACGCGTCGTGGATCTGGGAACGACCGCCGCTCGGCGCAGCCCCGATTGGGATGCCGTTCAATGGTTTTTGAACGTTGCCCATTCTGCCTATGCAACCGGAGAACGGCGTGACGACTGGCTGAGAGAAGCGGCAGCCCGAGCCTCGATATCCATGATTGGCAGATTGCGGAATGCGGGAAGGCTGCACGACAAGGTGGGTAAAGCCTTCTATTTGCATGCGGCGCGCGCACACCTGATGACGGGTGACATGGCTGCCGTACAGACGCTGGCGACATGGCTAAAGAAGGATTTCCCGCATACGAATGAGACCGAACGCGTCACCTCATGGGTGGCCAGCACCACACATCAAGTCAATATCGGTGTCTTGCTGCCTCTGACGGGTCAATATGCGCGCTTCGGCGTGCAGGCGTTGCGTGGCATGCGTCTGGCACTTGATTCATTACAGGATGATGAACGCATCACACTACATATTGCCAATACGCACGGCAATCCGGAACAGTGTGCGCGTGCATATCGGCGTTTGGTGAATACAGGCGTAACCATGATACTGGGACCATTGCTGAGCAATTGTACGGCGGCGCTTATACCCTATCTGCATAAGCCTGTTCCGGTACTCAGCCTGACAGGCCGCCTCAGCCTGGCAGCACGCTCTCCCATACTGTTTATACATACGCTGGATCCTGCCATGCAGGCCCGCTTTATGGCCGTTCATGCATGGCGACAGGGCGCACGCCGCATGGTTGTGATTGATAATGGCGGGACATCATCAATGCGGGAGGGGGATGCTTTTGTTCAGGCATTCGAGGAACTGGGCGGCGACGTGGTGGATCGTTTCAGTTTGCCACGGGGAACCATTGATTTCCGCACGAATTTGCGTGCCATGCGCATGCGTACCGACGATGAAATGTTATTGGTCGAACTGGATGAGGAACTGGCGCTATCCATTGATCCGAATGAGGAAATTCGTATGCCGGTCAATTTCGATGCCATGTATCTTTCCTTGCCGGGAAAACAAATTGCTTTATTGGCCGGCCAGTTGGCCTATGTGGATATCAATGGAGTCCGCCTGTATGGCAGCGACCGCTGGCAGGATGGAAAACTGTTGTCAGACAAGGGGCGCTATCTCGGTCATGCGCGATTCTCCGACGTAGGCTTTCCGAACGGCGCATCACCTGAATTGCGCCGTTTTATGCTGAAATGGCGTGAGATCTGGGGCGTGGGCAAGCCGGGGAAACTTGTCGGCCTGGCTTATGATTCCACCCTGATCGCTGCTCTGCTGACCGGTCGTCTGGGGCTTGCGGGCCACGGCTTGTTGGCAGGGCTTCATGATGCGTCCGGTTTTCCGGGATTGACCGGACACGTCCGCTTTGATGAGGATGGCGTAGGGCACAAGAGTTTTGAACTCTTTCGTATTCACCACGGACATGTTGTGCCCGCGGGATAAACGTACCGCCCTGCCTCACCTGCATGATTCATGAATCGCCGTAATGATTGCGCCTGCCTGCGCGTGCCGAACGCAGACAGGCCGGGCCTTTGTTCACGACGGATCGTCGAGGAAGGAGAGAAGGAGACCGTAGCCATGCATGGGAACGAACGACGAGGGATTCGGTGCGCCTGCCTGCGTGCATCGCACAGGCGGGGACAGGGGAACCAGCCATGTGTGCGGAAGCATTTGTGAATCATGCAGGCTAACACGCCCAAACCCGTCAAGAAACGTCTTGACCACCTGTTGACCGAACGCGGGCTGGCCGGGAGCGGATCTCAGGCACAACGGCTGATTATGGCGGGCCTGGTCTATATCAATGGCCAGAAAGTCGACAAGCCGGGAACACAAATCCGGTCGGATGTAAACGTCGAAGTGCGGGAAACCCCGCGTTATGTTTCGCGCGGCGGGCTGAAGCTGGAAGCGGCACTGGATTACTTTAATCTTGCCGTAGCCGGCACGGTTTGTCTGGATGTGGGCGCATCCACGGGAGGCTTTACCGATTGCCTGTTGCAGCGAGGTGCGGACAGGGTATATGCCGTGGATGTAGGCAAGGGTCAATTACATTACCGTCTGCGTAAGGATACGCGCGTTGCTTGTCTTGAGAGAACGCATATCCGTCACTTGACTCCGGCACATGTGCCGGAGGATATGGATGTACTGGTGATTGACACCTCGTTTATTTCTCTTGTAACGGTATTACCGCCGGCATGGAGATTCCTCGCATCGGGAGGCTGGTGCGTAGCACTGATTAAGCCTCAGTTTGAAGTGGGAAGAAAGCGGTTGTCCAAAGGTGTGGTGCGTACTGAGTCTGCGCGATCCGATGCTGTCGATAAAATCAGGAAGGCTGCACTGACACTGGGAGACTCCGAGATACTGGGCGTGATCGAATCTCCGATTCACGGCCCCATGGGGAATGTGGAGTTCCTTATCGCTCTTGGTAAAGGTGCTACCGGACATTTGACATCATGACGCCGTCTTTCTAACGTAACCTTACTTTGCAAGGGCAAGTGTGATTCATGCTATCTATCCAGCAATCCGAAGAAGATTACAACAGGGCGCAGAAACTGCTTCCCGGCGGTGTTAACTCGCCCGTGCGTGCATTGAAGGCTGTCGGCGGAACGCCACGCTTTATCGAAAGCGCGTCCGGCAGCCACATCCGGGATGTTGATGGCAATGAATACATCGATTATGTCGGCTCCTGGGGGCCGATGATTCTCGGCCATGCGCATCCTGATGTCGTCAGGGGTGTGCGGGAAACCGCCGGGCGCGGCATGAGTTTTGGCGCACCCTGCGAGTTGGAGATTGATCTGGCCAGCCAGGTGGTGGACATGGTGCCCTCAATCGAGGTCGTTCGCTTTGTCAACTCCGGCACCGAGGCAACCATGAGTGCATTAAGGCTGGCGCGCGGATTTACCGGTCGTGATAAAATTATCAAGTTTGACGGTGGCTATCATGGCCATGCCGACGGACTGCTGGTCAAGGCGGGAAGCGGCGCCGCCACGTTCGGCGTACCCGATTCGGATGGCGTACCGGCGGATTACGCGAAGCTCACCCTGACTGCGCCATTCAACGACATAGAAGCAGTCGAGATATTATTTGCTGAAAATAAACAGGAAATTGCCTGTATTATTGTCGAACCCGTGCCGGGCAACACCGGTGTACTGGATTTATATTCCAGCGGGTTTTTACAGGAACTGCGGAATATCGCCAACGAAGAAGACGCATTACTCATCTTCGATGAGGTTATGTGCGGCTTCCGCGTTGCTGCGGGCGGCGCACAGGAGCGCTTCGGTATCATCCCCGATCTGACCTGCCTGGGAAAAATCGTGGGCGGCGGTCTGCCGGTTGGTGCTTATGGCGGCCGCGAAGAGATTATGCGCAACATTGCTCCGGACGGGCCTGTATATCAGGCGGGTACACTGTCCGGCAATCCACTGGCTATGCGTGCGGGACTCGAAACATTGACGCGTCTGAAAGAGCCCGGATTCTATGAATCGCTGGAGGCAAAATCCGCACGCCTGCTCACCGGACTGCTGGACCGCTGCAAGACGGCCGGCGTGCCGGCCACAGGTAACCGTTTCGGTTCGATGTTTACCCTCTTCTTTACCACCATGGATGCCATCCTCAATCACGCCGACGTGTCGGAAGGCTGCGATCTGACCTTTTTTGGACGTTTCTTCAATGCCATGCTGGATGAAGGCATTTATCTGGCGCCAAGCCAGTTTGAATCGACATTTGTATCCGCCGCGCACACCGATGAAGACATCGACAACACCATCGCCGCTGCGAACCGCGCACTGGCCCGGACTGTTCGTTGATCATTCTCGCTGCATGAGTCTGCCAGACAGCATCAAATTCGATGCCCATGGCCTGCTTCCCGCCATCACACAGGACGCAGCAAGCGGGCATGTGCTGATGTTGGCCTGGATGAACGAAGAGGCCGTGCGTCAAACGGTTGCAACGGGGTTCGTCCACTACTATTCCCGTTCACGCCAGTGCCAGTGGAAAAAGGGGGAGACCAGCGGCCATGTACAGAGGGTCGTGGATATGTATCTGGATTGTGACGGCGATGCGCTGCTGCTCAAGGTCGATCAAACCGGTCCGGCCTGCCATACCAACCGCGAATCCTGTTTCTACCATCAGCGGCGGGGCGATCACTGGATTGTTATCGAGGAGCCTGTAGTAGCGTGAACGATATACTCAAGGAATTGGTACACGTGCTGGAAGAACGAAAAAATGAATCTCCGGAAACATCTTATGTCGCATCCCTGTATGCCAGGCCGGACAGGATACTGGAAAAAATCGGTGAAGAGGCAACTGAAACCATCATCGCCGCCAAGAACGGGGATCGTGACCACATTATCCATGAAACTGCTGACCTGTGGTTTCACACGATGGTTATGCTGGCTGAAAAGGGTTTGTCGCCCACAGACATTCTGACTGAACTGGCCCGCCGTTTTGGCGTTTCCGGCCATGTGGAAAAGGCATCCAGATTGAAGGAATCCTGAAGGCCATGAACGGCCCTTACGGCTCCTTCAAGGTGTGCCACGCTCCCATCGATCCCTCACGGATCGATCCTCAATAAATCATCCATCATGGACTCGGCCCGACGTGCAGATCCTCCTCCAAACAGATTGGCGTGATTAAGAACTTACTGGTGATGAATGTTTTTTCGATATGCTAGATAAATCAAGGGGTTGCGCTATGTGTGTGCGAGCATTTGCAGGATCCAGGTTGAAAGCCAAGCCGCTATTCCCCAGCAGATCGGCAGTGGAACGCGCATGGCCCGTACGCTGGCTAAAGCCTCCAGACCTTTTGCCTCCGCGATAAACATATCCAGGCGCTCCGCGGCGTTGACCTTGACAAAATAATACTGCCCCATGCCTTCCACCCTGTAACTTTCGTTGATACTCCCGCCGCCAACACCAACCCGATGCTCAATCGTGAATGGATCCTGTGTTGATGTGCTTATGTTCCGTTCAATCGTGTACCACATGCGAATGCACATGCCTGTGCCGCCACTTGTGAATAACGCAGGCACGCCATGCAAAACGGACAATCAGATATCCCAGCACGCCCGATGCCAGCCCAACCACCAGACAACCAAGCAGGAAGGGTTGCCAGATATGACTTAATCCATGGGTAAGCCAGCTCCAGCTAACCTCAAATTGAACATTGTGATTCGGAAGATCGAGTATCCATTGCCCGACTTTATAGGCAAAATAAAATAGCGGCGGCATGGTCAACGGATTGGTCAGCCACACCAACGCTACGGAAACCGGGATATTAACATGCACTGCAATGGCCATGCTGGCGGCAAGCAGCATCTGGAACGGTACAGGGACAAAAGCCATCAACAGCCCTACAAAAAAAGCGCCGGCAACCGAATGCCGGTTCAGATGCCAAAGTGCGGGGTCGTGCAAGAGGGTTCCCAGACAACGTAAACACTTTTGCTGCCTGATCATTGCCCGATCCGGTATATAACGTTGGATGAACTTGCGTGGCATAAGCGTTGATATTGAAGCTATTGCAGGATTTTGCAATAGTTTCATGGTAACTGTTCAGAACCCCCGCGGGCGCAGCACCAGGCACGACAGCGGCGGCAGTATGATGCGCACTGAATACGGCTGCCCCATCCATGGCACATCCTCGGAAAAGACGCCCCCGCCATTGCCCATATTGGAGCCGCCATATATTTCCGCGTCAGTATTCATGATTTCCCTGTAGGAAGCGCTGTCGGGTACGCCCAGTCGGTAGTCATGACGTGGCACCGGTGTTAAATTCAGGATCACGCAGACCGTTTCTCCATTTTTATCACGGCGAATGTAGCTAAGCGTGGACTGCGAGGCATCGTTGCAATCAATCCATTGGAAACCGTGCGACTCGAAATCAACCTCATGCAATGCGGGAATCTCCCGGGACAGATGATTCAGGTCGCGTACCAGGCGTTGCAAACCACGGTGCGGCATGAAATTGACCTGATCCCAGTCCAGGCTGACGGCATCTCTCCATTCTCTCCACTGACCGAATTCCAGGCCCATGAACATCAGCGTCTTTCCCGGATGCGTGTACATATAACCGTACAGAGCACGCAAGTTGGCAAACTTCTGCCAGTCGTCGCCGGGCATTTTGTTCGGCATGCTGCCCTTGCCATGCACGACCTCGTCATGTGAAAACGGCAGAATGAAGTTTTCGGTGTAAGCGTAAATTTGTGAAAATGTCACTTCGCCGTGGTGATAACTGCGATGTATCGGATCTTCTTCCATATAGCGAAGCGTGTCGTTCATCCAGCCCATATTCCATTTCATCGTAAAACCGAGACCACCCAGCCAGGTCGGGCGGCTGACCATTGGAAATGAGGTGGACTCCTCCGCCATGGTTAAAGCACCGGGAAAGCGATCATGCACCAGATGATTGAACTGTTTGAGAAAATCAATGGCCTCCAGATTTTCGCGGCCGCCATAGCGGTTTGGTATCCACTCACCCTCATTACGTGAATAATCCAGATACAGCATGGAAGCCACCGCATCGACGCGCAGACCGTCGATATGGTATTCATCGAGCCAGAACAGCGCGGAGGCGATCAGGAAATTGCGTACTTCATTACGCCCGAAGTTGAAGATGTAGGTACCCCAGTCCTTGTGTTCCCCCAGGCGAGGATCCGCATGCTCATACAGCGGCGTACCATCGAAGCGCGCCAGGCCGTGCGAATCCTTGGGAAAATGCGCCGGAACCCAGTCCAGAAATACGCCGAGACCATGCGCATGGCAGTGGTCGACAAAATAGCGAAAATCATCCGGCGAACCGAAACGACTGGTCGGCGCGAAATAGCCGACCGTCTGATAGCCCCACGAACCGTCAAACGGATACTCGGTAATCGGCATCAGTTCGATATGGGTGTATCCCATCCAGATACAATATTCAACGAGTTTCCGCGCCAGATTACGATAGCTCAAATACTTGCCATCAGCCTTGCGCCAGGAACCCAGATGCACCTCGTAGATATTGACAGGCTTGTCCATCGGCGGCCCATGGGCCCGGCGTGCATCCATCCATTCCGTATCGGACCACTGATACTGTTCGGGGTTATGAACGACACAGGCCGTGGCCGGACGCACCTCCATCTGCTGCGCATATGGATCCACCTTCAGCAGAATATCGCCGGAACGGGCGCGAATCTCGAACTTGTACAATTCGCTTTCGCATAAACCCGGAACAAATAATTCCCACACGCCTGAAGCGCCGCGCACGCGCATTTGATGTTCCCGGCCGTCCCAGTGGTTAAAATTGCCGACGACCGACACACGGCCGGCATTGGGCGCCCACACGGCGAAGGCCACGCCGGACACGCCGCAATGCTCGCACACATGCGCACCGAGCAAACGGTACTTCTCAAAATGCTGGCCCTTACCAATCAAATGCAGATCCATCTCGCCCAGCACCGGCGAAAAGCGGTACGGATCGTCAATCTCCCAACGGTGACCTTCATGATTCTCCAGCCGCAGACGATATGCATCCTCAAAGCCCATCCCTGGAAGATGGCACTCAAACATCCCGTCCTGATGGATGTGCTTCATCGGTACGGCTTTACCTTCCCGTGGCAATACCCATGCTTTTCCGATACGCGGGAGAAAGGCGCGAATCACCACCCCGCCCCTTTCCGCTTCATGCCGGCCAAGATATTCAAACGGGTCATGCCCTCTTGCTTCAAGAATCCGGCACATCTGTTCTTTATGGCTCATGGATCCGTATCCTCAGGTGATGACTGTGGGGCGATCACGCCCCGTTAACTCGTGCAAATGTGAAATTTCGTTGGCTGCGGCAATCATATCAGCCAGTGCATCCTGTGCATTCATCGTATGTTTTGACGCATCGGCTTCATAGGATTCAAGATAGAGACGAATGGTCGCACCGATGGTGCCCGTACCGGACAAACGGAAGATGATGCGTGCGCCGTCTTCAAACAGTACGCGCACGCCCTGATTACGGCTAATACTGTTATCCACCGGATCGGTATAGGCAAAATCATCACAGGCGGAAACAACACGCCCGGCCAGCGTTTGTCCCGGCAAATCATTGAACTGATCGCGCACATGCTGAAGCACCTCCCCGGCGGCAGCGGTATCCACACCTTCATAATCATGGCGTAAATAGTAATTGCGACCGAACTTGCGCCAGTGTTCGCGCACGACAGCTTCCACGGAAACTTGACGGACCGCCAGAATATTCAGCCAGAAAAGAACAGCCCATAAGCCATCCTTTTCACGCACATGATTTGATCCCGTACCGAAGGATTCCTCACCGCACAACGTCACTTTGCCCGCATCCATCAGATTGCCAAAGAACTTCCATCCGGTTGGCGTTTCATAGCACGACCATCCCATCACCTCCGCCACGCGATCCGCCGCCGCCGAGGTAGGCATCGAACGCGCAATACCGACGATTTTCTCCCGATAACCCGGCGTACAGTCGGCATTGGCAGCTAAAACCGCCAGCGAATCGCTTGGTGTCACAAAGAACTGGCGACCAAGAATCATGTTGCGATCGCCATCGCCATCGGATGCAGCGCCAAAATCCGGCCCGTTGTCTGCATAAAGCGTATCCACCAGTGCATGCGCATAGGTGAGGTTCGGATCAGGATGGCTGCCGCCGAAGTCCTCTTTCGGTACGCCGCTCTTCACCGTCCCGCGAGGTGCGCCCAATATACCCTCGAAGATCTCGATCGCGTAAGGACCCGTCACCGCATGCATGGCATCGAACACCATGCTGAACCCGCCGGCCAGCAAATCACGGATGGCATCAAAATCGAACAACGATTGCATCAGCATGGCATAATCGGCGACCGGATCCATAATTTCGACCTGCATATCACCAAGCTGCACGGAGGCCGGTTTATCCAACGGCACATCATCGGCTTCAAGTATCTGATATTCGAGGATGCCCGTGGTGTTGGCAAAAATAGCCTCGGTGACACCTTCCGGTGCTGGCCCACCATTGCCGATATTGTATTTAATACCAAAATCCTCGTCGGGGCCGGCCGGGTTGTGGCTGGCGGAAAGAATCAGGCCGCCGAACGCCTTATGTTTACGAATGATGTGGGATACAGCCGGCGTGGAAAGAATGCCGTTCTGCCCGACCAGCGCCCGGCCAAAGCCATTGGCTTCCGCCATTTTCAGGATAACCTGAATGGCATGGCTATTGTAAAAACGTCCGTCACCACCCACCACCAACGTCTGCCCGGAAAACTCACCAATCGAATCAAAGGTGGACTGTACAAAATTTTCCAGATAATCCGGTTGCCGGAAAATCCGAACCTTCCTGCGCAAACCGGAGGTTCCGGGTTTTTGATCGTCAAAAGCCTGTGTAGATACGACGCGAGCCGACATAAAACGTTCCTCGTAAAACTGCCTGCAAAAGGATGGTGACAGGGACTTAATCTAGCGACCATCCTCGGCAAAACAACGGTGGTTAAAATGATGTAATGCTGCTAACGTACCCTATCCTGGATTTTCAGAGCCAGCGAGGAAGGGATCATGCCCGAAATCATCATGCAACGCCATATCAGCAAACTCACCAGCGGAACGCTGGCTATTGTACTGGCTGGCGGCAGGGGTTCGAGACTCAAGGCGCTGACCGACTGGCGTGCCAAACCGGCCGTTCCCTTCGGTGGCAAGTTCCGTATTATTGATTTTCCCTTGTCCAATTGTATCAATGCGGGTATCAGGCATATCTCGGTGGCCACCCAGTATAAATCGCATTCTCTGCAACGCCATCTGCAACGCGGCTGGGGCTTCCTGTCCGGTCAGTTTGGAGAATTTCTCGAAGTCCTTCCAGCCCAGCAGCGACGGGGGGAAGGCTGGTACACCGGAACCGCCAACGCCATTTACCAGAATCTTGATATCATGCGCCATTACAACCCGGAACATGTACTGGTGCTGGCCGGCGACCATATTTACAAGATGGATTACGGCAAAATGATTGCGGCGCATGCCGCCAATAACGCCGATATTACCGTCGGCTGTATTCCGGTACCACTGGAAGAGGCCAGGGCATTTGGCGTCATGGCCACTGATGAGAAAGGCTGCATTGTCGAATTTACCGAAAAGCCTTCCAACCCGAAATCCATGCCCGGTGATCCTGAAAGGTCTCTGGCTTCCATGGGCATCTATGTCTTCTCCGTCAAATATTTGCGAGATTGTCTGATGGAAGACGCAAGAGACGAGACATCCAGCCATGATTTCGGTAGGGACATTATTCCCTCCGCTATTACAAATGCCAATATATTTTCATTTCGATTCATGAATGCCAATACCGGCACGCCGGGCTACTGGCGCGATATCGGCACGGTTGATGCCTACTGGGAAGCCAATGTGGATCTGGCCAATATCAATCCGGAACTCAACCTGTATGATAAACACTGGCCCATCTGGACATACCAGGAACAATTGCCGCCCGCCAAGTTTGCTTTTGACGATGAGGATCGACGCGGCATGGCCGTGGACACCATGCTCTCCGGCGGATGCCTGATTACCGGCGCCACCGTGCGTCACTCCGTGCTGTTTTCCAATGTGCGTATTCATTCATTTTCAGAGGTGGAAGACAGTGTGGTATTGCCCGATGTGGAAATCCGCCGTGGTTGTCGCATTAAGCGCTGCGTCATTGACAAGGGTACGCGCGTTCCGGAAGGCACTGTCATTGGCGAGGATCCGCCTGAGGATGCCAGACGTTTCTATATCAGCGAAAACGGGATTGTACTGGTCACGCCTGAAATGCTTGATCAAAATCTGCACTCGGTTTAACCCGCATGATTCATATGAGCCTCTTGCAAAACTCATGAGCGATGATCGGCTTCCCCGCTTCGGCCCATTTCCGGGCTTGAATTTCGCTCCATGGAACCACCATGCAGCTCATTCAATCCCGAAAATGGTCTCAAAGTGGGAGTGCCGCTCATCCACCCGGAGTTTTGCAAGAGGCTCATATGAAATAAAGGAAGGCCGCCCATCAACATGAAGAAACAAACCGCGCACAAACTTTTCATCATTTTTTGCTGGCACATGCACCAGCCGTTCTATCGTGATGCGGAATCCGGTCGTTACGCCCTGCCCTGGGTCTATCTGCATGCCATCAAGGATTATACCGATATGGCGGCCATCCTGAAGCAGGTGCCTGGCGCCCGCGCCGTGATTAATTTCGTACCCTCCCTGACCGTGCAGATCCAGGATTATGCGCACCGTATTCATGCATGGCTGAATCATGGTGACGAACTCCCTGATCCGTTACTCTCGGCATTAGCTCATCGGGATGGGTACTTTAGCCAGGAGGAACGCCACTGGTTACTGCGAGCCTGCTTCCGGCTGAATCATGAACGCAACCTGCATCGCTATCCCGCCTACAGCCGTTTATGGCATCTGGCGGAACAATGCCGACATCACGAAGACATGGATTATCTTGGCGATAATTATTTTACCGATCTGGTAACATGGTATCATCTGGCATGGCTGGGGGAAACCGTACGCAGTACGCATTTCGTAGCCCGCCGCCTGATTGACAAGGCGAGCAATTTCAGCAACCGTGATCGTCGCGATCTGATCACTCTGATCGCCAGTCTGCTAACCGATATTCCGTCGCTCTATCGCAAGCTGGCCGAGGACGGCAAGATCGAAATTTCAACCACGCCTTATGCACATCCGATTATTCCGCTTCAGCTGGATTTCAAGACTGCGCTGGAAACAGTACCGTCTGCCGAAATCCCTGAAGAGCCATATCCGGGCGGTGCTCGGCGAGCTCAGGATCATATTGACCGGGGCAAACGCGTGCATGCCGAAACCTTCGGTCATCCCGCGCGAGGCTGCTGGCCCGCCGAGGGCGCCGTATCCCGGCAGACCGTGGACATGCTGGGCAGATCCGGATTCGACTGGTGCGCTACGGGCGAAGGCGTACTGCATCATTCCCTCGGGTATAACCTGCGTGAACATCAGGGTGGGAAGGAACTCTATCATCCATGGCGCGTTGGCCATGATGGAAGCGTCGCCTGTTTTTTTCGTGATGATCACCTGTCCGATCTGATTGGTTTTGAATATCAGCATTGGGATACCCCTGATGCCATAGACAATTTCATGCATGAACTGGCCAACATCAAACGCCGCACGCAGGGCGAATCAGCGCCGATCGTCTCCATTATTATGGATGGTGAAAATGCGTGGGAACATTTTCCTGATAATGGTCTGCCTTTCCTGACAGCCTTATATCAGGCTATTTCAGAGCATGATGCCTTTGAATTAACGACATTTTCGGATTACCTGGCGCGGCATCACCGGCAACCGGTATTAAAGAAGCTGACTGCCGGTTCCTGGGTGTATGGCAATCTGTCCACATGGATTGGCGATACAGCCAAAACACGCGGCTGGAAATTATTGATTGAGGCCAAACGGGCCTTTGATGAGGTTCAGTCCGATCATACATTGACACCTGAACAGCTTGCCTCGGCCGAGGAGCAGTTGCGTATTTGTGAAGGATCGGACTGGTGCTGGTGGTTCGGCGACTACAATCCAGGGGCCACCGTCCGTGATTTTGACCGCCTCTACCGCAGGCATCTGAGTAAGTTATATCAATTGATTGGAAGAATCGCCCCCGCGATCCTGGATGCTCCGGTTTCCGAGGGTGATGGCGATGGCGAGGCTGAAGGCAGTGGCGTTATGCGCTGCGGCAACTGAAGCGTAACCGACCCGGCATGGCACCATGGATTGACCGACGGCGTGCCGGAGTACTGTTGCACATCGTCTCATTGCCAGGGCCACAGGCTTGTGGCGTGCTGGGTGAGGAGGCCCACTGGTTTGTGGATGCATTGCATGAAGGTGGCTTCTCGGTCTGGCAATTCTTACCGCTGGGGCCCACGCATAGACACGGTTCCCCCTATGAATCACTCTCTTCATTTGCCGGCAATCCTGATTTTATTGATTTACGCGAATGTGTATCCCACGAATGGATTGATGCATCCGACCTGCATGCCGCACATGACGCTTCCGGTGCCTGTATAGCCCGCATCAAGGCAGCCAACAGATTTTGGAACGAAGCGGAAAAACAGATTGATCTGGCTGCATCCGTACAGCATTTTCAGGCAGAGAATGCCGCATGGCTTGATGATTTCGCCCTGTTTATGGCCTTGAAGAAAGATCATGATGGACAACCATGGTGGCAATGGCCCAAGCCCGTCCGTCAACGTGATCCCGAAGCGCTGGTTCACGCAAAACATCTTCATGCAGCTGCAGTCCATCAGGTTGTATTTGAACAATACCTGTTTGCTCTGCAATGGGATGCACTCAAGAAATATGCCGAAATGCGCGACGTAATGCTGTTCGGAGATCTACCTATTTATGTGGCGCATGATTCCGCCGATGTGTGGGCCAATCAGAAAATATTTACCATCAATGAGAACGGCCTGTGTTCCGAAGTGGCTGGCGTGCCACCGGATTATTTCTCCGACACAGGTCAGCGATGGGGTAATCCCCTGTATCATTGGGAACAACTGGAAGTCAATCATTTCGACTGGTGGGTGACACGCATTCAGGCGCAACTGGCGCGCATGCATCTCCTGCGCATCGACCATTTTCGTGGATTGGAAGCCTACTGGGCCATCCCCGGTGAAAGCAAGGACGGAACAATGGGTGAATGGCGTAAAGGGCCCGGCGCGGCATTGCTGGAAGCCATCAACACGAAATTGGGGTGGTTGCCACTGGTGGCCGAGGATCTGGGCTTTATTACACCGGAAGTGACTGCCTTGCTGGAACGTTTTGGTCTGCCTGGCATGAAGGTATTGCAGTTCGCTTTCGATGGCATGCCTGACAACCCTTATCTGCCCGGAAACTTCGGTATGAACAGCGTGATTTATACCGGCACGCACGATAACGATACGACACTGGGCTGGCTTAAATCACTTGCTCCAGGAGCAAGGGGGCGTCTTGCTCCCTATGCCGATGACAGCGATATGCCCTGGTCGCTCATTCGGCTATCCATTGAATCCCAGGCGCGCCTGGCCATCATCCCCATGCAGGATCTGCTGTCGCTGGGTAGTGAAGCACGGTTTAATACGCCAGGCACCACGGAGGGCAACTGGCAATGGCGCATGGCGGGACGCGGACAGGCAGCGGACAGGATGTGGGCGCGCACATACGAACTGAATCTGCGCTATGGTCGGGTCTGCCAATCCGCAGGATTCATGAATCACGCGGGCTAAACCGGCGTGGCACTATCCTCGGCCCTGGTCACAGCGGGCGCCGACCAGGGCAGCATAAGGCTCTACTCCCGCGCGTGTTCCTTGTAATAATTAATCATGCCGTTTGTTGATCCGTCATGGCTTTTAACCTCAGCATCGTCGTCCAGCTCAGGCAAAATTCTGCGCGCCAGTTGCTTCCCCAGTTCCACGCCCCACTGGTCATAGGCATTAACGCCCCAGACGATGCTCTGAACAAAAATCTTGTGTTCGTACATGGCGATCAGGCTACCCAGGGTACGCGGTTCCAGCTTCTGGAATAAAATCGAATTGGTCGGTTTATTGCCCGGGAACACCTTATGCGGCAGCAAGGCCTCCAGCTCATCACCGGAAAGCCCTTCCGCCTCCAGTTCCACGCGCACCTCGGCTTCAGTTTTACCCCGCATCAGCGCCTCGGTCTGAGCGAAAAAATTGGACAGCAGTATGGGATGATGTCTGCCGACCGGATTCCTGGTTTCGATCGGCGCAAGGAAATCGCAGGGGATCAGCTTCGTACCCTGATGGATCATCTGATAGAAGGCATGCTGGCCGTTGGTGCCGGGTTCGCCCCAGATGATCGGACCCGTGGAACAATCAACAGGTTTACCGTCGCGGGTGACACGTTTACCGTTGCTCTCCATGTCACCCTGCTGAAAGTAAGCAGGAAAGCGATGCATATACTGATCATATGGAAGCAGAGCATGCGAATCGGCATCAAAAAAATTATTGTACCAGACACCTAACATCCCCAGGATAACCGGGATATTTTCCTCCATCGGTACGGTGCGGAAATGTTCATCCATATCGTGTGCGCCAGCCAGCAGATCCTCAAAATTGTCCATGCCAATATACAGTGCAATGGAAAGACCCACCGAACTCCATAGCGAATAGCGGCCTCCCACCCAATCCCAGAATTCAAACATGTTGTTGGTATCAATGCCGAAGGCGGAAACTGCCCTGGCATGGGTGGAAACAGCGACAAAGTGCTTGGCTACGGCGGTTTTAGTACCGCCGCGCGTCAAAAACCAGTCACGTGCCGTACGCGCATTGGTGATGGTCTCCTGGGTCGTGAAGGTTTTGGATACGATCACAAACAGTGTCGTCTCACGGTGTAAATGTCGCAGGGTTTCCACCATATGCGTACCATCAATGTTAGATACGAAATGCACATGCAATTTATCACGGCCAAATGGTGTCAGGGCCTCGGTTACCATTACCGGACCCAAATCGGAGCCACCAATGCCGATATTAACAATATCGGTCATTGGCTTACCTGTACTGCCTTTCCACTCTCCCGAACGCACCGCTCCTGTAAATGCGCGCATCCGGGCCAGTACCCGGTTCACATCCGGCATCACATCTTTGCCATCCACCATCACGGGTCTGTTCGATCGGTTACGCAATGCTGTATGTAATACGGCGCGATGCTCGGTCGTATTAATCTTTTCGCCAACAAACATACGTTGGATCCAGCCTGGCACATCACGTTCGCGGGCCAGTTTCATCAAGCATGAAAACGTTTCGTCATTCATGATGTTCTTGGAGAAATCAACCAGAATATCATTGAACTTCCGTGAATAGCGGTTGAAACGCTCACCATCCTCCGCAAACAGGTCGCGCATATGCACGTTGGCCATATGCCGGCGGTGTTCATCAAGGGCCTTCCAGGCTTCTGATTGCGGCAATTCAGACATGATGACTGCCTGTGAAGTCATCAAAGTGCCCATGGATGGACTTTTTACGACTTCATCAGACATTAATCCCCCCCCCCCTTCATCATATTCTGCATCCCGGACGATTTACACCCGGGAACCGACATTGACATTGGATGCAGGGTGTAAGTATTTGGTTTGCCTGGCTCATGCTATACGATACTATACGACAGTGTTTGCATGAGGCACGCCTGATACTACTGCTACCTCCGTCCATAAAGCCATATTGCATGTGCATGTGAGTTTCCTGCAGAACTCGTGTGCGGACAAGGGAACAAGCAACCCAAGATCCGGCATTGACATTGGATGCGGGGTGTAAGGGCTTGTGACGAGATAACCTTTACAATCCTACTTGTCTTTTTGCCCATACCC
>CAZBJB010000010.1:0-34085 GCA_964492105.1 uncultured Zetaproteobacteria bacterium
CGTTGCGCTTCTGCTTCAATATCCGGCTCAAGAGCTAACAGACCCGGCTGATGGTAAAGAATGCCATCAATCCGATCCGTCAACGCACCCCATCGCTCGCGTGGAATTGAATAATGGCTTCCAAGATTCAGCAGGGTGTGTTGTCTGACCATCTTCCCGATGCGTGTGCTCTCCACCAATCGATATGATTTGTAGATGGAGCCATCGCTCTTTCGCTGGGTGGTCGTTTGGCGGATATACATAAGGGCAGGACTGCCACCTGAAAACCCGGAATGTCAATGGCAAATGACACGAACATGGCACTACAAAGCAAACCGGAGACAGGAATCGTTGTTTTACAACGGTTTTACAGGTGAAAATCCGTGTTTTTGATGATTTTATGCCAAAGATGGGCTATGGATAAGGTACATCAGAGAGTTTTGTAGTAACGAAAATTCCTTATGAATAAAGATGTTGCGAATGAAGGGTATCGCCAAAACACGCCTCACTGCATACGTTGCGCCACAGCTTCGTCACACCACACCAGCACGGGCTTTCTTGCGGCTTGCGTTTCATCCAAGCGCCGACGAATGGACATCATCGGCGCGGCATGAATAGCCTCAATATCGCCTTCCTCACATTGTTTGGCGATTTCCAGCATCGCATCGCAGAAGGCATCCAGCGTATTCTTTGATTCGGTCTCGGTCGGTTCGATCAGCATCGCACCGTGTACGATCAGCGGGAAATAGACGGTCATCGGGTGGAAGCCCAGATCAATCAGGCGCTTGGCAATATCCAGCGTTTTTACGCCGTGTTTGTTCTGGATTTCATCGGTGAGCAGGCATTCGTGTTTGCACAAGCCGGGGAACGGCACATGGTAGGCATCACGAAGACGCACACGTACATAGTTGGCATTGAGTACCGCATCTTCGGCAATCTTGTGTAAATGTTCACGGCCAAACGCGGCGATATAGGCTGCTGCGCGCAATAGCACGCCCGTTTGTCCGATGCTGCCGAACACCGGGCCGATACTCTGTTTGTCTGTTTGGATGATATGGTAGTGATCTCCATGCCGTTCAATGCGCGGTATCGGAAGATATGGAGCCAGCGTATCGTTTACGGCTACGGGGCCTGCGCCGGGGCCGCCACCGCCATGTGGTGTTGCGAAAGTCTTGTGTACATTGATGTGCAGGCAATCAATACCCATATCGCCGGGGCGTGCAATGCCGACAAGCGCATTCAGGTTGGCGCCATCGCCATAAACCAGACCGCCTGCTTCATGCACCAGATAGCAGATTTCGGCGATATCCGACTCAAACATGCCGGTAGTGTTCGGATTGGTCAGCATCAGCGCTGCGGTTTCGTCATCCAGATGTTCCTTGAGCACATCCAGATCAATACGACCATTGGATGCGGACTTGATTTCCACCGTGTGCATACCCGCCAGTACCGCACTGGCCGGATTGGTGCCATGCGCAGAATCGGGGACTAGCACCTTGCGCCGTTTCATACCGCCGCGCGAATCATGATAAGCGCGAATCATCATCATGCCAGCGAGTTCTCCATGTGCGCCTGCCGCCGGTTGCAAGGTCACATGCGGTAATCCTGCAATGTCACCCAACCATGTTTGCAACTCATAGAGTAGCGCCAGCACGCCCTGCACCGAATCCTCCGGCTGGTCGGGGTGGACATGGGCCAGACCCGGCAGGCGAACCACCTGCTCATTAACGCGCGGATTGTATTTCATCGTGCAGGAACCGAGTGGGTAAAAGCCTGTTTCAATACCATGATTCCACTGGGAGAGTCGTACAAAATGGCGCACCGCTTCCGGTTCCGAAAGGCCGGGGATATTTGTGGGTGCTTTACGCGCAAATGTTTTCAACCCCGTCGGAACATCGCCCGCCACACCCGGCAAACTAATGGACTCGGCTGCGATGGGTTCTGTTTCTCCGGGCACATGCTCAAACAGCAATGGTTCTTCATGCTGAATACCGGAGGTTGCGGAATATTTCATGCTGCCGCCTCCAGTGCCTGAAGATATGCGGTGATATCATCTTCCTCGATCATTTCCGTCGCGGCGACCAGCAGGTGGCGGGGTTCGGCTACACCATCCAGTTGTTCCAGTGGGATCCCCGCAAAAATATTTCGTCTGGTCGATTCGTCCATAAAGTGATTTCGCGCCGCCTGATCGGCGAAAGACAAGACAGTTTCATTGTAATGCGCGCCGGGCGCCGCCTGCACATGCGTGGGCAGTCCCTTGATAAGCCGGTGCAGTGCGGCAGTTGAATGCCGGGCAACTGTTTCCAGCCCCGCATCGCCCATCAATGTCATATAAGTAGCCGCAGCCGTACACATCAACCCCTGATTGGAGCAGATGTTGCTGGTCGCCTTCTCCCGGCGAATATGCTGTTCACGGGTGGACAGGGTCAGCACAAAACCGCGTTTACCGTCCAAATCCTCCGTCATACCACACACGCGCCCCGGCATCTGCCGGACGTATTGCTGCTTGCAGGTAAACAGGCCCAGATGCGGGCCACCGAATCCCATCGGGATGCCCAGCGACTGGCCGGAACCGACGGCGATATCCGCGCCGTATGCACCTGGCGGATCAATCAGGGCGAAAGCGGTCGCATCGGAAAAAGCGACGACCAGCAGACACTTGTGCGCATCGCAGGCCGTGCGCAGCGGCATTAGATCGTACACCGATCCGTAGAAATCGGGATATTGGACGATGACGCATGCGGTCCGGTCATCCAGTGCCTTGATAACTGCATCAAGGTCAGTGCCGAAGTAAGAATGGAGACAGTTTACTTTCTCCGGGCCGAAAAAGTGAAACTGCCCCCTTTTTACTTCTACATACTTGCCATCAAGGCGGGAGATGTAGTTTCTCGTGACGGCGCGGTAGCGTGGATTGACCGATCCCGCCATGACCACGCGGGATTTGCGCGTGATCCGCCGGGCCATCAAGGCCGCCTCGGCCACCGAGGTGGCTGCGTCATACATTGAGGCATTGGATACCTCCATGCCGGTCAGCCGCGCAATCATGGTCTGGAATTCAAACAGCGTTTGCAGCGTACCCTGTGCGATTTCCGGCTGGTAGGGCGTATAGGCAGTTAAAAATTCACCGCGCGAGATGACATAATCCACGACGGCGGGCACAAAGTGATAATATGTTCCGTTCCCCAGAAAACAGCGGGTGTTGCCGGCATGCCGGTTGGTTTCCGCAGCCTTGGTGAATTTGCGTACAATGCCCGCCTCGGAGAGTGCATCCGGCAGATTTAGGCTGCCGGGATCACGATGAAATTCTGCGGGGATATCGGCAAACAGATCGCACATACCGTCAACGCCAATGGTTTCCAGCATGGCTTGTCTGTCAGCGTCGGTATTTGAAAGAAACCTCATAAATCTTTTGCTGCCAAGGCACAAGGGCACAGAGATTTCTTTTGTATCCTGGTAGCTTGGTGGTTATTCCTCCAGAAAGGTATCGTATTCCCCGCTGGTCAGCAGTTCGACCGTATCGCCGCTCATCTTTACCCTGGCGATCCAGCCTGTGCCATATGGATCGGTGTTCATGGCCTCGGGTCTGGATTCAAGCAATTCATTGACTTCAATCACGTTGCCCGCTACCGGCGTGTAGAGATCGGATACGGCCTTGACCGATTCAACCACGGCATAGGCTTCACCGGCATCCAGCGTGCGGCCAATATCCGGCAGTTCGACAAATACGATGTCACCAAGGGCTTCCTGTGCATGGTTCGTGATACCGAATGTCGCCGCAGCACCTTCGATGCGCGTCCATTCATGCTCTTTGGTATACTTTAAATCAACGGGAATCGTCATTGCTTACTCTCCGGATTCTTACCACGGATGACGCACAGTTCCATCAAATGAAATCAAGACAGAAATACGTTGACCTTCCTTACGGAACATAACATCCATCGTGGTGGATTATTTTCTTACGTTGCTACGTACAAAAGGCAACGCGGTGCGTCTGGCCGCGACATGTTTGCCGCGGATTGCCACCGACCAGTCTCTCCCTGCCGCATGTTCCGGTTTCACATAAGCCAGCGCAACCCCTCCGGCCATGGGTGAGTATATGCCGGATGTAATTTCGCCACTTTCTTCACCGTCCGCGCAGACCTTGTAGTGCTCGCGCGGAATGCCGCGTTCAGTCAGCCTCAGTGCAATCAGATATTTCCGTGGCCCATCAACCTTACGGATCGCCACGGCATTACGTCCAATGAAATTGATCTTGTCCAATTTGGTAATCCACATCAATTTTGCTTCTACGGGCGTGACTGCATCGGAAATTTCATGACCGTATAACGCATAACCCATTTCGGTGCGCAACATATCGCGTACCGCCAGCCCGATCGGCCTCGCCCCATCTGCCAGCAATCGCTTCCAGATCGTTACCGCAGTGTGGTTGGGGATATAAATCTCAAAACCATCTTCGCCGGTATAGCCGGTACGCGACACCATGGCATCACCATCCGCAATTCTTCCCTGAATAAAATGGTAATAGCCGATGTCTTCAAGGCTGGAACTGAACAGGTGCTGGAGCAATGTCTGCGCTTTTGCACCCTGCAATGCGAGCAGCGCGGTTTCGTCAGACTCATCCGTTACCACCACATTAAAATTTGAGGCTTGCGTTTGCAAGTGTGCGACATCCTTGTGCCTGTTGGCGGCATTGATGCAGAGATAGTATTCGTTGTCCACAAGCCTGTAGGTCGTGATATCGTCCATAAAGGTGCCGGACCCGTTCAGCAGGGCGGAGTACTGTACCTGTCCATTCACCAGTCTGGACACATCGTTGGTCGTAACGTATTGCAGGAATTTGAGACTGTCCGTTCCTTTAATACGCACCTGGCCCATATGCGAAATATCGAACAACCCCGCGCCATGATCACGCACGGTATGGTATTCCTTCAGTATGCCCGACGAATATTGAACCGGCATATCGAATCCTGCAAACGGCACCATCTTGCCACCGAGTGCGATATGTTCTTCATGGAGTGGCGTTTTCGCCAGATCATGCATGTGGTGGATCCCCCAGGTGTTCCCTGAATGCCTGTACCGTATTGGTCAGCAGCATGGTAATGGTCATCGGCCCCACGCCGCCGGGTACCGGCGTGATCCACGCGGCACGTTTAGCGGCCTCATCAAACACCACATCACCGGTCAGGGAACCATCATCGGTCCGGTTGATACCGACATCAATGACGATGGCACCGGGTTTAATCCATTCACCCTTGACCAGGCCCGGTTTTCCGGCCGCAGCGACCACGATATCAGCGCGTTCGATATGTTGCCGTAAATTCCGTGTAAACTTGTGGGTTACAGTGACTGTGGCGCCTGCCAGCAGCAGTTCCATGGTCATGGGACGGCCCACGATATTGGATGCACCAACAATGACCGCTTCCTGCCCATGCGGGTCAATGCCGGTATATTCCAGTAATTTCATGCAGCCAAACGGCGTGCAGGATCGAAGCGCTGGCATGCGCGCGGTCAAACGCCCGATATTATACGGGTGAAAGCCATCCACATCTTTTCCCGGATCAATAGCTTCAATGATCGCTTCCGGATCAATGTGTTCGGGTACCGGCATTTGAACCAGAATGCCATCCACTGTCGGGTCGGCGTTAAGTTCCGCAATCAGGCCCAACAAATGCTGCTGGCTTGTTTCAGCGGGCAGGGTTTGTGAAAAAGCAGCTGATTCGATACCGACATCTATACACGCCTTCTTCTTGTTGCGTACGTAGATCCGTGAAGCAGGGTCTTCGCCTGCCAGAATGACCGCCAGTCCAGGCGGTCGCCCGTGTTTGGCTGCCAGTTCCGCGATGTTGCATCTGAGTATTTCCCGCAAGTTTCCGGAAAGTACCCGGCCATCAAGTATCCGTGCCATCATATCCGCAGATTGTTGCAGGAAGTGCCTTCGCCGACAATCATGCCTGTGTGAGGAATCCGCATGCCGCGTTTGATGAGGGGAACCTGGAAAATATCATGCCTCCTGTGCCTGCCGGCTTTTATTGTTCAATCCATTCAGCGACAGCAGGGCTGGTTGCACAACCAGCACGCATACAAGCACTATGCTCAGCGCAATCGTTAATGTCATCCCGAGGCTGGTCATGGCCTTGTCACCGGAGATAGCCAGACTACCGAATGAGCACAGGGTGGTCAGCGCTGAAAATAATACGGCCTTCGGCGTGGCGCTGGCAAAGAGGCCGTCAACACCCTCCATACGTTGACGTAGCGCCATATAGATCCCGTAGGAAACGCCCAGTCCGGCAAGCAACGGAACCACGATGACATTGGCCAGATTGAGAGACATGCCGAACAGATTCATCATGGCTGCGGTCAACAGCGTTGCCAGCAGTAGCGGGGCAAGGACGCCGATGCAGTATCGGATGCTTCTGAGACTGAGCGCCAGCAGGATGGCGACACACACGAAGGCTATGGTGCTGGCCTGACGGAATGCTGCTGCCACGGCATGACCGCCCGCGACCATCATCACAGGGTCGCCGCTGGCCCGCGGGGCGAGACGCTGAATTTGCTGTACAAAGTGTTCCATGTTGCCGGGTTTATCCAGATTGAGCCTGGAATAAACCTGTATCAGCCTTCTGCCGTTGGTGGTCAGAAAGCGTTGTTTTAATGATTGGGGCAGTGTATCCACGGTGATGGTTTCCGGCGTTAGCGAGGCGGCAAGCAAGCTGATTTGTCGAACCAGCCCTTGCATCAACATTCTTTCCAACGCAAACGGCATCCCCGTATCGCGGGCGGAACGATGCAGGAAGTCCCTGATGCTGCGCGACAGGGCATCGGCATGCCGGGCGAGCCGAGTGTCCGCATGGGTGCGCCCGTACGTGTCTAATATCCGCATCATTCGACCGAGGGCTTCATGGATGGCAGCGAAACCGGATGCGGCATCTTTCGTCACATGCAGCGTAAACGGTGGCAGGATCATGGTCAAATCCTCAATACTGGCGAGTTTTTCGGCCTGGTGTTCGGGGATCAGACTATTCAGTGTCACCACGTGTGCGACGCTGCTTTGATGACGCAGGGACGTGATCAGTTTCTCTGCGCTATCCCCATCCTTCGCCAGAATTTCAATAGCGTAGGGTGATGCCTTGGATGCCCTGGCCAGATCCCTGAAGGTCTTGACGGCGGGTTCATTTGCATTCAGCAGATGCAGCGGATTAAAATCAAATGTCAGATGCAGGGCGGGTAAGACCGCGACGCATGCGATAAGGATGGCCATACAGGTAATGGCACGCGCATGTGTGGAAATCCATGCGGCCATGCATCCATCTCTTGAACGCCCATTCTCCGAACGTCTTTCTTTCGAACAAGCGGGCAATGCATCCACCGAATGCCGCGCATCTGGCAAACGCATCAATCCCATCAGTGCAGGCAGTACGGTGAGGGTAGCGACAAGCGCCAATACCATGCCGCCGCCGGCAATGATACCCAGGTCGGCAAGGCCCTTGTATGCCGTCGGAGTGAAGGCGAGGAACCCGGCCGCTGCGGCTGTGGCGGACACCGTCATGGCCGTACCCTGCCCGGCTGCGGTGCGATGGATGGCGTCCGTAGCACTGGCGCCCCGTGCGGATTGCCGTCGACAGTGCATACCAAACTGAATACCGAAATCCACGCCCATGCCGATAAACAGTACCGCGAAGGAAATGGAAATAACATTCAGCGGCGCAGTGGCAAACAGAGCGAATGCGGTCGTCCATATAAGGCTCATGGCTAGCGTCAGGGCGACCGCCAGCAGCATGCGAATATTCCTGAGTGCAATAAACAGCAGCAGCAGAATCAGGGCGCTGGCCAGCGACGTTGCCAGCCCGGCCGCGCGTATGGAACCCTGCAATTGCACATAATCCAGCATGGCGGAACCGGTCAGGCGCACGCGGATGCCATGGCCAGGTGTCAACCCCAATGCAGGAATGGCCTTCTGGATGGCTACGATGGCCTGTCCCGCGGGTTGAATGGCATCCCTGTTCATGTGCGGCGTGATCTCAATGATACGCCGGTGCGGATCCATGGCAGCGGTATCGCCCGCCATGATACCGCGCCACGGGAAAATAAAGAAACGGTGTTGCTCGACGGCGGTGATGGCCGCGCGCCACGCGTCAAACATACGGGCCAGCGTTAAGCTTTCATTCGGAGCGTCAGACAAGCCATGTTTCAATGCCTTTTCGATGAGCTTCGCCATGCCGGGCAAGCTCGCGTTCCGTGCCAGTTGTGACAATACAGGCTGCATCGCGGTCAGCCTTCCGCTGACCGAATTGAGATCTTTCGGACTCAGGTAAAGCAGCCCGTTTTTCTGGAAAAAAGCGCTGTCGGCAGGATCGTAGAATCGGTCGGCCACATCCGGATGCCGCGAAAGCCATGCCGTGAATGTGCGTGCGGCGTATGCGGTTAAATCGGCGGTATCACCATCCATGACCACCAGCACCGTGTCGCTATGGCGTGGGAAAGCCTTTTCCAGAGCGGCGTGGTTTTTTGCGAAGGGAAGTTTCCGGGAGAGCAGGGCATTAAAATCCGTGCTGACAGCCATATGAGATACGATATATTGCACGCAACCGGCCGTGAGGAGCAGCGCACCCGCGACAATGAGCCATGCACGCGCATGGCAGAATATCGCCAGCGCCGCCAGCAGGCGCGGGTAGATGTGTTTGTGCTCAGACAATGAAGGGTTACGAAATGGCATGATTATTCCCGGGCGAAATTACTCATGCCCGCTGACGCACAAACAGCCCAGCCCGAAGGTTTCCGGCAAGATCCATGATGTGGTGCTCCAGTCGCAGGGATGGAGGCGGATCCGGGAGACCGCATCGCCCGGTTTCGACAATCAGCATTCCATTGTCCTTCAGCCACGGAGGGGCCTGATCGGCCAGCGTTTGCAAATGGCGCAATCCGTTAGCGTCATCGGTCAGGGCGTGCCGGGGTTCAAAAGTCAGTTCTTTTTCCAGCGCAGCCAGTTCATCCCGCGCAACATAGGGTGGATTGGAAACAATGGCATCAAATGGGCCGTCCTGATTTTCCAGGGCTGTAAACATATCGCCCTGACACCATTTCATGCGGGATAAAACCCCGTGCCGTTCGGCGTTCTTCCGTGCGACATGCAGGGCCGCATGTGAAATATCGGTCGCAATCACGTGTGCCTGTGGATATTCACGGGCTATCGTCACGGCGATGCAACCACTTCCCGTACCCATGTCGCAAAAGTGGAACACTTTTTTTGTTTCCGGAAAGTATTCCATGATGGCTTCAATCAAATGTTCGGTTTCAGGACGCGGAATGAGTACATCCGGAGTGACGAAAAAAAGGCGTGACCAGAATTCCTTTTCTCCCATGATATAGGCTAGGGGTTCACGTTTACGGCGCCGTTCCACCAGCAGTATATACGCTTCATGGACGGTGGATGACACACCTTCATCCGCATGGGCGATGAGCCAGGTGCGATCGCATTCAAGCACTTTTGCCAGCAACAGTTCCGCATCCAGACGCGAGGCGTTGCATCCCGCCTGTTGTAGGGCGATCGAAGTGGAACAAAGGAGTTCCCGGACGGTCATACCACATGGATCGTGAGTCAAGGGTAGTCGAGGCACCGGCCTTTACGGTTAGCCAGCGCTTCCATACGCAGGCGCAGGGCATTCAGCTTGATGAAGCCACCGGCGTCCTTTTGGTCATAGATGCCCTGATCATTCTCAAACGTACACAGGCGATCATCAAACAGGGAATCATCCGACTCTCGGCCAACGACCACGATATTGCCCTTATACAGCTTCAGACGCACCTGACCGTTCACCGTTGTCTGGGATGCATTGATCATCCGCTGCATGATCCCTCGTTCCGGCGCAAACCAGAAGCCGTTGTAGATCAGTTTGGCATAGCGCGGCATCAGTTCATCCTTCAGGTGCGCGACTTCGCGATCCAGCGTGATCGACTCCATGGCGCGGTGCGCCTTGAGCATGATGGAGCCACCAGGCGTCTCGTAACAGCCACGTGATTTCATCCCGACGAACCGGTTCTCGACGATGTCGGTACGGCCAATCCCATGCCTGCCGCCCATGCGGTTCAGTTCACCCAATACCTGCGCGGGTGTCATTGTTTTGCCGTTAATGGCTGTGATGTCGCCGTTCTTGTAGCCTAGTACAATATATTCCGGTTCATCCGGCGCTTGCTCTGGTGAAACCGACCATCGCCACATGGATTCGGACGGTTCACGCCACGGGTCTTCGAGGTCGTAGCCTTCGTAGGAGATGTGCAGCATGTTGGCGTCCATCGAATATGGCGATTTAGAGCCCTCGCGCTTGCGCTCGACCGGGATATCGTATTTTTTGGCGAAGTTCAGCATATCTTCACGGGACACCATGTCCCATTCGCGCCAGGGAGCAATGACCCTGACATCGGGTTTAAGCGCGTAAAAACCGAGTTCGAAACGCACCTGATCGTTCCCCTTGCCCGTAGCGCCATGCGATACCGCATCGGCCCCTTCGCTTTCGGCGATTTCAATCATGCGTTTGGCAATCAGTGGTCGGGCGATGGATGTGCCAAGCAGGTATTCGCCCTCATAAACTGCATTGGCACGGAACATCGGAAAGACGTAATCGCGGACGAAATCCTCACGCAGATCCTCAATATAAACAGAGGAGACGCCACATGCCCTTACCTTGGCGCGAGCCTCTTCGACTTCTTCGCCCTGACCCAGATCGGCGGTAAAGGTTACCACCTCGCAGTCATAGGTATTTTGTAGCCATATCAGGATAACAGAAGTATCCAGTCCGCCGGAATAGGCTAAAACAGCTTTTTTGACTTCAGACATTTGTCAGTCCTCAACTTCAGATTTAACCCGCACCGGGCAGGAGCGGGCAATGCTACACGCCATAACGGAGCGGCCAATATTTGGAAAGGAACACACGCCGGTTATTTCAATAGAAATTCCAGCAATGCCTTCTGTGCATGCAGCCGATTCTCCGCTTCCTGCCAGACGACCGATTGCGAACCATCCATGACCTCGGCGGTCACTTCCTCACCACGATGTGCTGGCAGGCAATGCATAAACAACGCATCCGGTTTTGCTGCCGCCATCACTTCCGCATTCACCTGGAATGCGGCAAAGACCTTTGCGCGAATGGTCTGCTCTGCCTCCCGCCCCATGGACGCCCAGACATCGGTGGTGACGAGATCAGCACCCCGTGCCGCGGTAAGCGGGTTGTAAGCCAGCGTAATCTCGGCGCCCAGCGTGCGTGCGGCGGTCAGTAAGTTTTCATCCGGACAATAGCTTTTCGGACAGCCGATATTGAGCCGGTAGCCGCAGGAGACCGCACCATTAATCCACGAATGGGCCATATTATTCCCGTCTCCAATCCAGGCGACGGTTTTTCCGGAAATATCACCGCGATACTCCCGGTAGGTAAATACATCGGTTAAAATTTGGCATGGATGGGTAAAGTCGGTCAGTCCGTTAATGACCGGTACCGAGGAGTATGCGGCAAACCGCTGGATATCATCATGTGCAAAGGTGCGAATCATAACGCCGTCTACCATGCTCGAAATCACACGTGCGGAATCCTCGACGGGTTCACCGCGTCCCAGCTGGGTGGCACCCGAATGCAGAAACAACGCATGGCCGCCAAGGTGATACATACCCGCCTCAAAGGACACGCGTGTACGGGTGGATGCCTTGTCAAAAATCATGCCCAGTGTTTTTCCGGCCAGCGTCCTGTGTGGTATACTGGCCTTCTGCATGGCTTTGAGTTCCGCCGCGCGCGCAAGGATATGCCGTACTTCTTCAGGCGCGATATCCAGTAACGTCAAAAAATGTCTCACATCAGTTCCTCGTAAGTAAACAATCGCCAAGAATGGTTAGTGCCTTGTCAATCTCCACCGGCATCACATTCAACGGCGGAAGAAAGCGAAGCACCCTGGAGCCCGCCGACAGCAAAAGCAAACCGGCTTCACGGCAGCAGGCGATGGTATCGACCACATTGCATCTCAATTCAGCACCGATGAGCAAGCCCTGGCCGCGAACCTCCCGTATGGCCGGGTGAATGCGTTGTAACGCTTTCAATCCTGACAGCAGCCTGTTTCCCTGCGTACGGACGTTTTCCAGTAGTGCTTCCCCTTCGATGACTTCCAGTACGGTCAGCGCCGCAGAACAGGAAAGCGGATTTCCACCGAACGTGCATCCATGCGTACCGGGGGCAAGGGAGACCGCGATGAACTCACGCGCCAGCATGGCGCCAATGGGTACGCCGCCGCCCAACCCTTTGGCCAGCGTGAGGATATCCGGTCGCATGCCGGTGTGCTCAAAGCCGAACATTTCACCGGTGCGCCCCATACCGGTTTGCACCTCATCCAGCATCATCAGGATGCCCGTGTCACTGCACAATGTACGCACACCCCGTAGATAAGCATCCGTTACGACATGGACACCGCCTTCGCCCTGAATGGGTTCAAGCAGAATTCCCGCCGTATCACTGCGCACGGCCTGTTGCAGTGCATCCAGGTCGCCCGGCGGTACATGGATAAAGCCCGGAGGTAGCGGATCAAAGCCTATTTTTACCTCATCTTGTCCGGTCGCGGCCAGGGTATTGAGGGTGCGCCCGTGAAAGGATCGGGTGGCTGTGATGATGGTGCGCCGCGGACTATCCTGATCGTACCAGTATTTACGCGTCAACTTGATGGCGGCTTCGTTTGCCTCCGCACCGGAATTACAGAAAAAAACGCGTTCAAGTCCGGCAAGCTTTGCCAGTTTATCCGCCAGTGTCTCCTGGGCGGGAATATGAAACAAATTGGAACAGTGCAACATCGTTTTCGCCTGTTCGCTGATAGTTTTAGTAAGCGCCGGATGGGTATGACCGAGCGTGTTCACGGCAATGCCCGAGATGAAATCGAGGTATGCCTTTCCTGTATCATCCCACACATGTGCACCACAGCCACGGACCAGCCTCACGGGATAACGGGCATACGTGTTCATAACCGATTTGCAATTCATGTACGCAGTATAACCCGTATCATTCATAAATGCTGCTGTGCCCTTGTTCCAGAGATCCGATATTGACATACGGCGCATGCCGCAACCCTTTGTCCGAAACACATCCCTGTTATCAGTGCGTTTCAGGGCCGGTTTCTTTCTCTATTTTGCGGATGGCCTTGATTTCACGCTCGGCAAGGAGATGTCCGCGTTTCGTTCCTTCCTCAATGGCTGCATGGATATGGTGACGGATCAATGCCTGTTCGGTATCACTGCATCTCGCCAGTTTATCTTCAGACAGTCTGGCCCAGATCAGTTGGGAAAGGCCGCGGACAAGCCAATGATATTCATCATATGCCCGCACAGCATCCGGCTCGACGCCCTTGCCGGGGGGATTTTTGTTTTCCGGATCCACCAGCGCGCCAAGGGATACGTTCAGCCCCGCCGCAATGCGATCCAGCGCATCAAGAGACAAACCGGCCAGTCCGCGTTCGGCGCGGCTTAATTGACCCGGGTCAACCTCCGCCAGTACCGCCAGGCGATGAATGCTGAGCACGGGATATTGTGACTGCCGCAATATTCGAATTCGATAACCGATTTTTGCCTGTAAAACCATGTATGCCATTCTTTTACTGTTCGTGGTACGCGGCAATGTCTCTCCGGCATGGTGTTGACTCATGAACATTGTTCGTGAGACTATAGCGTTTGAGTGCAACAGGCGGTGACAAACAACGTTGAACAAACATGAAACGCGCAAGATCATACACGTGGTGGACGATGAAGATGCCATACGCGAGATTTTGCTGCAAATACTTTCTTATTACGGCTTTTTGGTGAAAACGTTTGACTCGGGCGAAAGCTATCTGGCATATATGCAAAATGATCATTTTGATATGCCAACGGTGTTACTCTCGGATATCAACATGCCCGGCATGAATGGCTTGCAGTTGATCAGGGAGGTGCAACGGCGGCACCGCGCCGTTTGCTGCATGTTGATGACCGGAAATCCTGGTCAATGCATCGATCAGGATCCTCAACAACATGCCCTTGCCGGGCGGGTAAGCCATGTTTTCACGAAACCGATCCATCCGTTGAGTCTGAAAAACATTCTGGAGAATGCCTGCGTGTAAAGGGCGGAGTTAACATGAAAGGTACCGAATTGAGCGTATAAAAGACAGTCAACCTGAGACGGGCTGTTTTCCAATATATTGCCGGATCAGGCTTGGGCGGGAATGTATCCGTAGGTTTTAAGGGCCCTGATCCAGCTAGGTGCGTTGCGCTTGACAGCCATGGCCTCAAAGTCGACGGTCGAATCCCGGTAACAGTCGTCACGACTGATCATGAAGTAGCATGTCCGCAAGAGTTTGTGAGCAAGAGCTTGACGTTCGCGTTTGTGTCCGGGCCGGATGGCAGGAGATGTGTATTTGGCCCTGAAAACGGAGGTGGTTCGGCTGGCGGCATGGGCGCACTCGCACAGCAGGCGACGCACATATCGGTTTCCCTTTTGCGTTCGACCTGTCTTGCGTTTACCGGCGGATTCATTGTTGCCGGGGCAGATGCCCACCCACGAGGCCAGCCTGCTCGCACTGCCAAAGGCGCTCATGTCCGTTTCAATCTCCACCAGCAACATGGCGGCGCCCGTGATGTCGATACCGGGGATGGTGCAGAGCAGTTGCAGCACGTCAATCGTTGCTTTCCCGGCAATCAACGCCTTGACCATGGCGCGGGCGGACTGGCCATGGATATCACTGACGACAACGCCGAGCCGTATGCCTCCATCGGTCAGCACCTTATGCATCCGATTCTTCTCCGCTGCCAATACGCCACTCAGCTTTTGCCTTTGCCGTGCAATCAGGCGTAATTGGCGCATCTTCTCCGGCGGTATGAATGAGCCACGCAGCAGTCCCGCCCGCGATAATGTTGTCAGCCACTCGGAATCGCCTATATCAGTCTTGCGCCCAGGTACGTTCCTGACGTGGCGTGCATTGACGACCTCGGCGTACATGCCCACATGCGCAAGCCGCCGCATAGGGGCTTTTCCAGTAGATGCCCGTGCTTTCCATAACCACCTCGTCCGGCCCAATCAATTGCGCCCACTCGGCGGTCCTTCTTGAATGTTCCAAACTGCCGATGCAGGACTTCGCATGAACCATCCTCTTGCTCGATGAGGGCGCAAGCGAGACGATCGTTAGGCTGCTTCGCCGCAGGTGGCGCGGCGTGCCGTGTTTGCTAGGTTTGCGCCATGAGTCATCGGGTCACATCGCACCGCGTGCGCATCAAGGTTTGCGGGATTACACGGGCGGAGGATGCATTGCTGGCTGCAAGCCTTGGCGTGGATGCAGTCGGTTTTGTGTTTTACGATCAATCTCCGCGATTCATTTCACCCATGAAGGCCGCAACGATCATTCGCGCATTGCCACCATTTGTATCGGCTGTAGGCCTGTTCGTCAATCCCGGACAGGGCGAGATTGATGATGTGCTGAAACATTGTCCCCTGGATGTGTTGCAGTTGCATGGCGAAGAAACACCGGAATTTTGTGAAGCTCAGACTCACCGCGTCATCAAGGCTGTACCCGTGCTGGAGACAGCGGATTTGAGCATTGCCCATGCCTACAATGGTCCTGTATTACTGGATGCCAAAGCGCCTGCCGACGTGTATGGGGGCACCGGAGAAACCTTTGACTGGGCGCTGCTGAAGGGCTTTGAACATGCACATCCGCTTATTCTCGCTGGTGGATTAAATGCTGAAAATGTGCAGCAGGCGTTAAGGGTTCGCCAATGGGAAGCGCTGGATGTATCCTCCGGCGTGGAATCCATGCCCGGCGTGAAGGATGCTGAAAAATTGCGCGAATTTATGGCCATGGCACGTCAGAACGGGGAGTGATATTGGCAACCAATTCCGAATACATGTATGACTTTTCCATCAAGCATCCACCGGATGCAGGTGGTCATTTTGGCCGTTTTGGCGGAAAGTATGCCGCGGAAACGCTGATGGGGCCGCTGGCGGAACTGGAAGCTACTTTCTTCGATGCGTGGGAGGATGAGGTGTTTCAGCGTGAGCGCATGCGTTTGCTACATGAGTATGCCGGACGCGCCACGCCTTTATATCATGCTGGGCGTTTATCACGGGAAAATGGCGGCGCCCGGATATGGCTCAAGCGAGAGGATTTGACACATACCGGTGCGCACAAGATCAATAATGCCATTGGCCAGGGATTGCTGGCGCGTCGCATGGGTAAGAAGCGCGTGATTGCCGAGACCGGCGCCGGCCAGCATGGCGTGGCTACGGCGACCGTAGCGGCCATGTTCGGTATGGATTGCGACGTGTACATGGGTCGTGAGGATGTGAAGCGGCAAATGCCGAACGTACTGCGTATGCGGCTATTGGGCGCCAATGTTATCCCGGTGGATTCTGGGACGGCGACGCTCAAGGATGCGTTAAACGAGGCCCTGCGCGACTGGGTGGCCAGTTGCCAGGATACCTTCTACATTATTGGTACGGTGGCCGGACCACACCCTTATCCATTGATGGTGCGTCAGTATCACACCGTTATCGGTCAGGAGGCTCGCGCGCAAATGCTGGCTCAGGCCGGATGTTTGCCCGATGTAGCCGTGGCCTGTGTTGGTGGCGGTTCCAATGCCATGGGCCTTTTCCATCCTTTGCGCGACGATCCGGTACGCCTCGTCGCCGTCGAAGCGGCGGGCAGGGGGCTGGAAAGCGGAGTACATGCGGCTTCACTGGCCGTGGGAAAACCGGGTATCTTGCATGGTAATCTGACCTACCTCCTGGAAAACGGAGAAGGACAGATTCAGGGGACGCACAGCATTTCCGCGGGGCTCGATTATCCAGGCGTGGGGCCGGAACTCGCGGCGATGCTGGAAGCGAATGAACTGGAGCTGGATGCGGCGACGGATGACGAAGCTCTGGATGCCTTTCGGAAACTTGCCCGCATCGAAGGGCTGATTCCGGCGCTGGAATCCAGCCATGCACTGGCTGCCGGATTGCGTATCGCTGCCGCCATGCGTTGCGATCAGCATGTGCTGGTGAATCTTTCGGGCAGGGGTGACAAGGACATGAATACGGTCTTCAAGGCATTGGGGTGGACGGAGGGTGTGGTATGAGTTCTGATCGTCTGGCCAATTGCTTTGAGACCTGCCGTCATGAAAATCGTGCCGCTCTCATCGGGTATCTGACAGCGGGGGATCCGGAACCCCGGGTATCCGAACAGCTACTGATCACACTTGCCAGGCATGTGGATATCGTGGAAATTGGCATGCCATTTTCGGATCCTATGGCGGATGGCCCGGTGATCCAGGTGGCAAGCGAACGGGCACTGGCTGCCGGGACGACGATGGATGATGTGTTTCGGCTGGCCTCGCGGGTGCGCAAGGAAACCCCTGCTGTTGGCATCATCCTGATGGGTTATGGCAATGTGGTTTACGCCATGGGCTATGACGCATTTGCATGTCAGGCGGCATGGACCGGCGTGGACGGAGTGTTACTGGTTGATATTCCGCCGGAGGAATCTGCCGAACTGGATGCGGCGTTGAATGAACATCAGTTGCACTGTATCCGGATGGTGGCGCCAACATCCTCGGCGGTGCGCCGTAAACTGGTGATTAGATCCACGGGTGGTTTTATTTACTATGTGGCCTTAACCGGCATTACGGGTGCGGAGATAGGGGCGATGGAGGAAATCAACAGGCAGATCTCACAATTACGTGTGCAATCCGATTTACCCATCTGCGTCGGATTTGGCATTAAAACACCGGAACAGGCGAGAAACGTGGCCACATTTGCCGACGGCGTGGTTGTTGGCAGCCGTTTCGTGATGCAAATCACGGAAAACATGTCTGATTTCGGTGCTATGATTCACGCCATGGAAGACACGGCACACGCCATGCGTGCGGCAATGCCAAGGCGCTGTAAATGACTTATGTATTTACAGTGCCTAAGGAGAATGCACGTTGAGAATCAAGGTTCTTGGCTGTTATGGCGGGCAGTTGCTGGGCTTTCATCTGACCTCGTTCCTGGTCAATGGTTCAATTTTGCTGGATGCCGGTTCGCCTACGGCTGGCCTGGATCTCGAAGATCAGTTCAGCATTCGTCATGTCTTTCTATCGCATACACATCTGGATCATATCAAGGACATTGCATTTCTGGCTGATAATCGCTTACTCAAACGTTTGGGCGGTGCCAGGGAAAACCGTCAGATTGTGATTCACAGCCTGAAAGAAAACCTGGGTATACTGCATGAACATTTCCTGAACAATAAGCTGTGGCCTGATTTTACAAAAATACCCTGTACCGACGATCCCATTCTGGCATTTGAAGAGATCAGACCTGAAGAGCCCGTCAAGGCAGACGGCATGGCAATTACAGCCATTCCCGTCAACCACCCCGTTCCATGCACCGGTTTTCTCCTGGATGGGGATGGCCAGCAATTCATTTACACGGCGGATACCGGCTATACGGATCGGATATGGGAAGTCGCTAATGCGCAGCCCAACCTCAAAGGGATCATTATGGATTGCTCGTTTCCCAATACTTATGAGCATCTGGCGGGTCTCAGTGGCCATTTGACGCCGAATGGTATGTCCAGGGAACTGGCCAAGTTCAATAAGCTCGGAAACGTTCCCGTGTACCTGTATCACATGAAGCCGGAGACACTTGATGTGTTAATGGCGGAGGTAGAATCATTATATTTGCCGCACTTGCGCATGCTGACGCAGGTGGATGAACTGCTGTTTTAGCATGAACTGGATTACACGACTCATTGAACGGCCCTCGGCTATCCTGGGGGGGGCAAGACAGGACATGCCGGAAGGCTTATGGATCAAGTGTCCGGATTGTTGTGAAGCAATTTACAATAAAGAGATGCAACGCAGCCTGATGGTATGCCCCAAGTGTGGGCATCACCATCGGATCTCCGCCACACGGAGATCTGAATTCCTCTTTGATGTCAACACATTTGAACAGCTTGACAGAAATCTTCGTTCCCAGGATCCGCTGGATTTTCGTGATAAGAAGAAATACAGGGATCGTGTTAAGGAAGCTTCAAAAAAGGCGGGAGATGAAGATTCAGTGCGTAATTATCTCGGTGACATTGGAGGTCAGACCGTTTCCGTAGCCATTTTTGAGTTCGGTTTCATGGGCGGAAGCATGGGGGCCGTAGCGGGCGAAAAGATCGTACTGGCCATGGATCGGGCGCTGGAGCGCCGTTGCCCCTTCATGCTGGTTGCAGCCTCCGGCGGCGCGCGTATGCAGGAAGGGGTGCTATCCCTGATGCAGATGGCAAAAACATCCGCTACCGCCAGGCGTCTGAAGGATGCGAGTATTCCCTTTGTCTGTTTGCTGACACACCCAACCATGGGGGGCGTTTCCGCTTCTATCGCATGGCTGGGTGATATTATTCTGGCTGAGCCCGGAGCACTCATCGGTTTTGCCGGGCCACGGGTGATTAAGGAAACCGTGAACCAGGAACTTCCCGATGGTTTTCAGCGTTCCGAGTTTCTTTTGCAGCACGGGCTGATTGATGCCATCGTGGATCGGCGTGAACTGCGCGATTCCCTGAAACATTTATTCGGCCAGCTCTTGCAACGGCCTTACCGGCAAGCGGTGGAATAGTTTCAGAAAAGTTTTGCGTTCCTCTGCACCCCTTGTAGCGAAAGGATCTTCATCTCAATGGTGGTCAATGACGAAGAAACAAAAAACATCCATTGAATCCTTGCTTTCGGGGCTAGGTTCGCCCGCTGCGGATCGGGATTATCGGCCGGGACATCAGCGTGTCCACGCCCTGCTGGCGGACATGAATCTCAACCGGCCCCGTTTGCGCATCCGTATTGCCGGCACCAATGGCAAAGGTTCCACTGCCTTTATGCTGGCAGATGCGCTGCAAACGGCGGGACTGACCGTTGGCCTCTACACCTCGCCTCATATCCATACCTTCAATGAACGTATCCGAATCAACAGCAGGCAGGTCACCGATGCGGAGATCATCCCCATCCTGGAAGATACGATAGCTACAGCCGTGAATATCGGTGCATCTTATTTTGAATTGGCGACAGCTTTAGCGTTATCCCTTTTTTCCAGGGCGCGGGTTGACGTGGAACTTCTGGAAGCAGGTGTGGGCGCACGCATGGATGCCACGACAGCTGTTCCCGCGGATATGGCGCTGATTACACCTGTTGGTCTCGACCATCAGGCATGGCTGGGAGAGACACTGGCGGCTATTGCCAATGAAAAAGCATATGCCATGCAGGGGTGTCGCTGGGTGATCAGTACGCCACAAACGCATGATGTGGCTGAAATCTTACAAAGGTACAGGCCTGATATTGAATTTGTTTCGAATGAGGAAGACCTCCCTTCATTACAAATGGTGGGGGATCATCAGCGTTGCAATGCCTCGCTCGCGTATGCCGCCGTCCGGCATCTGTGGACGGAGAATAGATTGGAATCGGACTTGCGGACGATGATGAGCGCGATTGCGGATACCGCAGTTCCGGGCCGGTTACAGCATATTCAATGGAATCATGGGGATATCTGGTTGGATGCGGCACATAATATGCACGCTGTGCAGGCGCTCTTGTCCGTACTTCCCAAGCTGGCGGATCCTTTCGATACCATCCTGATATTCACGCGATCGGATCGGGACCTGACGAAAGCCTTGCCGCTATTACGGCCTTTTACACGCAGGCTGGTGGCGCAACATCATCAATACGAATGTTGCGATGCACATTATAATGGTTTGCCGGATGCGCTGGACGCGGAGGTAGCCGGAAAAAAAAGAGGTTCTTTCCTGGTGCTGGGTTCATTCACCAGCGTAGCCGCCGCCGATGTATGGTGTATGTCCCGCATGAATCATGCGGAATAGAGAATGGCAGGGTTAGTGCAGCATCTCTTCTGCAAAAGTAGAAATCATCTTTGGCAGAGATGGAGCCACCGGGCAGACTTTGTTTTTTCAGAAACTAAAGGAAGGAGTCCCGATGACCCCAAGAGTGAACAATAACGCTGCCAGTGAGGCGGTGGAAGTATTAACCCAGGATCCGACATTGACATGCGGCGCATGCCGCAACCCTTTGATTCGCCTGGCAAACCAAATACTTACACCCTGCATCCAATGTCAATGCCGGATCATGGGATCAATGTCCTGATGGTCAGGTATTCATGTACGGGTGAGATTAATCGAGTTCAGTGGATCATGTTTCCGGATGATAACGCAGGTGGCTCAGATGTTCGCGTACCGGAAGGATATGATTAATACTCATGGAAAGGGCATCGAATCCCATGTTCATCAGCCGTTCCGTCCATTGGCTATCAGCAGCCATTTCCCCGCACATGGTAATCGGAATCCCTGCTTTTTTCGCGGCGCGAACCGTGATCCGCAACATGCTTTCTACGGCCGGATGCGATGTATCGTACAAATACGCAACCTCGTCATCGGCACGGTCCGCAGCCAGCGTATACTGGATCAGGTCATTGGTGCCAACAGAAAAGAAGTCGCTCACACGGGCCAGCTCATCGGCGATCATCACGGCTGCCGGCACCTCGATCATCGCACCTAACGGGATCATTCCCGTGATGCCCAGCTCTCGGGCACACGCATTCAGAATGTATCGGACCTGTATGATTTCATCGGGATGCGTCACCATCGGGATCAGGATTTGCATTGGACCTGCTTCCGACGAACGTAGCAAAGCCATGAGTTGAATCCTCAGCACCTCAGGATTTTGTAATAATGTCCTGATCCCTCGCAGCCCGAGTGAAGGGTTCATGCCAGTTGCGGTATGACCCATGATATGTCTAAACAGCATGGGGTTTTCACCTCCGATATCTATCAGTCGGAAGACGACGGGTAATCCTTCCATGCCGTGCAATACGCGTGTGTATTGCTGGAATTGATCATCCTCCCCCGGTAAACGATCCATGCCCGCCAGCAGGAACTCGGTTCGGTACAGGCCTACGCCATCCGCGCCTGCTTCACACGCCAGCGGTACCTCATCATCTACCTCCAGATTGGCCATGAGTTTAAGTACATGACCGTCAACACTTATGGAAGCTTGCCTGGCATAGGCTTGCAGACCTTCATGAACCCTGTCCATGGTTTGTGTCAACCTTTGATATTCGGACAAGGTTGCCTCGTCAGGGTTGACGATCCACAGGCACTGTTCACCATCCAGAATGACGGGATCGCCGTCCTCAATATGACTGATCGCGCACTCCGCTCCCATCAATGCAGGTAGCCCGATACCGCGTGCAATAATAATACCATGGGCGTTAATGCCACCCTGCTCGGCAATGAATCCGGCTATGCCTTGCCGCCAGAAATGCATAATCTCCAGCGGTGTAAAATCATCACTGACAAGGATAACCTGGCCGCCATTCGCCAGAAGAGAAATCGGTTTTTCCTTCCGGCCCGTAAGATGATGTAGAACGCGCCTTCCCACTTGCTCAATGTCGATTTTCCTGGCGCGCAGATAACTGTCTTCAATATGTTCAAATACTGTGCATATAGCACCAATTTGCTGGTGGAAGGCCCATTCGGCGTTAATTTTTTTCTTACGGATGATGTGTATGACTTTACGCGACAGATCAGTATCCAGCAGCATCAGTCGTTGCGCATCAAGAATATGTAGCGGCTCCTGGCTGTCCAGACTCAGCAGGTGCAGGCGCTCCGCATCAATATCTGCGACGGCATCCATGGTGGCCTGTTTCAGTCGCCTGATTTCCTTCTGAACATGGCCGGCATCAATGCTTTTCTCGGGGATGGGATCCTGACCCTGGTTGATCTTTTGCGCAATCCCAATGGTAATTCCCGGACTTGCGGCTACGGCCGTGCCGTGCCGTGGCGTACGGGGGATCATTCGGCCTCTCCGAAACACGTGTTGATCAGTTGGGCCACCGCCGCCAGCGCGGCATCTGCCTGCCTTCCACGGGTGCGAATCGTAATACGTGATCCCTTGCCCGCGGCCAGCATCATGATGCCCATAATGCTTTTGCCATTGACTTCAACATCATCCTTGGAAATAAATACATCGCACGCATAAGCGCTGGCGGTCACGGCCAGACGAGCCGAAGCCCTGGCGTGCAAGCCAAGTTTGTTTTGAATGGTTATTGTTTGTTCAGCCATCCGGGCGGTTTCGCCCTTCCATCAATTCGGAAGCGAGATGCATATGATAGCGACCGGCGTCTCTGGCCTGCAGGGCCAATAAACGCAGGTTGGTCAGCGTTTGGCGCAACGTAGCCGCTTTGATCAGCATGGGAAGATTGAATCCGGAAACGACCTCCACGTTTCCCTGCCCGATACTGGACAGGGCAAGGTTACAGGGTGTACCGCCAAACATATCCGCGAATAGCAGTACGCCATCACCTGCGTTACATTGTTTAATCAAGGTATGTAGACGATCCTGGCCCTGACTGATATCCGCATCCGCACCAATGCCCAGGGCTGCCGTCAGCGCCTGCGGTCCCAGCACGTGTTCAACCGCACCCAGCATGGCCTCACCGATGTGCGCATGCGCCACCACCACCATGCCGATCATCGTAGCGACAAGGGACGGGAATGGAACAAATGATGGATCGTGTGTATCACTTATCCTGTTCCCGTCCTAACCCGGACGATTCATGAATAGTCCGGGCTAACTCTCTGGATGAAGCCGCTATCGCGGAACAATAGCAATAGCTCATTGAGGTGGCTCTTGTAGAATCCGAACCCGTTTGATCAAAAACTGATGCTCGGCAATCAATCATAAAGCATCCTATAATGAGCACAATTATTTGAATTAGAGTAATCCATAACACCTTTCTATTTCCAAAGTAATTCCCTCAAAAAAGATATTTTCATAGAGCATGGACGAAGCCGCTATCGCGGAGAAAGAATACACGCCCATCATCACAGCTCATAAGATTTACAGGGCAATACTGTAGCCTGCCATCCTCAATCCCTCAACCGGAGGGAAATTCACATGTGGAATGAGAATCCAATACCATGCCAACATCAGCCAGGACAATATTCAACCAACGATACCAACAGCACCTTCAACATCTGAAGCTGAAAGGTCTTCAATCCAAGACCATTGATACCTACTCTCGAGCCATTCGCCGCATTGATAGCTGAAGGACATCAGGGTGACGGTGACGGGCAGTTCACTGTTTCTCGCGTGCGCCTTTCTTATGCCAAAAGGCTTCTACCATTGCGGCTGGTTCGTACGGATTCATGGCCGTTGTATCCAGTACCAGATCGGCCAGTCCGCGCGCTGGCGTCAGCGCCATCCGCTTAGCCGCAATGGCCTGTGGTAAATCCAGATCCGGCGCGAAAGGATGGCGACGGCGAAGCGCGGAGTAGCGGCGCAACAGGGTGGCATCATCCGCTTCAAGAAAAACCGGTTGCCAGTTGTCTTTTTGTTCATGCAGGTTGCGTAAATCCCGATGTAATGCATCGGGGGCTTTCACTGCGCGCATCCACGCACACCGCGCTCGGATCCGACCTGTCCGTGATGTTGCATCCGGCTTTGTTAATGTTGTTGTCAGGATGATTGCCCCTGCTGGATACGCGCCTGCAAGGCATGGGCAAATTCCTTGCTGCTATCCACGCCCCGTTGCTTAAGCAGGTGATTGCGGGCAGCCACCTCTACCAGCACCGCCAGCGAGCGGCCAGGCCGGATGGGAATCATGACCTTGGCAAGTTGTACGTCATGTATTTTGATGGTGCGTTCCTCGGTTAGTACGCGCTCCTCTCCCGAAAGGCGTTCCCATGGCGCAACTTCCGCGACCAGGCCCACCCGCTTGGTATCCGTTAAGGCGGCGGCACCAAATAAATCGCGGATATTAAGAATACCAAGGCCACGGATTTCCATATGGTAACGCAGGGTCTCGGGGCTCTTTCCGACAAGCACGTCCGGCCCGGGGCGTGAAAGTTCCACCATGTCATCGGCAATGAAGCGGTGTCCGCGCATAATGAGTTCCAGAGCGATCTCACTCTTGCCGATGCCACTGGCTCCGGTAATGAGTACGCCAAGACCAAACACATCCATGTAGACGCCATGCTGGTACATGCGCGGTGCCAATCTGCGCGTCAGATAAAGCATCATATCCGTCATGAATGCCGTGGTTTCCATGTCCGTGGCAATCAACGGTGTCCGGGTTCTCCGGGCTGCCTGTAACATTTCCTCCGGCGGCGTCAGACCACATGTAATCACAATCGCCGTCAGGGCAAGGTCAAACATCGCATTGATCGCTTCGCGACGTTGATCGCCTGTTTGAACGCCCATATAGTGCAAACCTGTTTTACCAATGACATGCAACAGATGGGGATTAAGTCCCTCAAGAAATCCGCATAAGGCAAACGAAGGTTTTTGCACACGCGGTCGATCCATGTAGCGGTTGACATCCGCATCTTCGTTGATGAGATGCATATGCATTAATTCACCGCGTTCGGCGAGCAACGCGTCAATGGAAATACGCCCAAAATCCTGTTTCATGCCAACGGCTTCGCGGGTACCGAAAACAGGGCGGACACGGTTTCCTCCGAGTCCGCCTGCATAATGGCCTGCCGGACGGACTCATTCTGTAGCGTTCGTGCAAGGCTTGCCAGTATTTCAAGATGGGAACGATCTTCATTCTCCGGTGCAAGCAGCACAACCACTATATGCACGGGCCGACCGTCAATGGCATCGAAATCAATGCCTTTAACATGCCGTGCCAGTGCCGCCACGGGTGCATCGAGATCGGACAATCTGCCATGCGGAATGGCGATACCGTGACCAATACCTGTACTGCCCAGTCGTTCTCGATCCATGATTACAGCCATGGCCTGATCCGGATCAATGGATGGCAAAAGGCCAATGATCTCCGCAATGATTGCACTTTTGCTGCTCACCCTGGCATCCAGCAATATCGTGTCAGCCGGGATCAAGCTGGTGTCCTGCCCCATAAAGTTGTTACCTCTCCCCGTTCATGCCCGTTCAGGTTCAATCCAGCCCAGCTTTCCGTCGCCTCTGCGATACAACACATTCATACTGTTGGTATCCTGGTTGGTAAAGATAAACACCGGTTGCCTGTCTGACAATTCCAGTTGCATGACCGCTTCATCCACGCTCATCGCTTTTGCCGACATGCGTTCCATCTCCAGTACCTCCGGCACCTGATCGACTGCCAGTTCCTCTTCTTCACTGGAGGTAGCAAGAATTCGATGTGAAACCTGAATAGCCGGTGTATCATTTTCAGGCGATGCCTGATGCTTGCGCATCTTGGCGCGGTAACGTTTGAGTTGCCTGCTCAGTTTATCCACCACACCATCAATCGAGGCATACATATCCTCTGTTTCGTGGCTTCCATAAATGTTTAATTTGTTTGCCTGGATGGAAATTTCACAGCGCTGGCGGAACTTCTCCACGCTCAGAACCACATGCACATCCACCACCTGATCAAAGGAATGTTTGAGATGCTTCAGCTTTTCCCGCACGTATTGCTTCAACGGGTCTGTTAGTTCGACATGCCTTCCAGTCATGGATACTTGCATAAGCTACCTCCTTGTATGTTGATCCTGTCTTCGCCGCTGGCTGCTGGGCGGGAGCCCCAGCGTTTTCCTGTATTTCGCCACGGTTCGGCGGGCAATTTCAATGCCTTCGGCCTGTAACCGATTCAATATAGCCTGATCCGATATCGGTTTTCCGGATGGTTCGGAATCAATCAATGCCCTGACACGTTGCTGCACGCGATACACGGAAATCGCGCCACCACCACGGGTCGGCAACCCCGCCGAAAAGAATCTTCGCATCTCAATGAGCCCCAGGGGCGTTTCAGCATATTTACCGTTGGTAACACGTGAAACCGTGGATTCGTGTAATCCGACTTCCCCGGCCACATCCTGCAAGGTGAGCGGTTTTAGACCCAACAGCCCGTATTCCAGAAAAGCCTTCTGGCGCCGCGCCAGACAATGGGCAACCTTGTGCAGCGTCTCCCTGCGCTGTTCCAGGGCATACAACAGCCATTTGGCGTTCCTGGTTGCGGTATCCATAAATCCACGCTCCGCACCCTTCCACTGCTGATTTTTCCATTGTTCGTTCAGGTGCAACCCTTGCCAGGAGTAGCCCGGCACCTCAATGGAGATGTCACCTTCGATACTGCGCTGAAAGATAACCTCGGGACATACATAGATATTGTCTTGTCCATACAGGCCATGGCCAGGAAATGGATCCAGCCGCCGCAGGCGTGCCCGTGTACAGGCCAATTCCTGAATACTACAACCCATCTGACAGGCCAGCACCTCATCCGTTTCAAGCAGCTGATCCGGGAAATGTAACAATAAACGCCGAGCCAGCGCATCACAGGCACCTTGACCATCCAGTTGAAGCAACAAACATTCGGCCAGGTCGCGTGCGCCGATGCCTACCGGTTCGAGTTGTTGCACAATATCCACCAGCACCTTTTCAAGGGTTTCGGCATTACAATGCAATGATGTCGTGAGTTCGCCGGGATCCAGTCTGAAATAGCCGTCATCATCCAGTGAATCAATGAGAGCGTGGGCCAGGATACGATCCACATCTTTCATGGGCTGCCGGTTCGCTTGCTCATGCAGTGACTGGCCAACGGTCTGTTGTGCCTGCCACTGCTGGTCGCGCATATCCACGCCATCGCGGTCAGATGAAGGGGTATACATCGTTTCCCAGCGATTATCACCGTGTTCGTGCCAGTCCGTTTCCTGCGTCCTGTCATTTTCAGCCGTATTATCTGCTTCCCGTGGCATGCCGGGTTGGCTTTCGTCCTGCTCCAGCAGGGGATTGGACTCAATACATTCTTCAATATACGTATCCAGATCCATGGCATTCATGGCCAGGATTTTGAGGCTCTGTGTCAATTGAGGGGTAAGGGCGAGGCGCTGGCCCAGCTTTTGAGTGAGTTTGGTTTGCATCTAGCCCGGACTATTCATGAATGGTCGCGATGATTGCGCCTGCCTGCCTGCGCGTACCGCACGCAGACAGGCAGGAAAAATCTGTCCGAAATGCCAGGGAAGGAGACCGTCGCCAGACATACGGACGACGAGGGATGGGTTTCAGGCAAGGGAACAAGCAAGGTCGCGGCAGCATTTGTGCATAGTCCGGGCAGCAGTCCTGACCATCCTCAGGAACCGAAACACTACCGCACCCTGGCGTTGCCTACAAAAAAAAGCCATCGTCAGCGCGTATATAGACCAGCAGGACGCGAGGTACAAGTGTCAATGTGGACTGCTGTTCACTTCCGGTCTGAATGGTTCCAACAGGGTCGCCAGTTCGCCGGATTCATACATCTCGGATACAATATCACAGCCACCAATGAATTTACCATTTACATAAAGCTGCGGGATCGTGGGCCAATTGGCATAAACCTTGACGCCTTCGCGTATGGCGTCATCCAGTAATACATTGATCGCCGAATAAGGCGCTCCCGCTGCCTGCAACAGGCCCGCCATGCGTTGTGAGAATCCACATTGGGGAAATTGTGGCGTGCCCTTCATAAACAGCACCACATCGTGCTCGTGAAGCAGGTCATCAATTTTTTTCTGTACGGGATCCATGGATCTTTACTCCTTATTGTTAACCTGTTGCCATTGTTCCGGCGTATATGTTTTCAATGCCAGGGCGTGAATACGGCTTCGCATGTGATCGCCCAGTGCCTGATAGACCATCCGGTGCTGCACCACTTTTGATTTCCCGGAAAATTCCGGAGAAATCACGCGCATTTCAAAGTGGTCATCCCCCGAGAACACATGCACATCCACCTTCGACTGAGGAATAGACTGTTCGACAAGTCGGATCAACAACTGATTATCTACGTACGCCCGCGTATGATGCACGAGGGCATACTAGTCCGCTCCCCGTGTAATGAACACACTCTTTTACTGGGGATTTATATCTTGAGCCTTCGAATCCGACTGAATCCAAAGGCGTAAGAGCCACTCGCCGATCATGAATCATCATACCTCATGAGCCTCTTGCAAAACTCTGGGTGGATGAGCGGCAATCCCACTTTGAGGCCATTTTCGGGGTTGAATGATCTGCATGGTGGTTCCATGGAGCGAAATTCAAGCTTGGAAATGGTCCGAAGCGGGGAAGCCGATCACCGCTCATGAGTTTTGCAAGAGGCTCTCATGATTGACACTTGATCGATAAAGGCCCAACTTCCGAGCATGATAAGAATGGCGAGAGTTGCTGTTCATGGTACCCGGCATCATGTTCACTGGATTGCAGTGCCGGAGCGTAAAGAGCGTTAACCCGGACGATTCATGAATCGTCCGGGTTAACTGTCATGCCGCTGAAATTACATCAGGCATTTTATGCCCCTGAGCAGATCCTGAGCATCCTGGGGTCAATGCTGATCCTGTTTGCTTATTTTCTTACGCTCGCTAAACCGGAGAAGAAAAAGCTGTATCTTTCCATCAGTTTTTCCGGCGGGGGAGCATTGCTGATGGTGGCTGTCATGTATCGCAATCCGGGACTCATCATACTGGAGAGTGCTTGGATGGCGATTAATGCGTGGGGCCTGTGGAGGATGTTGCGGAATATGCCGCATGACTGACATGAACCGTGCGGTCATTCTGGCGGCAGGATCGGGTACGCGATTAAAGTGGCTTACTCACAATCGCCCCAAGGCGCTGATGTCTGTTGCCGGAGAAACGGCAATTGTGCGCGTCATACGCAGGATGGCGTCGCAGGGTATTCGCGATATCGCCGTCAATGTACATCACCATGCGGATCAGTTGATCAGGGCACTGGGCGATGGATCACGGTTTGGCGTACGGTTGTATGTTAGCCATGAAGAGAAATTACTCGATTCCGGCGGCGGAGTGCGTCAGGCGCTTGATTTGCTGCCGGGCACGGGACTGCTGGTCGTACATAATGCCGATGTGTTGAGTGATATAAATGTACAGGTATTAGCAAGGGCATGTCCGGACTCGGGTGCCTGTCTTGCCCTGGTGAATAACCCCGCGCATCACCCGGGTGGAGATTTCAATCTGCACAATGGTTTTCTTTCACTGGGTGGCGATCTTCGTTATACCTTTACCGGCGTATCCGTATGGCATCAGTGTGTCTTTCACACGTGGCCCCGGGGGCGATCTTTTCCGCTGATTGAGGTCATTCGGCACCTTGCGCATAACGATCGTTGCACAGGCACATTGCACGACGGATTGTGGCTGGATATGGGCCGTCCGCGTGATTTAATATTGGCCAGAAGGTGGATGAACCTGCCCGATTAACACGTTGATATCAGCACTTCTTATCCCCCCGACCGGAACGCGCCGCTGACTGCTCACGCCGCCATGCCTCAATAGCGGAATGATTACCGGAAAGCAACACCCCCGGAACCTTTTTACCCTTAAATACCTCGGGCCGGGTATAATGTGGCCAGTCCAGCATCCCTTCCTGTGTAAACGAATCGAGCACGGCCGATTCAGGGCTGCCCAGTACACCGGGCAGCAGTCGTATGACTGCATCCAGTACGCACATGGCCGCCGGCTCACCGCCGGAGAGTACATAATCACCCAGTGAAAGTTGTTCGTCTACATCATCACGGATACGCTCATCAAAGCCTTCGTAACGCCCACAAAGCACGGTGATACCGGGCATTCCGGCGTAGGCCAGGGCTCTGCCCTGGGTAAAACGTGTGCCGGACGGGGTCAGCATAATGACATGTGTTTCCGCCTGGCGTCGCCGCGCCTCGTGAATGGCGGCAACCACCGGTTCCGGTTTTAGCACCATACCGGGGCCGCCGCCGTAGGGGATATCGTCCACGCGATGGTGTTTATCCGTGGCAAAATCGCGAATCTGGATACAGTCAACCGAGATCATACCGCCATCCATGGCCCGCTTCGGAATTGAGCAGGATAAAGGCGATGAAAAAAATTTGGGAAAGAGGGTCAGGATCTGGGCGTGAAACATGCATCCATCCCCTCGGGCAAATCAACGGTGATACGATGCGTAGTCATATCCACATCCAGCACCACATGGTTGATGAAAGGCAACATCCATTCGCCGGGCTTTTCGACATCCTCGGGCGTGCGTATCACCAGAATGTCCTGCGCGCCATAGTCTTCAAGCGCAACCACAGTGCCCAACAAATCGCTATCGCCATTGCCAATCCGGCACACCTCGCAACCCGTCAGGTCCACCCACAGGTATTCATCCTTGCTGAGCACCCTCTCATCGACAGGCACCCAGATATGTATTTGTTTCAGCCCGCCCGCCTGCTTGCAGTCGTTTATCCCCTCCAGTTCAGCCAGAAGACGTCGCCCATGTTGCCAGCAACGGCGAACGGCATAGCGTGTGGCGGAATCAAGCGTATGGCCCAGCCACCAAAAAGAATACCTGGCAATGCCTATGGCGGGCCATGTATGTGAATAAATCGTCAGAGCGCCTTTCAGGCCATGTGGTTTGTGAACCACGCCGACCTCAAGCAGACGATCAGGCGTCAGGCTGTTCCTCACCCTTTTTATCGACAGCAGCCGTGGTCTCTACGGTACGCGCCTCCGAACCTTTCATGGCCAGACGAAGGATACTGGCAACACGTGGAGACATCCGGGCGCCATGATCGGTCCATACCTTCACACGTTTTATATCCAGTTCGACCACACCCGGATCCCTGCATGGATCATAAAAACCAATCTTTTCGATGAACGCGCCATCACGACGATTACGTTTGTCCATCACCACCACGGAATAAAAAGGGCGCTTTTTACGCCCGCCACGCTGCAAACGAATAACAGTTGCCATACAATAAATGCCTCCGGAAAATCAGGCGGCGCACTATAGAGTGCTACACCGTAGCCGGCAAGGGTCAACCTGATCTTCCGGCGAAAACCGAAGCCACGCAGGGTTGAACCATAGAGGCGACGGAGAGAAGCAGGATCCATATTTTCTTATGTGTTTACCATCCTGCCGGATGAGGATACATCCACACGTTTTTCCGGGTGGATGCCGAGCTTTTCAAACAGCTTCCGATCCCTGTCGGTGTCCCGATTGCCGGTGGTGAGTAGTTTCTCGCCATAAAAAATAGAATTCGCCCCGGCCATGAAGCAGAGTGCCTGCATTTCTTCGCTCATATCCTCGCGTCCGGCCGAAAGGCGTACATGGGAAGTCGGCATCGTGATACGCGAAACGGCAATCGTGCGGATGAACTCAAAGTTATCCAGGTCTTCAGCAAACTGTTTATCCATGGAAACCGGCGTACCCTCCACCTTCACCAGCAAATTGATCGGTACGCTCTCCGGATGCGGCTGCATGCGCGCCAGTTGTGCAACCAGGCCCGCGCGATGACGGCGCGATTCCCCCATGCCAACGATGCCACCACAGCAAATGTTCAGGCCGGCAGCGCGTACGTGCCTCAATGTATTCAGGCGATCATCAAAGGTGCGCGTGGAGATGATTTCTCCGTAATACTCCGGATCGGTATCGAGGTTGTGATTGTAGTAATCCAGTCCCGCTTCTCTGAGCTTTGCCGCCTGATCCCCGCTTAACATGCCCAGTGTCGCACAGGTTTCCATACCCATGTCCTTAACCTCGCGCACCATGTCGCAAACCAGTTCAAAGGCACGCCCCGCGGGCTCGCGCCAGGCTGCCCCCATGCAGAAGCGGGAAGCACCTTTTTCCTTCGCCGCACGCGCTGCCTTCATGACTTCTTCCTGCTTCATCAGTAGTTCGGATTCAACCGCCGTGCTGTAGCGGGCCGATTGTGGACAATATTTGCAGTCTTCGGGACAACCGCCGGTTTTGATGGAGAGCAGGGTGGAAAGTTGCACCTCGTTGGCATCGAAATGTCCCCGGTGTGAAGCTTGCGCCCGAAACATCAGATCGTTGAATGGCAGTGCGAACAACACCTCGATTTCATTTATGGTCCAGTCGTATCGCACGGGGATCCTCCTGTAGAGTTATTGTTCAGCGACACCTTTATGACCGCAGGGATCGAGAAAGTAAACAGCGAATGATTTTAACCCAGATCCTGCACTATTCATAAATGCTGCCGCGTCCTCGCTGGTTCTTTTGCCCACAACGAACCTTTGCTCGGACGTCCGTAAGTGTGGCTACGCCCTTCTTCGCAAAAATTCGTTGCGAACAAAGGGCCCGCGCGATCATCACGGTGATTCATGAATAGTGCAGGCTAGGGAGCCTCTTGCAAAACTCGTGAACGGCGATCGGCTTCCCCGCTTTAGCCCATTTCCGTGCTGAAATCTCGGCCCATGGAACCACCATGTACCTCATTTCATCACGAAAATGGACTCAAAGCGGGATTGCCGCTCATCCACCCAGAGTTTTGCAAGAGGCTCTAGGTTTAACGCAAAAGAACATGTTGATTTGTATGATTCATCCATGGTCGTGATGCGTACGGACGTTTGAGATGACCTGATCCCGGTTCATTCCATATTTATGGGTATCACAGGCGGTTCTTTCGCCATTCCGAAAGGAACCGGACGATAGATTCCATGGCCTGTTGCTTCTCCGTCTCTTCTCTCGGCAGACATAAATCAGCACATTCCTCATAAAGTGGATTCCGGATGCATGCAAGATCCCGCAATGTCCCCAAGGGATTGCCCGATGAGATAAGTGGGCGGTTGGTATCGCCTGCGATACGATTCGCCAGGAATTCCGGCGATGCCTGCAACCAGACCACCAGAGCATGCTGTTTTAATAACGTACGATTCTTTTTTGAGAGTACCACCCCGCCCCCGGTGGCAATGACGGCATCCCGGGCGATGACATCCCGTAATGCCTCGGTTTCCATTGTACGAAATGCAGATTCACCCCGTTGGGCAAAGATTTCGGGAATACTCAGGCCTGACCGGGCGACGATAGTATCATCCAGATCAATCAAAGGCAGTGTCAGATGTGTGGCAAGACGTCTGCCGATGCTGCTTTTTCCTGAGCCCATCAGCCCGATTAAGATGAGGCTAAATCTATTTTTTGCTGTTCCAATGATCACTGAAAAAGGTTATGAATCATGCGGGTCAGGTGTAATACCCAAGATCCGACACTGACGTGCGGCGCATGCCGCAACCCTTTGATTTACCTGGCATTCCGAAGAATAATTCATCACCAGTGAGCCTCTTGCAAAACTCATGAGCGGTGATCGGCTTCCCCACTTCGGCCCATT
>CAZBJB010000011.1:0-31658 GCA_964492105.1 uncultured Zetaproteobacteria bacterium
GTGAATTACGTGATCTTGAAACCATGCGTCTGGCGCTCACGGCGGCGGAAACCGGTCATATGGTGTTTGGAACACTGCATACGTCATCCGCACCCAAGACCATTGATCGCGTGATCGATGTCTTCCCCGCTGCTGAGAAGGGAATGATTCGCTCCATGTTATCTGAATCGCTCAAGGCCGTGATTTCACAGACATTGATCAAAACCACGGATGGTAATGGACGCGTAGCCGCCCACGAAATCATGTTGGGTACGCCTGCTATCCGTAATCTGATTCGAGAAAACAAGGTGCCGCAAATGGTTTCAGTCATCCAGACATCCCAGCGAGAAGGCATGCAAACTTTGGATACCGACCTGCAAAGACTGGTGAATACACGAAAGATCACCCGGCAGGCGGCGCTGGGAAAGGCCGGTAACAAGAAACTGTTTGGCAGCAGCGGTATATGATGATGGAAATCAGGAGAGATCGATGAGTACGACCGAACAACCGCCACTGACCATCAAGCAACTGCTGATGGTCATGGTCAGGAAAGATGCTTCCGACATTTATATTACAGTAGGCATACCCCCCTCTTTCCGTATTAATGGCGTTGTTTACCCTGCTAAACAACCTTCGCTCAACCCGGCACAGTGTGAGCAGCTTGCGAACTCGACCATGAGTGAGAAACAACGTACCGATTTTGAGGAAACTCATGAAATGAATCTTGCCCTTAGCTATCCGGATATCGGGCGTTTTCGGGTGAATGTGTTTCGTCAGCGCAGCAGCACGGGGCTGGTGATTCGGCAAATTAAAACGCAGATCCCCACCATTGATGATTTGAAATTGCCACAGGCCTTCAAGGAGATCGTGATGGCCAAACACGGCCTGGTGGTGATGGTCGGTGCGACCGGTAGCGGTAAATCCACCTCATTGGCAGCCATGATCGACTGGCGTAACAGCAATCAGGCAGGGCACATTATATCCATTGAAGATCCCATTGAGTTTATACATGGGCACAAAAAATGTGTGATTACGCAACGTGAGGTGGGTACCGATACGCTGGAATACGAAGCTGCGTTGAAGAACACGCTGCGCCAGGCTCCGGACGTGATTATGATTGGCGAAATGCGGGATCGCAAAACCGTGGAGTCTGCTCTGACGTTTGCTGACACGGGTCACCTCTGCCTGTCCACCCTGCATGCCAATAATTCCAATCAGGCCATGGAACGTATTATCAATTTTTTTCCACATGAAATGCATAAACAGGTGGTTCTGAATCTGGCTTTGAATCTGAGAGCCGTGTTGTCGCAAAGGCTGGTGCGAACGAAGGATGGCAAACGAACGCCGGCCATTGAAATTATGATCAACACCCCCCGCATCAGTGATCTTATTATGAAGAGTGAAATTACCACTATCAAGGAAGCCATGGCCGAGGGAGAAAACTATGGGATGCAAACCTTCGATCAGCATCTTCTGGAACTGTGGAAAGCTGGTCGTATCACCGGGGAAGAAGCGCTGCGCCATGCTGATGCAATGAATGATTTGCGCCTGAAGATGAAGATGTTCGGCCTGGAAGGCCGCAGTGACGATGGTCGTTCCGGTCTCGATCATCTCGCCGGAAACGTTGGTGAGAATACATCAACCCTGAAAATCTAGCCCGGACTATTCTTCGAAACTTCACCGTTTTTAATCATGGGAGAGCAAATATGAAAAAACTGACAATGGTTACGTTGTTTATGCTGATGTGGATCGGACAGGCAATGGCGCAGACTTGTAAAACCACGTCTTCGGCTTCCTCCGCTAAGCCAACAGCGGACTTTGTGGACAACGGCGATGGCACGGTGACGCATAAAAAAACCGGGCTCATGTGGAAGCGTTGTTCCGAGGGACAGACATGGAATGGAACCACCTGCACAGGATTTCTTACCGCTTATACATGGAAGCTGGCGCTACAGCGAGGTGCCCATGCAAGCTTTGCGGGTCACACCGACTGGCGCGTACCCACTGTTAAGGATTTGCGTTCGATTGTAGAGAAGCAATGTACCAATCCCGCTATTAATGCCGTAATCTTTCCGACCACGGCCAGTAAATGGTATTGGTCGGCGTCCCAGTCTGCTGTTAATGCGACCTACGCGTGGCTTATTGCATTCAATGATGGCGACGAAAGCGTTGGCCGTAAGAATGGTAGCTACTATGTTCGTCTTGTTCGGGGCGGGCGGTGATTGTGTACTGTACATGGCCGTGAAGGCGGCCGATATCCCGTGTGCTTCGCATCATACGAGCCCTTTAACCCGAACTTGTCAATTGTTAATTTGGTATTAATGCCTGCAATACATGGGAACACCGTGCGGAGAAAAATACCGAAATAACTCCATATAATGCTTTATTATCAATACGTTAAGTCACTTCTTGGGGTCGAAAACTAAAATAAGTTCGGACTAGTATATCGAGCCTCTTGCAAAACTCGTGAGCGGCGATCGGCTTCCCCACTTTGGCCCATTTCCGTGCTGAAATCTCGGTCCATGGAACCACCATGCACCTCATTCCATCCCGAAAATGGACTCAAAGTGGGATTACCGCTCATCCACCCAGAGTTTTGCAAGAGGCTCTATCGAAAAAATATTCATCACCAATAAGGTGACAACATGTTTTTTCAATGCGCTATATAAACCAATGTCTTACACTCTGCATGCACGATCACTTGCAGGATCTGGGTATAATGCTTCTTGCAAACGCTTGATCGCCGCACCCACCGAATCCGGCATGTCGTAGCCCAATCCCAACGATGCAGCGATGCCCGCCGCCAGACGGCACCCCGTGCCGTGCGCCTGCATTTCGTTCAAAGTACGTTTTGGATGCGTGAAGCTCGTGATTTCTCCATGCTCATCACATAGTACGTCCAACAACGAATTCCCATTCCCGCGCCCACCCTTGAGCAATACGGCGCAGCCAAGTCCTGATGTCAGCGCCATGGCATTCTCAACGGGATCGTTCACGGTGTAGCCCAGCAGTATATTGGCTTCATCCGAATTGGGTGTGACCAGCGTAGCCTGTTTGATGAGCGCCCTCTTCAGTGTAGGCACCGCCCCTTCATCCAGCAGGCTGCAACCGGAACTGGCGCCCATGACCGGATCAATCACCAGCGGCTTTCCCGTATGATATTTACCCAGTGCAGCCGCAATCACGGCGACATGTTCAGCACTTGCCAGCATGCCGGTTTTAATGGCCGAAACGTCGTAATAATTAAAAATGGCACTAAGTTGTGCATCAAGTTGTGCCAGAGAAACCGGTTCGATCCGCAAGATTTTCCGTGGATTTTGTGCAGTCAGGGCCGTGAGTACCGAACATCCCCTGATGCCAAACTGTTCAAAGATGCGTAAATCGGCCTGAATCCCGGCTCCGGCGCACGAATCCGACCCGCCAATGGTCAGGCAGACGGTTCGATCCGCTATAAATTTGTTGTCCGAGCCGGGATTATTCATGCGAACTGCCATGTTTCAACCATCTTACGGGCCATGGACTCAATATCATTTCCACCGAACAGGGTCGAAATGACCGCAGCGCAGTCAGCCCCCGCAGCTTTTACGGCGGGTAGCAATGCCAGTGTAATGCCGCCAATAGCGCAAATATTATCCATGGGAAGCATGTGCCGCGCCCGGGTCAGGCGTGGTAAGCCGATGGGTGTTGCGTCTGCTTTGCTACTGCTGGGAAAAACGGCGCCGAAAGACACGTAATTCGCGCCTGCATCCAGTACATGCCGCGCGAACGTGGCATCGGCCTTGCACGAGATGCCAATGATCAAGGGTTTATTCAGTTCAGTTCGAAGCCGGGCTATATTCTTCATGTCCCCGCGACCCAGATGCACCCCGTCCGCACCGGATGTGACAGCCAGTTGTACGGAATCATTGACGATAAAAATGCCGCCATACACCCGCACAAGATCACGCAATGCCTGCGCCCTCTCTAATGTCCGTTTGTATCCCTGCTTCTTGTCGCGTAACTGAAGAATCCGTACACCACCCTTGAGCGCGGATTCAGCCATGCGCAGTAACACCTTTAGCGGCACATCCGCCGGCAGGATGCCGTAGATGCCGGAGCCTCTTGCAAAACTCTGGGTGGATGAGCGGCAATCCCGTTTTGAGACCATTTTCGGGATTGAATGAGCTGCATGGTGGTTCCATGGAGCGAAATTCAAGCCCGGAAATGGGCCGAAGTGGGGAAGCCGATCACCGCTCATGAGTTTTGCAAGAGGCTCGCCGGTGATGTGCCATAAGTCAGCCATCGACAAGCGAAAGTAGATCAGTAAACATCTTCAAACGCATCACCCTGCCCTCAAATACATGTGGTAGTGCCTGATATCCATGTTCGCAATAACAAACCGTATGGCATCCGGCATTAAATCCGGCCTCCATATCAAAACGTGTGTCTCCCACCATGACTGAATCGTTCGCTTTCACACCGATCACCCTGCAGCATTCAAGAAGCATATCCGGCGAAGGTTTCCTGGCAAAGCCATCTTCCGGAGACAGCGCATACACCAGATATGACGAAAGCCCCAGGCATTCCAGCACCTGCACACGTGCCCTGACCGGTTTGGCAGTGACACAAACCATGGGGATACCGTGTGCCTTCAGTGTATCCAGCGTTTCCATTACGCCCGGAAACACCTTGCTAAAGTCAGCAGGATGCTGTTCATAAATATCGGAAAATGTATGATACAGCGCCATGATAGCGGGATCGTCCATACCTTTGTCCAGAATGCTGGCCGCCAGCTGCCGTGCTCCACCGCCGATATACGGTTTGGTTTCCTCCAGCGAAAGCTCAAACTCATATCCCAGCACTTTCAGTGCCTGGTTGACATTGGCACGAATGTCCGGCAACGCATCCACCAGCGTACCGTCCAGATCAAAAATGAAAGCTTCAGGTTTTGTCATAATAAGTCCTTATATTATGAAGAGATAGAGCTACTTCTTCCAGTACATTCACATTATTTTCATACTGTTTTCCCTGTTCCAGTGCCGCGCTAATCTGTCCGTGATTTGCTCTGTTTGCAAGCTGGCCCAGCGCCCATGCCGCATGTCCGCGAACCAGGTGTTCCGTATCCAGCAATGCATTCGCCAATACGGGCACAAAATCCGTATCACCCGAATTACCCATGGCAACACACACATTACGCAGCAATCCTGCCCTGCCCGTCCGCTTCACCGGGGATTTGCGGAAACGCTGACGGAATGCTTCGTCATCAAGCCGCAACAGATTGGCAAGCTCCGGCAGCACACTCCCTTCACGCGACAGGAGCAGATCCGGATCGGGCGCGCATGCATGGTGATTCCACGGGCAGGCCATCTGACAATCATCACAGCCAAAGATGCGGTTGCCCATCAACGGGCGCAGTGCATGCGCAATAAAGCCCTTAAATTCAATAGTCAAATATGAGATACACAGCCGCGCATCCACCACATATGGCGCAACAATCGCTTTGGTGGGGCAAATATCCATACAGGCCGTGCAACTGCCGCAATGATTGTTTTCCGATGCATCCGGTTCGATTTCAGCGGTGGTAAACACTTCGCCCAGCATGATCCATGAGCCCAGCGCCCTGTTAATCGTCAGCGAATGTTTGCCCTGCCAGCCCAGGCCCGCGTTTTCAGCCAGCGCATGCTCCAGCACCGGTGCGGTATCCACATACACGCGCTGATTGTGTGCGCCGAGCAGTTCATCCAGATCGCGTGCCAAAACCTTCAGGCGCTTCTTCACCACCTCGTGATAATCATCCCCGTGTGCGTATGCGGCAATCACTCCCCTGCCCCGTTCGGATTCAGCCTGATTCAGCGAATACGGCGGCGGCGTATGGCGTATGCCCACGGTGATGACAGTCCGGACTTCATTCAGCATCAAACAGGGCTGCTTGCGCCGCTGCATGCGACTCTCCTCAGCCATCCAGCCCATCTCGCCATGCATGCCGGCGGTGACCCACGCCTGATAGGCATCCACGCGTGCTTCCACTATCTCGGGCCGTGTGAAGCGGCACAAATTAAATCCGTACGTACTTGCCCTGGCCTTAATTGCATGTTTTATGTCATTCAAAAGAGCCTCTTGCAAAACTCTGGGTGGATGAACGGCAATCCAACTTTGAGACCATTTTCGGGATTGAATGAGCTGCATGGTGGTTCCATGGAGCGAAATTCAAGCTCGGAAATGGGCCGAAGTGGGAAAGCCGAACACCGCTCATGAGTTTTGCAAGAGACTCAAAATATATCCAGAGGATTTTGCACGATCTTACCCCCCACCCCCTCATTCTTCATTGAATTTTAATCTTTGTACATTCATCCTTCGCTCCATGCATCGTTCCATGAGACGCTATCGCAAGACCGGGTTGACTGTTCTTGCCGTGTTTGCCGTGCAACTCATCACGGCGGGTTTCTGCGCCATCCCCCCCGTACATGCTGCGCCTGTCACGAGGGGCGGAGCCATGCCCAATGAGGTGACAAATACGCAGTGTACCATGGCGCCAATGGCCGTCGGGCAGGATATGCCGGAGTACACGCATTGTAACACACCGGATATCAATACCTTTTTCAATCGGATCAACGATGTGCCGGCCACATGGGTGCTTGTTGCCGTCCTGCCAACTCTGCTGCATCAAGCTGATCTGGCATCCGAACAGGGGCACTCCCCGTTCATCGCTCACGGGGATCCTCCTCGAAGCGCCTCCCTTCTTTACCGAACCAGCCTCCGCATCCGTCTGTAAGACTATCTCCTGAAATTCAGCCGCCGGGACACTGTACCCGCGCGGATATGTATTTATTCTTCAGGAGGTCGATATGCCTAAAATTATCGCATGCGCACTGGTGTTCGTGTTTCTATTCACGGCCGTGCTTCAGGCAAAAGCCAGGGCGGAAACATTAATCGTTCCGGCACTTGAACCTCGCCTGGAACAGGCCCCGGCACGCTATGCGAATCATATTCTCACGCTGGCCGAGGCAGATCGGATTGCGTTAAAGGTCAATCCGGGTCTGGCAAGCATGGCGAGCCGCGCCAGGGCCATCGCCGAAATCCCGCCACAGGTAGGAACCCTTCCCGATCCGCACCTTGCCTTTGATACCATCAACCTGCCCGTGGATACATTTTCCACGGTACAGGAAAACATGACACAACTGCGCGTCGGGCTTTCACAGGAGATTCCCTTCCCCGGTAAACTCAGACTGAAGGAAGAGGCAGCGCGGTTCGAGGCGCAATCGGCCGGTTTTGATGTTGCAGAAACTCGTCTGAGACTGGTTCGTAATGTGCATATTTCATGGTGGAACCTGTTTTATCTGGATCGAGCACTGGAGATCATCAAACGCAATGAGAAATTACTCCGGCAATTTATCACCATTGCCGAAACCAAGTACAGGGTTGGAGAAGGTCTGCAGCAGGACGTGTTGCTGGCGCAGGTGGAGCTTTCAAAACTGCTGGATATTAATATTCGTCTTGTGGGCGCACGCAGGGATGAACAGGCGCGCCTGAACAAATTGTTGAATCGGCCCACGGATTTGTCCATCCGCCTTCCGGATAAGGTGAAAGAAACGCTACCACGGATGCCGTCGGAAACCGAATTGCACCGGATAGCCCTGAAAGCCCGCCCCTTGCTGGCCAGCCAGAGCGATCGGATCAAGGCAGCAAAAAAGAGAGTGGATCTGGCCGATCTGGATTACTATCCTGATTTCAAAATTAGCGGTGCATGGGGTTTTCGAGGCGCGAACAACCCTGCCACTGGTCGGTCCCGACCGGATTTTGCCACCCTGGGCGTAAGCATTAACCTGCCAATTTATACGTCGACCAAACAGGATCGCGCCCTGGCACAACGCAAGGCGGAAGTGGCAAAAGAGGAGTTTTCGCTACGTGATGACACCGAGGCGGTCTGGTCCGAAGCTTCAACCGCGTTGTCGGATTACATTGAGGCAAAAAATCGGGCATCCCTGTTCAAGAGCGGCATTATCCCACAGGCCAGCCAGACCGTGGATTCCATGCTCGCCGGCTACCAGGTAAACAAGGTCGACTTCCTCAACCTCGTCCGTTCCCAAATCACACTCTACAACTATGAAACGCTGTACTGGAAGGCCCTGACGGGCGCAAGGCAGAGCCTGGCACGTTTGGAAGCCGCCATCGGCAAAAAGATCGGTAAGGAGATGACGCATGAATAAGAAGAAGATCACTGGCATTGCCATCATCACCCTGGCACTGGGATCGGGCGGAGGCTACTGGCTGGCATCCCGGCATATAGGCATGTCCGCGGGGATGCATCATGCCGGTACCGAACGTGCACAGAAGGTGCGGCCCAAACGCAAGCCAGTGTTTTATCGCAATCCGATGAATCCGGATGTGACCTCTCCCGTCCCGGCCAAGGGTAATATGGGTATGCCTTATATCCCGGTCTATGCCAATGGGGAACGGTTCGACAATGAACCCGCGGGAACGGTTAAGATCGACCCGGTGACCGTACAGGACATCGGCGTACGCACGGCCATGGCCGTGCGACAGGCCCTGACCCGCAATATCATGAGCCTGGGCCGCGTGGCTTATGATGAAAGACTGATCACCCGCCTGCATCCCAAGACCGAAGGCTGGATCGGCAAGGTACGTGTGAGCGAGACCGGTGAACCTGTGAAGAAAAATGAAATCCTGCTGTCGATTTATTCACCACAACTGGTGTCCAGCCAGGAAGAATACCTGCTGGCTCTGAACAATATGAAAACGCTGAAGGATAGTCCTTTTCCGGATATCCGCCGCGGTGCGGCGGACTTGCTGCGCTCCACCCGCGAGCGGCTTGAACTGCTGGACGTTCCCGAGCATCAGATCAGGGAGCTGAAGAAAACACGCAAGGTCATGAAATTTCTGCACATCCACTCACCCTTTAACGGAATTGCGGTCAAAATCGGCGCCCGCGACGGACAATATGTCACGCCAAAAACCCAGATCTACATGATCGCCGATCTCTCCACTGTGTGGGCCTATGTGGACGTCTACGAATATGAGTTGCCGTGGATCAAGCTCGGAGATGAAGCATCCATGAAGCTCGCAGCCCTGCCAGGACAAACCTTTACAGGCAAAATAAAGTATATCTATCCGTATTTGAATGGAAAGACACGCACCATCAAGGTGCGCCTGGAATTTAAGAACCCCGATCTGAAGCTAAAGCCGGACATGTTCGCTGATGTCAGGATACACGTTGAAAGGCAGGCAAAGGCTCTTGTTATCCCCAGTAAAGCCGTTCTGCGTACGGGAAGGCGCAACGTGGTATTTGTAGTGCGTGGCCCCGGCAAGTACGAACCGCGTGATGTCAGGCTCGGCATCAGTTCGCGGGGTCTGGTGCAAATCCTCGCGGGTGTAAAGGCAGGCGAGGATGTTGTAACCAGTGCCCAGTTCCTTATTGATTCCGAATCCAAGCTGCGCGAGGCCTCCGCTAAGATGATGGAAGTAAAAGAACCCACCGCGGCCAATCCACGCCCCGACATGGACGAGGTCAGCAGGGACATGGAGCCCAAGGGTATGCGTCTGAAGGGTATGAATACGAAAAAGGGGAAAAAATAAGGCGTGAGGTGCATATTTTCTTACCGTAATGCCATCGCCCGTTACGGTCTGACCATCGGCGATGTACAGGATGTCATCCAGAGCGCTATCGGAGGCGTCAATGTGACACAAACAGTGGAGGGACTGGAACGTTATCCGGTGAACCTGCGCTACCCGCGTGAATTGCGCGACAATCCGGAACAGCTGGGTCGAGTACTCATTCCGACCCCCGCAGGCGCGCAAATACCGCTTTCCCGGTTGGCAACGATCACCACCCGGCGGGGACCGCCTTCGATCAAAGCGGAGAATGCCCGCCCCAATGCATGGATCTATGTGGACATCAAGACCAGCGACATCGGCGGCTATGTCGTCAGGGCAAAAAAACTGATCGACGAACGGATCAAGTTGCCAGTCGGCTATACCCTCACATGGTCCGGGCCGTTCGAGTACATGGAACGGGCCAATGCACGCCTGCGGGTTGTCGTACCCCTGGCCCTGTTTATTGTTTTCCTGCTGCTCTATCTGAATTTCGGCTACCTCATCGCACCGCTGGTGGTGATGATGCTCTCCATTCCGTTTGCGCTGATCGGCGGCTTCTGGCTGATGTATTGGCTCGGCTTCAATATGAGCGTGGCCGTGGCCGTGGGCTTTATCGCACTGGCCGGCGTATCGGTCGAGATCGGCGTGCTGGTTCTTACGTTTATCGATCAGGAAGTCAGGAGATCGCGTCATGACAAGGGGCGGGCATTGAAGTCCGCAGAAGTCATGGAAGCGGTGCTTGGCGGGACCTCGCAACGCGTGCGTCCCATCGCCATGACCGCAACGGCCATCATCGCCGGCCTGCTGCCGATGATGTGGAGTTCAGGAACAGGATCGGAGGTCATGAAACGCATCGCGGCGCCCATGGTCGGCGGCATGTTGACGGCCACGCTTGCTGTGCCTGCTGATGTTACCCCTGATTTATGGCGTCATCCTGCAGTTCCAGGAAAAGCGGCTGGAAAGACGGGATGCAAAGCTAATGGAGCAAAACCCATGAGTGGAACTTCAGGTTAATGGAGCCAACCCGCATATTCCACGATACGCGATATGTACAACAAGAGAGAGGATAATATAATGCTTAGGAATATCATCGACGGTTCGCTGAAGAACAGCATGCTGGTGTTCATGGCCACGACATTTATAATCTTGGCTGGCGTCTGGTCGGTAAAACACATCTCGCTGGATGCCATTCCGGATCTCTCCGACGTGCAGGTCATCCTGTTTACCAAGTTTCCCGGACAAGCGCCGCAAGTGGTGGAGGATCAGGTCACCTATCCGCTGACCACCGCCATGTTGCAGGTTCCGCGCGCCAAGCTGGTGCGCGGCTATTCCTTCTTTAATTTTTCCTTTGTCTATATCACATTCGAAGAGGGAACGGACATGTACTGGGCACGTTCGCGCGTGCTGGAGTACGCCAATGCCGCCGCAAAAAATCTGCCAGCCGGTGTTCAGCCCGTGCTGGGTCCGGATGCCACCGGCGTAGGCTGGATCTATGAATATGTGCTGGTGGATAAAACCGGGAAACATGATTTGGCCGAGCTTCGCAGCCTCCAGGACTGGGTACTCCGCTACCGTCTGGAGACGGTCAAGAATGTAGCTGAAGTCGCTTCCGTGGGTGGTTTCGTCAAACAGTATCAGGTGGAAGTGGATCCCAACATGCTGCTGGCCTATAACATTCCGCTATCCAAAGTAAAACATGCCATCATGCGCTCGAACAATGATGTCGGCGGACGCCTGGTGGAGATGGGTGGAACTGAATTTTTGGTGCGTGGCCTGGGTTACATCAAATCCATTGATGATTTAAATCAGATCCCGATCGGCGTGGATAAAAACGGAACGCCCATCCGCCTGAAGGATGTGGCGCATGTGCATCTGGGGCCGGAACTCAGGCGCGGTGCCGTGGATTTTAATGGAGAAGGCGAAACAGCCGGCGGCATTGTGGTCATGCGTTTCGGTGAAAACGCGTTGACCACCATTAAAGCCATACGTGCAAAGATCGCTCAATTACAAAAAGTCATGCCGAAAGGTGTGAAGATCGTGCCGGTGTATGACCGCGGCGCCCTGATTGAGCGGGCGGTGTCCAATCTCAAGGAAAAGCTGATGGAGGAATTTGTCGTCATCGCGCTGGTATGCCTGGTTTTTTTGTTACACGCCCGATCCGCCCTCGTCGCCATCTTCACCTTGCCCATGGGTATGTTGATTGCTTTCATTCTGATGCGCTGGCAGGGCTTATCCGCCAATATCATGAGCCTCGGCGGCATTGCCATTACGTTGGGCGCCATGGTGGATGGCGCCATTGTGCTCATTGAAAACGCACATAAACATCTTGAACACGGCGAACAGCAAAAGGGATCAGCGTTGACGATCCCCGAGCGGTGGACAGTTATCGGCGATGCGGCAAAGGAAGTGGCGCCCGCCCTGTTCTTTTCACTACTGATTATCACGTCATCCTATCTGGTGATATTTACCCTGCAGGAGCAGGCCGGGCGGCTGTTCAAACCGCTGGCCTTTACCGCAACCTATATCATGGGCGCGGCGGCCGTGCTTGCCGTGACGCTGGTGCCGCTGCTGATGGGTTATTTTATCCGCGGCCACATCATACCGGAGGGGAAAAATCCGGTGAACCGTTTCCTGAAATTTATCCATCGTCCGGCGCTTGCCCACGCCCTGAAATACAAATGGATCACCCTTGGCATCGCCCTGGTCGCGCTGGTGAGCGTGGTTTATCCCGTGGGCAGGCTGGGCAGCGAGTTTATGCCGCCGCTGGATGAGGGCGATATCCTCTATATGCCTACAACCCTTCCCGGTATCTCCATTACCACGAGCAAGGCCATGATGCAACATATGGATAAAATATTGAAAACCTTCCCGGAGGTACAATCTGTATTCGGAAAAAATGGACGGGCGGATACATCCACCGACCCGGCCTCTTTGTCCATGACGGAAATTACCATCCGCGTCAAACCAAAGGACGAATGGCCGGATCCATCCAAAACAACCAAGGAACTCGTCCATGAAATGGACAAGGCCATCCAGTTTCCTGGCGTAGCCAATTCATGGGGCTTCCCGATCAAGACGCGCATCGACATGCTGTCCACCGGCATCAAGACACCGGTCGGCGTCAAGATTATCGGTCCGGATCTTTCCGTGCTGCAACGGATCGGCAAACAGATCGAGGGTGTCCTGAATATGCTGCCTGATACCAAGTCGGCCATGGGTGATCGGGCGATGGGCGGGTATTACCTGGATTTCAATATCAAGCGCAAGGAAGCGGCGCGTTACGGCCTTACCGTGGGTGATGTGGAGGATGTCATCCAGTCCGCCATTGGCGGCATGGATGTCACGGAAACGGTGGAGGGTCTGGAACGCTACCCGGTCAACCTGCGCTACGCACGCGACCTGCGCAACAGCCCGGCAGCACTTGAACGCATGCTGATCCCCACGCCGACAGGTGTGCAAATTCCAATTGCCCAGGTCGCCGATTTGAAAATCCGGCGTGGACCGCCTGCGATCAAGAGTGAGAATTCCCTCACCGACACCTGGATTTACGTGAGCCTCAAGACCTCGGATATTGGCGGCTACGTTGAGAAAGCAAAAAAAGCCGTCGCCGCGAAGGTAAAGATCCCGCCCGGATACACGGTACTCTGGTCCGGGCAATATGAATACATGAAGCAGGCCAATGCACGCATGCGGTTGGCCGCGCCGCTGGTGCTGGTGTTGATCTTCCTGCTGCTGTATTTCAATTTCAACACACTGATTGAACCGCTGGTGGTCATGGCCTCGGTACCGTTCGCGCTGGTTGGCGGCGCATGGTTGATTTACCTGATGGACTACAATCTGAGCGTGGCCGTGGATGTGGGCTTCATCGCCCTGGCCGGTGTGACAGCCGAGATCGGCGTGCTGGTGCTCACCTTCATCGGCCACGAAATGGAACGCAAGCGCGCGGAGTTGCAACGCCCGCTTTCCTCAAGGGAAATATTCGAAGCCGTGTTGAATGGTACCTCCCAGCGCGTGCGCGCCATCGCCATGACCGCGTCCGCCATTATCGCCGGATTGCTGCCCATCATGTGGAGTTCAGGCACGGGATCGAGCGTCATGCAGCGCATCGCGGCACCCATGGTCGGCGGTATGATCACCAGCCTCGTGGTTTGCCTCGTCGTACTGCCGGTGTTCTACGGTATGATTTTACAATTCAGGGAAAAGCGCGCCATCCGTACTGCCGCGAAACTGGCCCGAACGATTCATGAATCGCCGGGATGATTGTGCCTGCCTGTACGTGCCGCACGCAGACAGACCGGGCCCGTATTCACAACGAATTGTGGAAGGAGGCCGTGGCCGCCTATGCGGACGAGCGACGAGGGATTTGGTGTGGGCAGGGCTACAGGCAAGCGCGCGGCAGTATGGATGCATAGTTCGGGATAGGGACTGAGGAGAACAAGCACATGGAAATGAACGTTGTCGTCGCCATTATCCGTACCGAGATGCTGGATCAGGTGGAGTTCTGTCTGGAAAAACTTGGCCTCGAAGGTATCAGCATCAGCCGTGTCAAAGGCCATGGAGAGTATGAGAATTTTTATAGCGGCGATCATATGACGAGCTATGACCGACTGGAAATTTCTGCGCCTGAATCAAGGGTGGAGAATATCGCGCGCTGCATCGTGAGCGCGGTTCATTCCGGGCTTCCGGATGATGGCATCGTCAGCATCTTGGCTGTCCGTAAGTTCTACCGGATAGCAGGGAGTTGCTGAATGACCGAGCAGACACAAACTATTTTTCGCTGGTTAGGGTTCGATCATCGACCACCCGGACACCTGCCTCCCGTGGTTACACCCATACAGGCCCGGCTGTTTCGCCTGCTGCGTATCCTGTTTGGTCTCATCTGGTTGTACAACACATGGACCGCTTCATCGGGTGCCAACAAATTGTCCGTCGCCCATTTTGTCGGGTTGCCTCTCTCTTCCGGGCTCGTACACCTCGCTGGCAATGGCATCGTCCTCCTGGATCTCTACATTACGCTGGTATTGTTATCGGGAAAAGGTATGCGGTCGGCTTTGTGGATCGGGATCGGCTACCTGATGTTCATGTGGATTGGCGTTGAATACGGCGGAGATTTTAATCCCGCCGCCGGCGGCACCGATGCAGGTATCGCACCGCCCTACATCATCGCCATGATCCTCACCTACACCTGCTGGCACATCAGCCAGCCGCTATCGGCATCGACTGATCGCACCACGCGCGACCATACGTTGCTATGGATCCATGCTGCGCGGAATATCTTCGGGTTCCTGTGGGCCTGGGACGCGCTGTTTAAGTGGCACCCCTATTTTCTGACTCACTTTGTCGGCTATATGGCTGATGCCCAGCAAGGCCAACCCGTCTGGTTAGTCGATTACATTCAGGTCTGGATCGATGTCATCACACATGCCAACCCTCTGATTTTCGGATTACTCGCGGCCGCTACGGAAGTCGGCGTTGCCTGGAGTTTGCTTTCCGGAAAGCTGCTTCGGTACCTGTTACCGATCGGAATGGGCTTCTCATTTATGATCTGGTCGACCGCGGAGAGTTTTGGCGGACCCTACAGCAACGGTCAGACGGGCATGCCAGGCAACATGTTCGGAAACGCAGTCATTTATATGCTTATTTTCGCATATTTCATGGTTTTATACCGCTGGCCCAGGTACAGCAGTGTTCGGGACATGGAGGAAGGCATCGCCAAAGAATAAAACATCATGAATCCAGGAGAAAGGAGGATGAGATGACAAAAACAGCAATAGTGAGCCTGCTTGTAACGGGTGTCATGGGCATAAGTCCTGCGTTTGCATCCGGTGATCATAAATGCCTGCATACGCATCATAACACAATGAATGCTGACATGATCCATGTGATGGGCCAGGGTCGCATGGATGGAAGGATGACAAACCAAATAAAGAATCACATGAACGGCAGGTTCCTCGTCAGGAAGAATATTGACGGCTACCGGGTCAGTTTTCATGTCCTGAAAGCACCGGAAGGTACGCAAAAACACGGCGGGACATATCATTTTATGTTCAAAGTCGAAAAAGATGGCAAAGTGCTGACCCATATACTCGTGAACTCCAAAGTTATGTATTCCGACGGACAATCCGAATCAAAAATGATGATGCGGATGGGCGACTGGTACATGGCCGGCTACAATCTGGAAGATAAAGGAAAATATAAAATCATGGTGCTGTTCAAGACATCGGACGGGAAGATGCATTTCAGCAGCATGGAATATCAAGCACGGGGGACCCTCAAATGACGGAAATAAGAGATCGGGAAATCATCCAATTCGTTCGTCACGGGTTGCTTTTGTCCGTCATGGCACTGATCGCGGGTCTCTCATGGGCCGGGTATCTCGCCACTCACCATGAGCAACTGCACGGCGGATTCGAGCAACAGGAAGCAGTGCTCAAGGCACGGGAAAGGAGGCAACAGACAAGCATGCACGTCGCATTATTACGTGAGGCACCTCGGGCACATGCGCATGGAGCGCATGACGGCGAGCCGCCTGACATCATACACCGGCATTCCCATTCGGGGAGCCTGGCCATGGATGCCATGCAGCGCCTGATGCGCGGTCATATTCACTGGATGGGGCTAGGCATTCTTTCCACCGTTTTACTACTGATTGTCGCCTGTACATCGCTGAAGGCCGTCTGGAAGAAAACGCTTGGCTGGACCTTCGGCATCGGTTCACTGGCCTATCCCGTTGCCTGGATTGTCATGGGGTTCCGTACCGTAACGATGGGTTCTGAAACAGCAGAAGCCAGCGTCATGTGGCTATTCATTCCCGCTGCGGGTCTGGTCCTGGCCTCCCTGATCGCCGTATTTGGCATCCTGTTACTTGAAATAACCGGGTGGCATACACGCCCGAGCTTTTCCCGTTTCTTTGAACCCACGACAGCCTCGGAAGAATGATATGAAAAACATAGTGATAACCGCAATCATCCTTACTCTTGCAGGCACGTTTCCCGCGCTTGCGGAAACGCCGGGAAGGCGACAGATCAAGGCGGATCGCGGACGATCGATGAATCATCTTCAGGGATTCGTCGTTAGAAAGGGTATCCGAGACAATTACACGGTTATCTTCCATATTATGAGATCGCCGGAAGGCATGCGCTACAGCGAGGATCAGTACCATCTGATGGTGGTGGTTGAAAAGGATCATAAACCCGTCACCGGCCTTCAAATGATTTCCAGGGTCGTTCATCCCAACGGTATCACTGAACAGAAACCCATGATACACGTGGGGGAATGGTACATGGCACTTTATAATCTGCATGAACAAGGCAGACACTGGATCTCCGTGCAATTCAATATATCCGGCAAACAATACGCCGCCGGTACATACTATCCGGAAATGGATTTTTCGGGGGCATCCCAATGAAGGAAATCACCATCAGGATTACCGGCATGACATCCAATGCCTGTGAGTCGACCATCCGCAAGGTGCTGTTAAAGGTGAACGGCATCTATGATGCGCGGGCCGATCACAAAACGGGAAACGTGTGGATGCACGTAAATGAATCACATTTTCATATCGTGGAAGCCGATGAAGCCATCCGCAAGATCGGCTACAAACCTGGCAGGTTTAAGCATGTCAGAAATCCGTTCAAAAGGTGAATGGTGTGTTTAACCTGAACCATTCAGAACAGTTCAGGATAGCTGACAGGAGAGCCTCTTGAAACATCAAGTGGATGCGGCGTGTGGGTCGTTCCCTCGCAAGACAGTGCAGCGCAAACGGATGGGCGGCGATGGTTAATGATGCCTAACCCCATCGTCCATCAATGCGCGGACGCATCAGGATGGAGGCATAGAAATACAGGAACAATGTAAATGCCGTGATCCAGAGGACTTGCGACATTCCGATCCAGAGCAGATAGTGCCCGCCGAAGATCAAGGGGAAAATAACCCGTATGCATGCGGCAAGAAACAGTATAAAAAACATCCAGCCGAGCCCCGATGGTGACTGCATGATATTTCTTCCGGTATGACCCAGAGATACACGCGACATCATGCCCAATGTCATCATGCCAATACCTCCGACAGTAAACGCGTGAATCGCCAGGTAAGGCGAAATGCCCGTTATAAAAGCGACAAATTTCAGTCCAAATCCGAGAATGATCCACGCATATGCGAGATACAGCACCCACAGTAATGGCTTGCTCCATATACCACGTGTGTGCCATCCCCAAATTCGGATACAGTGCAGAATAAACAATGCGGCCGCCAACCATGCGGTCAATGCAGGGTAAGCGAAGAAAATATCGGAGATCGCAAAAACCAAAAACAGGAGGAATCCCGTAATATCCACCCATAAATGATTCTTCAGGGATACGGCATAGCCTACCCCCCCTTCAATGAACATCGGTATGACCCTGCGCGACAATACAAGGATCAGTGAGAGGATGATGTACAGGCCGATATAAATGCCAATTTGTTGCCCGTTAGAAAACAGGCCAAGTACACCGAGCAAATAAATCACGTTACCGATCAAAAGAAAATAAATCTTGGATACGACGCCCATATTCTTCCACAGCTTCGCCCGTACAACCGGTACGGTAAGAGCCACCGACAGGAAAATGATGAACAGATCATCCAATACAGACCCGGCAATCCGGGCGTCCTGGCCGGAAATCAGTGATGTAATCCGGGCCAGAACCCACAACAGCAGCAGTAATTGCAGCGATCTGCCGTGGACAGTTTGAATATTTGTCCAGTTTTTAACTGCGGTGAGAAGAAAACCGGCGACAACAGCCAGCGCATAGCCATAAATCATTTCATGCGCATGCCAACGCATGGGTACAATATTGACCGGCAGTATTTTAGCGGAAAACATGAGTTCCGCCATCCAGACAGACATGCTGATGATGGCAATCAGCGCGGCAGCAAGGAAAAACGGGCGAAAACCACGTCGGAACAACGCCCATGCATGCCTGTCATCATCATAGCTCCTGCTCACCATCTTCATCATGCGAGCAGATCGGCTATCGCATCCGGTTGATACCGACTTTTGTTCACCTTCAGGTAGACTGCCCCTTCTTCCGAAACCATGCTCACTTCTTCCACGCCATCCATTTGGCGTATTTTCGCAACCAGCGTATCGGCTTCCACCTGATCCAGATGGCCGACAGGGATCACCTTCCGGATTAAATTCATGGGAAAGCGCATCCCACGGCAAACCAGGAGCCACACCAGGGCAAGACCGGCGCTGACCATGAATACACCACTAATACCAAATATGCCGCGCATCAGCCCGCCGGAAATTCCCCCGCAAAATACGCCAAAAAACTGGGAAGTGGAATACGCCCCCATCGCCGTACCCTTCCCTGTCGCGGAGGCCATGCGCGATACCAGCGATGGCAGGCTGGCTTCCAACACATTGAATGCCACAAAATAAATAAACATCCCGGCCACAAGCCCGGCCATGGCATGGTGCGTGATGGTCATCAACACCTCGGCGACAATCAGGGCAACCACGCATGACGTAAAAATCTGTTTCATTTTCCCGTATTTCTCCGCCACAATAATCAGGGGAATCATACAGGCCACGGAAGCCAGCAGGATGGGAAGATAGAACCACGCTTGCGCTTTCATCGGCAAGTGATCATTGCGCAGGGCAAATGGCAAAGCAATGAACGTGGACGTCATCATCGTATGAAGAAAAAAGATGCCGGCATCCAGACGCAACAGCTGCCTGTCGGTTAATATCTGTCTGAGTTTTATCGGTTCCGCTTCAACATCACGGTGCATACGACTGTGCCGGGGGTTTGGCACAAACAGATAGAGAATGACAACACCGATAATCCCAAATACAGATGCGAGCCAGAACAGACCCTTTACGTGGATATAGCCAGCCAGCATGGGGCCAAGTACCAGGGCGAGGGTAAAGGAAGTCCCGATCCCCATACCAAAGATCGCCATGGCCTTGGTGCGCTGGGATTCATCGGTCAAATCGGCAATCAGCGCCATCACAGCCGCAGCGATAGCGCCTGAACCTTGCAACAACCTGCCTACGATGACGCCGAACACCGAATCGGACATGCCCGCAATGACCCCACCCAGCGCAAATAACAGCAATCCCGCGGCAATCACAGGCTTTCGTCCGAAACGATCCGATAGCATACCAAATGGAATCTGTAGTAATGCCATGGTCAGACCGTATGCGCCCAGTGCCAGACCGGCCAGCATGGGGGTGCTTCCACGCAAATGTTCGGCATACAGCGCGAATACAGGCAAAATCATAAACAACCCGAGCATGCGCATGGCATAAATTCCAACCAGTGGGGCTATGTTTCGCAATCCGTTATTTTTCATATCCTCAACCCCTTCGTAGTGTATGATTGGTAAACAGTGCAGCAGTAAATAAAATCATGGCATTCCCCTGGTGCGTTACGGCAAGCCATGTGGGAACCACCAGCAACAGTGTGGCGATGCCCAGAGAGACTTGCAGAACCGCTACACCCAACAATATATTAAATGCCATGTACGCCCGATCCGACAGCGCCGATCTCCGCGCATACCACCACAATCCGCATACGCACAACAACACCGTTTCGGCCAGAATACGATGATCGAACTGAACCGCTGCAATGTTATCAAAAAAATTGAGGTAAAAAGGCGTAAGCGTGGCATAGGCTTCCGGAATGAAATGCCCATCCATGAGTGGGAATGTATTATAGGCAAATCCTGCCCTCAGCCCCGCCACCATGCCACCGGCCATGATCGTCAACGCAATCAGGGCGGTTAATCCCAACGCCAGGCGTCTTAGCAGCTTGACATCATACAGGGATGCATCCTCGCCTGGAAACAGAAGGCCCATCGCCACCCAGAAGATGTATCCGTAAATGATAAATGCTGCCGATAAATGTGCTGTCAACCGGTACTGGCTGACATGCGGATTATCAAAACCACTGCTGACCATGTACCATCCCATCACGCCCTGCATACCACCCAGTACGAACATAATTACCAGCTTGGAACGGAATGGTTTTACTATCCTCCCGGCCATCAGAAAATAAATAAACGGCAGTAAAAAGAACAGCCCGATCAGCCGACCCCAGACACGGTGGACATATTCGAGTATAAAAATACCTTTATATCCCTCCAGATTCATATCGGGATTCAAGTCATAAAATTCAGGGATCTTTTTGTAGTGTGCAAAAGAATCAAGCCACTGTGCATGGTTTAAGGGTGGCATCCAGCCCATCAACGGGTGCCACGTCATCATCGACAGCCCGGAATGCGTTAAACGTGTGGTGCCGCCCAGCACCAGCATGACAAAGATGGAGGCGCATACACACAACAGCCAGACAGCAATTTGCCTGTTACTCCGAGTCGTATCAGGCATGAACTTTTCCCCCACTTCTTCCTTTGAACATCACGGGCAACACCACGATAGCAAACAAAATACCGCTTGACACAGCAATGACGCCTCCCAGACCGATCAAATCCTGCGGTGTCACCCAGGTATGAATGCCAATATTCTGAGCCGTTCCCACGATCTTGCGCTTCATGCCATACCCCCCGCCCCAAGCCAGGCCAATAATGTGGGTCATCTGGCCCACGGCATAGATGCAAACCTGGACTCTGGCCCATTTCAGATTAGGCGTATTAAATCCGAACTTCGGCAGCCAGTCATAGGTCATGGCCATGAATGCCATGGTCACCGCGACAATCACACCATGATAATGGGCGGTGATTAATGTACTGCTTGTTCTGATATACAGGCCCAGGATTCCGCCCGTACCAAACAGAATGATCGAAAACAGCAGCGCGAGATACAGATGGCGCTGATCTCTGGCCGGCGGCCTGCTTCCGACGAAGCCCCACATGACCGCCAGACCAATGAGCAGCGGTGCGATACCGTTGCCGTCGCGCATCAGATTTGCAAACCACAGCGTAAAGCCCGGCGTGACCACGCCATATTGCGCAAAAGGCATGAAGACAAAGAATAACGGGATTATATTGATGGCGAATATGGCCATCACGATTCCGGGTTTGATGGCAATCCGGATGCCACAGGCGCTTGCAAGCCACAGCCAGCAGACACACAGTAACGCCGTATGCACGAACTGAATCACATGGCCGCCAGCCCAGAACAGGGGTTCATAATAGGCACGGTGTTCCAATCCCGAAGGCATGTGGATCCGGGTCCAAATCAGGGCCAGTATGGCAATCAACATGGCAATCGCGGCAGTCCATATACCGAATCGTATTGATCCCTCATGATTCGGCGTGAATGTGGATCGCCTTGGGGTTGCATACAGCGTACGCAGCACCAGCAGTAAAATACCGCCACCAAAGACGATCATTCCCTTAATGAAATAATGATTTTCCAGTATGGGCACATAATTATTGGTCAACGGATTGGCGGCGCTCGTGAGGGGTGAAATACCGGTCAGAATGCCCCCTGCCACGACCAGCGTCAGCGCCATCCACCCGGCTGGTATCGCGCGGGAGGTTGAATTCAGACTCCAGAAAACCCCCGCGATGGCCAGTAGCCACCACAATACGGTGAAATCGACGTGCAGCACCAGAGCGGTATAGAAAAAGGCATCCCATGGCATGGCGTAAGTGGTGCGCGCCAATGCCAACAGAAGCGGATAAACGCCGGAAGCCAGCAGAAAACCCACTGCGACACATAACCAGCCGACAGCAAGACGAAGCGACGGCGCATCCGCAAGCGGAAGTGAATATTTTGTTGCCATAGATGATCCTTTATGAAATATCGCGGCGAACCTTAGCACGGGTTCTTTCCCGATGCAGCAGGTTTATCGCGCCGCTTACCCACCCAAAATCGGCGTTTCAAACAAGGCTTATTTATGAGACCATTCGCCCATGAAATATGATCGTACCATCCGTATCCTGCACGTTGGTATCCTGATCTCCATACTGCTGCAGCTATTTGGCGGGAACCTGATAGGTATTCCTGAAACCGGTCACGCCAACGGTGTCATTGAAACACTTTTTATCGGCATTCATGAAGGTATAGGGTCGATCTCTCTCATTCTTGTCTGTGTTTATTTAATTGTGGTCATGGATGAAGCCGCTGGCCGGGAACGTCTGTTTCCGTGGATAAATACAGCGGGGCGCCATAGCCTCTGGTTGGAAGTGCGCCGGGATATTCCCGGCTGGCTGCATGGCAGGCTCCCTACCCCCGGAGAAAGTCATTTTATTTCTGGCACCGTTCATGGCGCGGGTATCGCGCTTGCGCTTTTTCTGGGATTCACCGGATCCATGCTGTTCCTCGGAATCGGACCCCATGGAGAAATACTCCCCGATATCAGGGTTATTTGGGAATTCCATAGCATCACAGCCACGATGATGTGGGTTTTCGTGGCCGGGCATGCCGGAATGGCTTTGATACATGAATTCAAAGGCCATGGAGTATTACGGGAGATGTTCAGACTGGGAAAAGACCCTGGCTGTTAGCCTGAACTATTCATAAATTCAGCCATGCCCTTGCTTGTTCCTTTGTTCACACCGAATCCCTCGTCGGTCGTCCGTATACATGGCTACGATCTCCTTCCTTGGAAGCCGTTGCGAACAAAGGCCCGGTCTGTCTGCGGCACGCACAGGCAGGCGCGATCATCACGGCGATTTATGAATAGTCCAGGCTAGATGGAGCAATTACTCGGTGACAATAATCGTGCCCACCATGCCGGAATGCCCAATGCCGCACCATTCACCACAGAGGATCTTGAAACGTCCCACCTGTTCGGGCGTAAATGCGATCATCTTGAATTCATCGGGTTTAATAATGTTCATCAGGTGCAGTTCATGCACCACAATGGCATGGCGCATATCCATGCTCGCCAAATGCAGGCGGTACGGTTTCCCTTTTTCCAGTTCAAGGATGAAGTTTCCCCAAGTATAATTACGGGCCAACAGGTAAATATCAGCGCCAGCCGGTGGGTGGACAATGGGTATGTTCCCTTCCTTGCGAACCGTATAACGCGCCACCATCTGATCCACCTTTTTCTTGAATCCAGCCCGTTCGGCACGGGTAATTTTCTTCGTGGTCACTTTTATATCCGGCCTGTTGATGATGATTGCAATGGCAAAGGAGCCGACCACCACCGTTGCCAGCGCTACCATCAGGACAAAAAGGCCTATGTTCGTCCGTTTTTTTTCCAGCGCTGGATTTATTTCCATGGATAGTCTCCTTGGCGTGGATTATCAGTATCTTCATAAATAAAGTGAAACAGCATGTAGAGCCTTTTGAAAAACTCCGGGTGGATGAGCGGCAATCCCGCGTCGAGACCATTTTCAGGCTTGAATGAACTGCATGGTGGTTCCATGGGCGAAATTCAAGGCCGGAAATGGGTCGGTTGGGAAGCAGATCGCCGCTCATGCGTTTTGCAAGAGGCTCTGTAGCATGCGGTATTGCTTTACCCTCGCAGTCGAGTAAAATATCATGGTGAAGTATAATATACTGCCAAGACTGAACTGAACAGGAAACCTTCATGCCGCCGGAACAATCCCAATACCTTTCCAATAAATTAATCGGCCTCATCCTCGTCGGATTGCTCACGGCGTTCTTCGGCGGCGTTGGAATCACGTATTATCTGGGAATATTTTCGAAAGTGACAGCCGTGCGGGCGTCCGCACCTTCTTACCGTATGGCCTATCTGTTTCATACCGGCGCCTATAACCACATCGAATCTTCTATTGAAAAAGTCAGGGGATACCTCAAAAAAGCGGGTATCGAAACAGGCACGCCATGCGCCCTGCTTCTCGACGATATCGGGAAAACACCTGAAAGTCAGCGTCGGGCCAAGGCCGGGTATTTACTGAAATACGGTGATATCGTCCCCGCGACACTTCGCGAAGAAACATTCCCGAAGCGGGAAGTCGTCACCGCGTTATTCTCGGGAGGAAAGTTGATCGGATCATACAAAGCCTACGAAGCCATGAGGAAATGGGCAAAAACACATCATGACACACTTGTGCTGCCGGCCCTGGAAATCTATCACCCGGATGGCAGCACGGAATACCAGTTGGGCATCCGCAAATCATCCTGACACTTCATCAATAACGAGCCTTCTGCAAAAAGTGGATGATCGGCAATCCCGTTTTGAGTTCCTTTCCGGGATGAAATGAGCTGCGCTTATGGATGAAGGTATCAACTATCCTGGAATATGGGAAATCAAGGAATACAAAAACCATACAAAGATAACGAGGCTGAGAACCAGCCCCCCAATGACTTTTTTGCGTTCTCGTTGTTTCTTTTCCATCCGTTGATCATCCACGTTTTATCCTTCTTCCTGCTGATGGTTGTTATCAATACATCGTCATACTGCGTTTAATTTTCATATCATGCGGCATTTCCCGCCACAAGGCCATGGCCCGATTCTTCGCTTCGGCCAGTTCAAGTGGAGAATCCTTGACGGTCATGACCCTCAGGCTATCCCCGGCAAAACGATCCCCGAGCGTCTTGGCAAGCCAGAACCACGTCGTCGCCTTTATATTATCCTTCCTGCCCCCGTCACCGAACACATACATCTCGCCAAGATAAAACTGTGCTTTGGGATGACCCTGCATCGCAGCCTTGCGTAGCCATTCCCTCGCTTTTACCAGATCTTTTTTCACACCGTCGCCACGTGCGTACAACAGGCCCAGTTGATATTGGGCTCGCCTGTTCCCTTGCTCACCAGCTTTCCGGAACAGTACGGCTGCCTCCGTAGTATTTTTCTTCCCGACAAGGCTCATGGCCTGTTTGTACAGCTGGCTGGCGGGTTCCCGTATCGATCGCGGATCGTGGATGCGGACAAGGGCATTCCCGTTACTTCCGTTGCGGAGAGGCATATAAGCCACAGCCGACGGCGACATGCGCACCCATACATGTTTCACACGCATTTCGGCGTGCGCCAGACCAGCAGACAAAAAGATAACGGTGCAAACGGACAGGCACAATACGATATGTTTCATGTAGCCTCGATCATTTAATTCCCCACCCCTCGGGAACGGGAACAGGGCGCGGCAAGTAAATGCAGAGAAAATCGTATTCAAACGCCCCGTACCCCTTGATAAAGAATGATTCCTACGATCCAGTTGCGAAACTCCGGATGGATGGATGAATGGCACTCCCGTTTTGAGGCCATGCTCGGAATTGAACGAGCTGCATGGCGGTTCCATGGAGCGGAATACAAGCTCGAAAATGAACCGAAGCGGGGAAGGTAATCCCCGCTCATAAGTTTTGCAATTGGCTCTATATGGAATCAATGACCATCGCACCGAACAGAAGAATCAGATACACGATGGAGAAGGCAAACACACGCATGTCGCAATCCCGATCCGAACGCAGAAAACGCACGGCCATGAACAGGAACATGAAACTCAATAATCCCGAAGCCGCAAGATACCAGATGCCTGCCATATCAAACACATAGGGAAGCATGCCCACGGGAATCAATGCGAGTGCATAGACCGCGATGCGTACCTTGGTCGCCCATACACCGTGGGCCACGGGGATCACCGGAACCCTGGCGCGGGCATAGTCCTCACGATATTTCAGAGCCAGGCTCAAGGCATGGGGTTGTTGCCAGATCACCATAATCGCGAACAGAATCCAGGCCGGCGCACCCAGATTTCCCGTTACCGCCGCATAGCCGACCATCGGAGGCACGGCGCCGGCAATACCGCCAAACTGATTGGCCCATGGGGTCGAACGTTTCATCCACATGGTATAGACGCCAGCATAGCCAACCACGCCGGCCGTCGTGACCAGCGCCGCCAGAGGATTCACGACCCATGCCATCAGAGCGAGCGATGATATAATCATAAACAGAGCGACAAACAGAACCAGTCCTCCGGAAACCAGACCGGCGGCCAGCGAGCGCGAGCTGGTACGGCACATCACGGCATCAATGTCGCGGTCATAATAATTGTTCAGCATGCAGGATCCGGCGGTTGCCAGCCCCAGGGTCAGAAAGGTCCAGAGGATCATATCCCATTGAGGCATCACGCCATGGTTGCCAAAATAGATACCCGTCAGGGCAGCCACCAGAGCCAGTCCGACGATACCAGGCTTTGCCAGTTCAAGCCATAGCGCTGCTACGGACTTTGTCCTGACTACTCCTTCAATGTTTACGGCTTTTTCCCTCATAATTCGCTCCCTTTACATTCTGGCCCGGATCATTCATGAATGATCCGGGCTAGATCCAAATACACCCCAGAATGTCATCCTGCCTCGAAATACCGATTTTTCTTTGATCCATGTCAAGCTGTCCGGAAAGAACACGCATCCCCACGAAACCAGGGAGGTGATTGGAGATGCGCATTCTTCGGTCCGAGCCTCAGTTCCCCGCAGGCACAGGCTGGAACGTCGGCTCTGGATTGTCGATATATTTGTATGGATGCCAGTCTTCGGCAACCTGTACCGGAGAGGGGAAATTACCCTGTCCGGGAATAAGTGCGGTGGACGTCCATTCCAGCGATTGCGATCCCCATGGATTCTGCGTCGATCTTTCACCCTTGAGCATACCGTGAATCCAGGTCACCAGCATCAGCAATACGCTGAGGAAGGTGATGTAAGCGCCGATCGTGGCTATGTGTTGCGCATCGACGATGACGATATTATTGGCAAACTGCTGATAATCCATATAGCGGCGTGGCATGCCCGCGACACCGGCGATATACAGCGGCGCCATCACCACGTTCATGCCGATAAAGAAGCCAATGCCCGAGAGTTTGACCAGCGTTTCGTTGCAGATCCGACCTGTCATCTTCGGGAACCAGTAGAATATCCCTCCAAAAGTGGCCATGGCGCCGGCTATTGCCATCACATAGTGGAAATGGCTCATGACGGCATAGGAATCCGAAATACCGTAGTCCACGGCAGCGAGGGCATTCGGAATACCGGTCAAACCACCCATAAGCAGCATCATCCAGGCGCCCAGAGCCCAGATCATCGGGCCGGAATAGTGGATGGCGCCCTTATACAGCGTACCCGCCATACTTAGCATGACCATGCCGAAAGGCAATGAAATCAGCAACGAGGTGAATGACATCAGCATGTTAACCCAGTTCGGCATACCCGCCACGAAGGCATGATGTACCCAAACGTCGCCACTGGCTATGATAAAGGCCAATATGGCAAAGACCGCCACCTTGTAACTGAACACCATGTTTTTGGCTGAGACCGAGAATATTTCGAAAATAATGCCCACGAACGGAAGCAAAATTACGTATACGGCCGGATGCGAATAGAACCAGAACAGGTTCTGATACAACAGCACGTCGCCACCTGTGTCCGGATTATAGAAGCCGAAGCCCAGGTACTTGTCCAGCGAGAGCAGCAATACCGAAGCTGCCAGCACCGGTACAAAGATCAACTGGATGATATTGGCCGTGAATACCCCCCAGCAGGTCATCGGCATCTGGAACCATCCCATGCCCTTGCAACGCATAAAGGCCACCGTGCAGGCCAGGTTCACCGCGCCGAACACGGATGCCATGCCGAGCACAATGACCACCAGCGAATACAGCGCCACATTGCCCGCGTAATTCGTGGAATACGGTGGATAGCCGGTCCACATGCCGTTGAAGTGATCCGGAATCACAAAGTTGGCCAGGGCCAGCAGAATGCCGGACCACAAGAGCCATACGCTCAGCGCATTGACGCGCGGGAACGCCATATCCTTGGCCCCGATCATAATCGGCACGGCATAGTTGGCGACAAAACCCAGCAGAGCCGGAATCATGAAGCCCAGAATCATCACCGCACCGTGCATGGTTAGCCACAGGTTATAGACGTTGCCGTTACTGGTAATGTCCGGACCCACGTTGGCCAACTCGATACGCATCAACATGGCGCAAATACCGGCTACGCCAAAGGACGCGAGGGCGCCGGCCAGATACCAGATGCCGATGACCTTGTGATCAAGCGTGAACAGCCACTCCCTGGCTGTTTTCGGCCACCCGGGCTTGCCGTTTGGTTCGTGCCCTACAAAACCCATAATTTTTTCACCGGTCATAGCTTCCCTCCTGTATTCGCATTGCTTGTCGCATTGCCTGAAATCTCCGATTTACCGGCCAAGGCAAGCTGGTGACCCGTATCGGCTCTCGCCTCGGCCTTGGCTTTCTTCATCCAGGCATCAAAATTGGCCTGTTTCATCACGATGAGCTTGCCATACATCCTGGAGTGATTCGCACCGCAGTATTCACGGCAGGTAATCACCGATTCGCCAATTTTGACCGGCATGATCCATTCCCAGGTCACGCGGCCCGGCATCACATCCTCGGTCACGTGGTAACCGTCCAGGTAATGGGAATGTATGACATCGTCACTGGTCATGCGGAATACAACCGGCTTGTTAACCGGAACACGCAGCACATTGTCCGTCTCCACGCCATTACCGTAATTGTAATGCCAGTTCCACATGGAAGCGGTTACCTTGACGGTACGGGCGTCAGCCGGCACCTCGCGCACCTGCTCGTGCAGTGTGAATGCCTTGACATACAGGTACAGGTCATCCCCCAAAAACAGCATGCAGGGAATAATAACCCAGCCGAGGACAGCCTGTGCGGACAATTTGGGCGATTTGCCAATCTGATCATCGCTTTTCCGCCTGTACCTGATCATAAAAAATACGGCTATGGAAAAATAAACCACGCCAATAATGATGATGTCCCACATCACCTCCGTCCACACCTCTTCCCAATGAGCCTGCGGCGTCAAGCCATCATAGTTATTTCTGGTCGCTATCTGCATCTGGAATGCATAGGCCAGCGTGGGGATCAGGGGCAGCGCAAATAACGCTCCCAGCACTTTATACATTAACGATCTTGTTCTCATGTCTTTCCCTCCTGTATCTCATCATAATATCCTTAACTTACGTTGTTCAGGTGATCAGTTTTATACCGTAGTCATCATACCCCGATCGAGCCTCCTTCTCTTACGTTTCGTAATCATGAATCCCCCGACCATCAGTGCCACTCCAGCCACGAGCGCGCCAAGGGTCACGAAGAGAGGGATATTGAGTGTGTATTTCCCATCCTTGTAGTTGTAGCTGTGACAGGCCGCCACCACATAATCAATGATGTCCACCGGAGAAATCGTCCCGCCCATGGCCTTGGTGATCGCCAGTTTCACATCATATGCATTCACTTTCCCGGGATAGAGATAGCGTGTGATTCGGCCTCCGGGTGAAAGTACGGTATACACACTTGAGTGAAGAAACATACGATCCCTTGGTGACCAGAAGAACTTGAAGCCGATGGATTCGGCAAGCCGGTGAATATCCTTCCGGTTCCGCATGGTTGCCATGCGCCATCCGTCCGGCAAATGATCGAAGCCCATCTTTTTTATGAAAGCCCGCATCGTTGCCGGGGTATCATGCCTGTCGAAGGATACGGTTAAAACATTGTAGTCCTTGCCGATCTTCCAGCGCTTCACGCCTTGCAGGGTGTTGTCCAGCGTGCGGTTGATCACCGAACAGGCGCCATCACAGGTAAAGTAGGACAACACCAGAATCAGAGGCTTACCGAACATGTCGCCCAGTTTGAAACTGTTTCCGGATGCATCCGCCAGGATGTAATTCCCGTCAACCTTGCCCCCCAAAAAATGTCCCTCATTGATGCGAAAAATATTCGGATCAATCTCTGAATCCTCGGGCGCCATATTTTGATAGGAGGCCTGCGCATACCCGGGCAGTACAATCGCCCCGGCACCCAGGACAGCAAGCAGGGATGGCAGGACAGCGGCCAGCCGCAGCCGGTGATTCCGGCGCAACATGGCATTGTTCCGCCGCGTGAGGGCCAATGTGGGAATCTGCATCGCCGCTACTTCCAGTTACCAGTAATAGACCTGAAACAGCACCCAAAGGCCGAGTACGTTCACGAAGTGGACATACATGGTCATCGCGCGGGTGTAGGAAAAGCTCAGTTTCCCCTTAAAGGCGCTCGGCACGCAGGTTAGCATCACCAGCAGGCCAATTACGATATGCGCCATGTGAATGCCGGTAAAGCCATACAGCGCGGTTGAAGCAGCATTCTTGTCGACGGTGAACCCTTCGCCCGCCAAGTGGCTCCATCCCGAAATAGTCATCACCATGAAGACCACCCAGATGGCGGCGGATAACAAGACCATCTTGGCAAAGGCAGTCGAATTACCCTCAAGCTCCCGCCTGCGCGCCAGGCCAATCGTGATACTGGAAGTAATCAGGATAAGCGTTGCAATCAAAGGCATGGTTGAATTGATTTCCGGCGTACCCGCGGGCGGCCATGTCGGTGCGCCCAGACGGGCAACCCAGTAGCCGGCCAGTATGGCGGCAAGGGTCATAATCTCGGTACCGATAAATATTAACATGCCCGATGGAGCCCAGCCTTCATCGTTGATGATACCAATCGTTTCACTGGCCCAGCCGAGGCCCCCCGCAATGGTCAATGCGGATCCGATGATCAGGCAAACCAGTGCGGCGGTTGGCTCCGTATAGTTAAATTGCAGCATAAACGCCCATGGCAGAAACAAACCCGCGCCGAATCCCACCATCATGGGGAACGGACTGGTATGCCAGTGTACAGTATAATGTTTGATTCCTTCGCTCACTTCGCTCATCTTAATACCCTCCTCTATGATTTCTAAAACTTTTTACTTGAGGCCGGGATTGGTGTCGGCCTTGCGCCCCGCAAGCCGGGGTCATGCGTTGGTGGTGAGCTTGTGACACACCTTTCATTTTGCTTTCGTATCCGCGTCGGATACCGACAAGACCGCAAACACCATGGTAGCCGCACCTGCAATCAATGATGACTCTCTCACCTTGAACCCCCCGGAGTTTTTCGTTCTTTAAATAACCCCTGTAGCCAAATGAAACGCAACTAAAAACCAGCACCTCCCACCTGCGCGCCGAACTTTGCACCCGTAAAATAAATATTTCAAGTGTTTTTTTTTGATCTGAATCAATGATATGGATCAAGGAAACAACCCACGGAAACACAAGAGCCTCTTGCAAAACTCTGGGTGGATGAGCGGAAATCCCACTTTGAGACCATTTTCGGGATTGAATGGGCTGCATGGTGGTTCCATGGAGCGAAATTCAAGCTCGGAAATGGGCCGAAGCGGG
>CAZBJB010000012.1:0-30977 GCA_964492105.1 uncultured Zetaproteobacteria bacterium
GGGTGTATAGGCTAAAACCTATCGAGGGTTCGAATCCCTCTCTCTCCGCCATGATTCTTTCGTCAGCTGTGTTGGTGATTTGTTGTCTGCTAATGAGTAGTTGCGGACAACAGCAGCCAAAACAGATTAAATGGCAATTACCCTTGTCCGCTCCTGCTGATCCGCATAGCGCCAGAGTGCAGCAGGCGTTACCTGCGTGGGCTGCCGATCAGGCAGGGCATGCCAATCTTGTACTGCTTCAAAAGAGTACCACTCGCTTAATATCCATGGGTCTGGATACAGGCGCTGAATCAGACGCTGGAAACATTCACATCAAGTTGTTGGGTCTAGCCGATGGTTTACGTTTAAAGGCAGGATCCTACATTGATGACGAGAGTGTGCATAATCCCGCCGCATTCGTGGAAGTCAGTCTTGCGAAAAAACTGGTTTACCGCGGGTGGCTGTACCAGGAATTTCCAGAGTTGTTCGGGCCGGATATGGCTGATTGGAAACTATGGTTGAAAAGCATTAGCATTCAGGCTCCGACGGGGAACATTTCCACTCAACTGGAAACGGGCGCGCGCCCGTAGCTCAGCTGGATAGAGCATCAGACTACGAATCTGAGGGTCGGGGGTTCGAATCTCTCCGGGCGCACCAAATAAAGCAAGTCATAGCAACAAAAATAAAGGGCCAGGCTTAACGCCTTGGCCCTTTTGTTTTGTCCGTTGTCCACTCATTGTTCACTATTCCGCAACAATCCACGGCAAAACCAGGGAGGCTGGCTGATGACCTTCACTGCCTGGCTGGGTTGCTAGTCTGAACTATTCATAAATCGCCGTGATGATTGCGCAGGGCCTTTGTTCGCAACGGATTGCCGAGGAAGGAGGCCGTAGCCATGCATACGGACGACTGACGAGGGATTCGGTGCGGATAAAGGAACAAGCAAGGGCATGGCAGGGAATTGCCCAATCCATGAGCGGCGCGAAGTGGACAAAAATGGACACTAAAACTCGTGATCGGCGATCTGCTTCCCCACGTTCGCCGTTCATTCATCCAGAGCTGTGCAAGAGGCTCTAAAAAGTCATTATTTTTCAATCGCAAGCAATTCCACATCAAAAATCAACGTGGCATTGGGGCCAATTTTAACGCCAGCTCCACGAGCACCATACGCCAGTTCGGATGGCAGGAAGAACCTGTATTTACTGCCCACCGGCATCAACTGCAAACCTTCGGTCCACCCTTTGATCACATGGTTTAGCGAAAACGTAGCGGATTTTCCGCGTTTGTAGGAAGAATCAAATACCGTTCCATCAATCAACGTCCCTCTATAATTGACCTTGACCTCATCCGTGGCTTTGGGTTTTGGGCCATCACCCGGTTTGATGACCTGATACTGAAGACCACTTGCCGTTGTCGTCACGCCTTCTTTTGCGGCATTATCTGTCAGAAATATCTCGCCTTCCCTTTTATTTTTTAATCCCAAACTCTTGCGTTTGGCCAGTAATCTATTCCGCTGCACCTCAAATACGGATCGTTTGGCCGCTATGCTTTTCTTGGCCGACAAAATGGGCTTTTCACCCTTGATAACCGATGCAACCGCAATATCAAAGGCATTCAGGTCCAGCTTGGTTCCGATGCTTTTAAGGGACTTACCAACATCCAGGCCCACGGCATAGCTGAACCTTGAACTTTCACTATCCAGTGACAATGCTGTTCTTCTATCTGTCGCCTTCTGTATTCCGGCGGAACAGCCCGCTAACATCATCACCATGACAGTCGTTACAATTCGTTCCTTCATTGCTTCTCCTCTCCGTTTGTTTTGAATCTGATTTACATTATTCCCACTCAATCGTCGCCGGTGGCTTACCCGAAATATCGTAAACAACCCGGTTGATGCCGTGCACTTCATTGATGATGCGATTGGATACTGTGGCCAGCAGGGCATGCGGTAGCGCTGCCCAGTGCGCAGTCATAAAATCCTGCGTCTGCACGGCTCGCAGCGCAACAACCCATTCGTAGGTGCGGCCATCGCCCATCACGCCAACCGATTTCACCGGCAGGAATACCGCGAATGCCTGGCTGATCTTGTCGTACCACCCGGAACCACATAATTCTTCGATAAAAATCGCATCTGCCCGGCGCAACAGATCCGCGTACTCCTTCTTGATCTCACCAAGAATGCGCACGCCCAGTCCCGGACCCGGAAAGGGGTGCCGGTTAACCATTTCGCGTGGCAGGCCGAGCGCCACGCCCAGTTCGCGCACCTCATCCTTGAACAAATTACGTAGCGGCTCAAGCAGTTTCAGCTGCAGGGTGTCCGGCAGGCCTCCAACGTTATGATGACTCTTGATCATGTGTGCTTTTTTTGTTTTCGCACCGGCCGATTCGATGACATCGGGATAAATCGTCCCCTGCGCCAGCCATTTTGCCTTCGGTATCCTGGTGGCTTCACGCTGAAATACCTCGACAAATTCGCGACCGATAATCTTGCGTTTCTCCTCCGGATCGGTGACGCCGGCCAGGTGCTTCAGAAAAATATCGCTGGCATCCACATGATCTACCTTCACGCCCAGATGATCAGCAAAGGTTGCCATCACCTGCTCCGCTTCATGCAGACGCAACAGGCCATTATCGACAAAAACGCAAATCAGCTGATCGCCAATCGCACGATGCAGCAATACCGCTGCGACCGATGAATCAACCCCGCCCGACAAGCCCAGGATCACGTCTTCATCACCAACCTGTTCACGGATGCGAATCACAGCCTCATCCATGTAGTTCGGCATCGTCCACGTACGGGAGCAACCACAAATCTCATGTACAAAATGACTTAAAATGATCTTGCCCCACCGGGTATGCGTCACCTCGGGGTGAAACTGCAACCCATAGAAATGACGCGTTTCATCCGCCATACCGGCAATCGGTACCGCATTATTACCGCAGATCACATGAAAATCACGCGGCAGACTAACCACCTTGTCGCCATGGCTCATCCACACATCAAGCTCTCTGCTTTCTTCATCCTCAATGCCGCGCAACAGTAGCGAATCGCCGTTGGTCAGCACATGAGCATGGCCGAACTCGCGTACAGCCCCGGTCTTAACGATGCCCCCCAATTGTACAGCCATGGTTTGCATACCATAGCAAATTCCCAGCACCGGTACCCCCAGATCGAACACGATCCCAGGTGCTTTCGGTGTTTCATCTTCATAAACTGAATTCGGTCCGCCGGACAGAATGATACCAGCCGGAGCGAAAGCGCGAACTTCACCATCAGGCATGTCGAAGGGATGTAATTCGCTGTACACCCCGGCCTCGCGTACGCGGCGGGCGATCAGCTGCGTATATTGTGAACCAAAATCCAGGATCAGGATTTTCTTCATACTAACATCTTTCTAACCTGAACTATTCATGAATATTCATGAATCGCCGTGATGATTGCGCCTGCCTGTGCGTGAACGCACGCAGACAGGCCGAACCTTTGTTCGCAACGCATTCCAGAGGAGGGAGGCGTAGCCGTGCATACGGACGACCGACGAAGGATTCGGTGCGCCTGCCTGCGTGCATCGCACAGGCAGAGACAAAGGAATACGCAAAGGCATGGCAGAATTGATGACTAGTTCGGGCCAGGACGCGGATCGATACCAATCGGCGAATATCCGCGCAACGCAGTGTCAAAAATCAACTTCAAAAATCCAGACGGTAATTCGGCGCTTCTTCAGTAATCGTTACGTCATGCACATGTGATTCACGCAAACCCGCACCGGTAATACGCACAAACCTGGCGCGTTTGTGCATATCATCAATCGTTGCGGCTCCGGTATAACCCATTGCCGCCCGCAAACCACCGACCAACTGATGTAGAATATCGCCAACAGGCCCCTTGTATGCCACTCGCCCTTCAATACCTTCCGGCACCAGTTTCATTGCTTCGTCCACATCATTCTGAAAATAGCGATCTTTGCTTCCCTGTTGCATGGCGCCAATCGAACCCATGCCGCGGTACGCCTTATAGGTGCGCCCCTGATACAGAATTTTTTCTCCCGGCGCTTCGTCCGTACCGGCAAACATGGCGCCAAACATGCAGGTGGAAGCGCCTGCCGCCATGGCCTTGGCAAAGTCGCCGGAAAATTTGATGCCGCCATCAGCAATTACCGGGATGCCTGCGTCGCGCCCGATCGCCGTGCATTGCATGATCGCCGTCAATTGCGGTACGCCCACGCCCGCCACCATGCGCGTGGTGCAAATGGAACCGGGCCCGACCCCCACCTTTACGGCATCCGCGCCGGCATCCGCCAGGTCCCGTACAGCCTCCGGTGTAACAATGTTGCCACCTATGACTTGAACATCATCACCATGTTGCCGCTTGATCTCACGCACTTGCCCAATCACGCCTTTCGAATGACCGTGCGCCGTATCCACCACAACAGCATCCACGCCAACAGCAAGCAGTGCCTCAAAACGCGCCAGTTCCTTATCACCCACACCAATCGCGGCAGCCGCCAGGAGGCGTCCCAACTCATCACGTACAGCATTGGGAAATGCTTTCGATTTTTCAATGTCGCGCACGGTAATCATGCCGTGCAGATGCCCCTCGGCGTCCACAACGGGTAACTTTTCAATACGGTGCTCACGGAACAACTGTTTGCAATGTTCCAGATCCGTGCCGGGCTTAACCGTTACCAACCTGTCACGCGGCGTCATCACTTCGGCAACCCGTTTACTCAGGTTATTCTCGAAGCGTATATCGCGGTTGGTAACGATACCGCATAAGCCACCATCATTATTGAGTACGGGAAACCCGGAAAAGCCATGAACCGCACAAAGATCCCGCACCCCGGACAACTGCATATCCGGTGTCACAGTCAGCGGTTCCTGTACAACACCGGCCTCGAATCGTTTGACCTTGCGGACTTCCGCCACCTGCATTTCAGGGGTCAGATTTTTGTGAATGATGCCAATGCCGCCTTCCTGCGCCAGCGCAATGGTCGTGCCCGATTCCGTTACCGTATCCATGGCTGCCGACAGAACCGGAATATTAAGACGAAGCCCTCTCGTAAACTGTGAGGAAATATCCACTGCGCGAGGCACGATATTACTTGCCTGAGGCACCAGCAATACATCGTCAAAGGTTAACCCTTCACCAAACACTCGCGCATCCATGTAGCCATAACCTCCCACCGACCTGTATTATTCGGAATAATGCAGGCCAGGAAGCGCCGAATCATAACTGAATCGCGTCTGTCCCGGAAGAATGAATGTAACGACTCAAGAGCCTCGGATCTAGATCCTGCAAGTGATCGTGCATGCAGAGTGGAAGACATGGGTTTATATAGTGTATTGAAAAAACATGTTGTCACCGTATTGGTGATGAATGTTTTTTCGATATGCCAGATGAATCAAGGGGTTGCGCTATGTGTGTGCGAGCACTGGCAGGATCTGGGTCGGATGTTGTTTCCTGGCAAGGCGGCAGACGTGCAGGATCCATAGCATATGTGCCTATATGTGAGGATGCATATGTGAGGATGCGAGCATCCGAGCCAATGCCGCCATGGGGCAAAAGACGGTGGTGCGGAATCGTTACGAATGAATTAATCATTGAATCCCGGGGATATTCTGCGCCATAATGCGCGTCCACATGGGCAAAATCATCGGTTCGAGGTGCCGGGTAAATAGGCTAAAACATCTGTAACCAATTGATTTAATTATGTTTATCGGGGGATTGCATGTCTGCAAAATATCCAGTCATTTCCGTAACGGGTTCTTCCGGCGCCGGAACCAGCACGGCCAAAATGGCACTTGAGCACATCTTCAGGCGCGAGCATGTCATCCCCTCGATCGTGGAAGGTGATTGCTTCCATAAATTTGATCGTTATGAATTCCGTGAGAAATCGAAGGAGTTTGAAGCCGTTGGAAAACGTTTAAGTCACTTTTCCGATGCCGCTAATCTGTTCGATAAAATAGCTGAACTATTCGATTCATATCGTAAAACAGGACGTGGTTTCGCGCGTACCTATGTGCATGACGATCAAGAGGCCAAGGTTTACAACGTCGAAGCGGGACGGTTTACCGCATGGCGTGAAATCGGCGAAGGCTCGGATTTACTGTTCTATGAGGGATTACACGGCGGTGTTGAAGAGGTACGGCCCTATGTGGATTTGTTGTTAGGTGTTGTTCCGGTCGTAAATCTGGAGTGGATTCAGAAAATTCACCGTGATACCCAGATGCGCGGTTATTCAGAAGAGGCTGTGGTGAATAATATTCTCCAGCGCATGCAGGATTATGTTCACTTTATAACGCCTCAATTCACGCACACGGACATTAATTTTCAGCGCGTGCCCCTTGTGGATACGTCCAATCCGTTTATTGCACGTGATGTGCCAACACCGGATGAGAGCGTGATCGTCATTCGTATCCGCGATCCGAACAAATGGCGGATCGATTTTCCATGGCTAATCGCCATGTTGAAAGACTCATTCATGTCGCGCCGTAATACCCTGGTTATTCCGGCGGCGAAAATGGAATTGGCCATGGAATTGATATTGACACCTATCATGCATGAATTGCTGGAGAAAAAGCGAAAATCCTGATCGTTAACCGAGGCTATTCACGAGTTTTGCAAGAGGCTCGTATGACACCAGTTCCTAGCCTGGACTATTCATAAATGCTGCCGCGTCCTCGTTGGTTCCCTCGCCCATGAGTGGATATTCAACCGACGATGCGTTCCACGTGAAACATCCCGATGGATCGGTCGATGTGCTGGTGATCGGCGCTGGTCATGCGGGTTGTGAAGCCGCCATGGCGGCGGCCAGGCGCGGTGCGCGTGTACGACTGATTACACAAAACCTTGATACGATCGCCAAAATGTCCTGCAATCCGGCGATAGGCGGCGTAGGAAAGGGTCATCTGGTGCGTGAGGTGGATGCCTTGGGTGGCGCCATGGGCATTGCGGCAGATCAGTCTGCCTTACAGTACCGTTTGTTAAATCGGGGGAAGGGCCCGGCGGTGCGAGCTACGCGCGCCCAATGCGATCGCCGTCTGTACCACATGGCCATGCGGCATGCCCTGGCGTCGTGTCCCAATGTCTCCCTGCATCAGGGAACAATCAACGAATTGTTGTTTGAGCAGCATCGTGTTGTTGGGGTCGTGGATGAACTGGGTGTTGCACACCTCGCCGGGGCAGTCATTCTGACAACAGGAACATTCTTGGGCGGCCTGATGCATATAGGGGAAAAGCAGATTCCCGCCGGACGGGCCGGTGATGCGCCGGTGCAGGGACTGACGGATGAGTTATACCGGCAGGAACTCAGACTGGGGCACCTGAAGACGGGTACGCCACCGCGTCTTGATGCTCGCAGTATTAACCGGGGCGCACTGGAGATACAGCCCGGAGATACCGATATGTTGCCATTTTCAGCCCTGCATGACCATCTGCCCGAGGATCAAATGCCTTGTCATATCACACGGACATCGGAACGCGCGCACGCCATCATCCGTAAGCATTTGCATCGATCCCCCATGTATTCAGGTACCATTCAGGGTATCGGCCCACGCTATTGCCCCAGCATTGAGGATAAAATAGTCCGTTTCGCCGACAAAGATAGCCATCAGATTTTCCTGGAGCCCGAAGACCGGGATCACGAGGAAATATATCCAAACGGTATATCGACGTCTCTGCCCATTGATGTTCAGTGGGCGTTTGTGCGCGTTATTCCCGGACTGGAACATGCCATTATTATTCGTCCCGGCTATGCCATTGAATACGATTATGTTGATCCCACCGAACTCAGGAGCACGCTTGAATGCAAACGGATTGCGGGGCTCTTTCATGCTGGCCAGATCAATGGCACCACAGGCTATGAAGAAGCTGCCGCGCAAGGGCTACTCGCCGGTATCAATGCAGCCGCATTGACGCTGCAACTGGAGGGCTGGGTTCCGGACAGGGCCACGGCCTACATAGGCGTCATGGCGGATGATTTGGTTAATAAGGGGATCGTGGAGCCCTATCGTATGTTTACATCGCGTGCTGAATTTCGCCTGTCTCTGCGTGAGGATAACGCCGATTTACGTCTCGCCGAAACAGCAATACGGCTTGGTCTGTACAACGATGAGCGCAAACGGCGCTTCGAGCAGCGTCAGCAGCGCATGGCAAATGCCGAGCGAGAGATGCGCAAAACTCACATCGGGCATGGCCGGGCATGGCGTAACCGGCTGGAAGCATTGCATCTGGCAGTTCCAAAGCAGGGCCTGTCATTTTCCGCGTACACGCATCGGCAGGATATCGACCTTGATGCCGCGCTAAAGCTGCTGCCCACAGCCTCCGCCCTGGACCAACGCGATCTGGTCAGTCTGAAGGCGTTGATTCACTACGATGGCTACCTTCAAAAACAGGAGAAGGAAGTCGCGCGCTTTCGCCACATGGAGGAGCAGTGTATTCCGGAAACGTTTGATTATCAAGCCGTCCGTGGCCTTAGCACGGAGTGTTGTCAACGGTTGCAGCAGGGGCAACCGCGTAATCTTGGGCAGGCTTCGCGCTTATCCGGCATTACCCCGACAGCTATCACTTGCCTGATGATATATTTGCGCCGAACATGACAGCGCAACTACGGGAAAATATTCAGCGCTATGTTACCGAAACGCTTAAGTTCTCCAGGGTGTTGAACCTTACATCGGTGAAGGATGAGCAGGCGTTCCAGCAACGTTTTATAGACCCGTCGCTAACCCTGTGCCCATGGCTGCCATCACGGGGGGTCTTGCTGGATGTGGGCAGCGGCATGGGCGTTCCAGGTATTCCAATTCTTCTGGCACAAAAAAATTTGCACGGCGTGTTGGTTGAGCGGCGAAAAAAACGGGCAGAATTTCTGCGTCATATGGCACGCCTGCTGACATTGAATGCAGATGTTTATGATTGTGACGTCAGGGCATTAAAAGACATACAAGCCGATGCCTGCGTGGCCAGGGCTGTCGCCAGGCCTGAAGCATTGCTATGTATGATTACGCCACATATGGTTCGGGGCGCCGTGGCCGTATTGCCAACAGCCAGTAAAACCCGGCCAGCGACAGTGCCAGGCTGGCGTTTTGAAAAGCTGGAAATCATTACATTAGGCCGTTCGAAACAACATGTTCAGTGCTATCGCCGTGCGGAGGGTTTCACGTGAAACATCAGTCTCTGGGATCGGTTATTGCCATTGCCAATCAGAAGGGTGGTGTGGGTAAAACAACGACCAGCATTAATCTGGCGGCATCGCTGGCTACACTAGATCAGCAGGTTCTGTTGCTGGATGCAGACCCGCAAGGCAATGCCACTACGGGCCTGGGTATTGACAAGCAGTCCGTCACAACGGGTACCTACGATTTATTGATTAATGGTGCAACACTGGATCAGGCAATAAAAAAAACAGCATACGACGGACTGTTTATCGTACCCGCGAGTATGGATTTGGCTGGAGCCGAAGTTGAACTGGTCAATATTGGGCAGCGCGAGCGCGTATTGGACCATGTCTTCGCGGAATATACGGGTGACCCTATGGATTTTGTGCTGATCGACTGTCCGCCCGCCCTGAATCTGCTGACCCTGAATGCCCTGACTGCCGCCAACCGGGTGATGATTACGTTGCAAACGGAATTTTATGCCATGGAAGGATTAACGCAGTTGATGGATACCATTCGCCGGGTGCGTCATGGCTTGAACCGGACATTATCCATGGATGGGATCCTGTTGACTATGGTGGATCGCCGAAACAATCTGGCGATTCAGGTTGAGCAGGAAGTGCGTAACTATTTTGGATCTCAGGTCTATGGACAGGTGATTCCGCGCAATGTCCGCCTGTCCGAAGCGCCGAGCTTTGGCTTGCCCGTCCTATATCACGATATTCGCTCCGCCGGAGCGCAGGCGTATTTGAAGTTGGCGCAGGAAGTCATGTATCGACAGGGAAGCGGGAGATAAACATGGGAAAAACAAATCAAAAACGAGGGCTTGGAAAAGGGCTGGAGGCATTGCTGTCAGATACGTCGGCACCGGAATTGATAGCACAGGCATCCATGATTCCGATTTCGAAAATACATCCCAATCGCTATCAGCCACGAACCCGTTTTACTGACGAAGGCTTGCAATCACTGACCGAATCGGTACGCAGCGACGGTGTGCTGATGCCGATTCTGCTACGCCACCATGGCGATGACTTTGAGTTGATTGCCGGTGAGCGGCGGTGGCGGGCGGCGCAGGCCGTCGGCCTGCCCGAAATTCCGGCCATTGTACGTGATGTGGGTGATCTGCAGGCATTGGAACTGGCCATTATCGAGAATGAGCAGCGGGATGATTTGACGGCCATCGAGTCGGCACGGGCCTACCGGAAGATGATGGATGAATTCGGTTGTACGCAGCAGCAGGTGGCAAACCGAATTGGCGTATCCCGCGTGCAGGTAAGCAATGTGACACGCCTGCTCCAACTCCCTGAAACAGTGCAGGAAATGATCGGCGATCGGGAACTGAGCATGGGTCATGCACGGCCCTTGGTGGGTCTGTCCCCCGCGCGAAGCGAGAGGCTGGCGGCGGAATGCGTATCACGCGGCTGGAGCGCCCGACAAATGGAACAACATGCCAGGCAGGCAGCAGAGACTTCATCCCAAAGCCAATCAGCACGTCACCCTGATCCCGATGTGGTGGCGCTTCAGGATGAATTAACCCGCACGCTGGGTCTTCCGGTTGAGATACGGTGTAAAAAAAGTGGTGCGGGAGAAATGCGTATCCATTATACCCGGCCAGCCGATCTGGATGGCGTCTTGTCTCGTCTGCGCCGATGAGGATCGGTAGCAAGCCTTTCCGTGCAGTGGGCTGGCATGCGGGAGGCATACAGTGGGTTGAACAGCGTCTGCTGCCCCATCGTTTTGAGCAAAAGACGAGCGACGATCCGGAGAATATCGCCGTCGCCATTGAAACCATGCAGGTGCGCGGCGCACCCACAATCGGGGTTACAGCCGCCTTCGGTCTGGCGCTGGCTTATCGAAAAGATCGTACCCGTTATGATTCGCACTGGCGTCCACGTTTTCGTGCCACCCGCCCTACGGCAGTGAATCTGTTTTATGCCTGCGATGTCATGGATGCGTGCGCAAAAACGGGGGCATCAGGTCAGGATATGCTGGCTGTGGCCCAGAGCTATGCAGATGCGGAAGTCGCCGCCAATGAGCGTATGGGTCTCTTCCTCGCAGAGCGATTGGCCGTGGGGAAACGCCGCATTCTCACGCATTGTAATGCAGGCTGGCTAGCCGCCGTGGACTGGGGGACGGCGACTTCGGGCATTTATCAGTTGGCGCGCGCCGGAGAATCTCCATCTGTATGGGTGGATGAAACAAGGCCACGTTTGCAGGGGGCACGCCTGACCGCGTGGGAACTGGGGCAGGAGGGGATTGATTGCCGCATTCAGGTGGACAGCGCGGCGGCATGGATCATGGCGCAGGGTAAGGTGGATGTCATTGTGACGGGTGCGGACAGGATTGCGAAAAATGGAGATATTGCTAATAAAATAGGTACTTACATGCTTTCTATGGCTGCCCGTGAACATGGAATCCCCTTCTATGTGGCAGCCCCGTCCAGTACGTTTGATGCCACGTGCGCCACGGGGGCTGACATTCCCGTTGAAACACGAATAAGCGATGAAGTGTTGACTATGGACGGGGTGGACGATGCGGGTCATGCGCACCGCATTCATATTGCCCCGATCGGTTCCAAAGCCAGCAATCCTGCTTTCGACGTGACCCCTTACGCCAATGTCACGGCCATTATCAGTGAACGTGGGATTTGGAAACCGTGAATGCGAATCATGTGCGTGCAAATCGGATCGCCATCATGGCATCGGGCAAAGGCAGCAATGTGCGAGCGATTTTGAGGGCGGCTGCATCCGGTGTGTGTCCAGTGGATGTGCGACTGGTGTTATCCGATATGCGGGACGCCGGTGCATTGGCCATCGCCCGTGATGCCGGTGTGCCGCGGGTGAGCAGTCTGAATCCGAAAAATTATCCGGATCGCGCTGCTTTTGATGCCGCATGCGCGGAACATATTGAGGCCGCACACTGTGATTGGGTTGTGCTGGCTGGCTATATGCGGATTTTGTCCGGTAAATTTATTGCACGCTTTTATCAGCGTATCGTCAGTATCCACCCCGCTTTACTACCATCGTTCACTGGCGCGCATGCCGTACGCGACGCGCTGGCCTATGGCGTAAGGGTGACCGGCGTAACCGTGCATCTGGTCGACGACGTTCTTGATGGCGGGCCGATCCTGGCTCAGGCGCCGGTCGCGGTACGTGACGATGACACCGAAGAAAGTCTGCACAATCGCATTCATGCCGAGGAGTACGAGCTTTATCCCGCTACGCTCAAGCGCATGCTTATATCCGGATTCCACGTTACAAATCGGATCGTTACGTGGGGTGAAGACGGCTAGCCTGAACTATTCATAAATTCTGCCATGCCCTTGCTTGTTCCTTTGTCCGCACCGAATCCCTCGTCAGCCGTCCGTATGCATGGCTACGGTCTCCTTCCTCGGAATCCGTTGCGAACAAAGGCCCTGCGCAATCATCACGGCGATTTATGAATAGTTCAGGCTAATAAAGTGCGCGATCCAGCGCCGTGCCGGGAACAGTGGGGATCCCCCGTGCGCCGCCAAAATTATAACGCAAGTATAGCATACCCGCGAGATCCCGATAGGCGGGGCTCGTGCGGAGACGCAACCAGCCGCCGGCCTTCCAGCCTTTATTGCCCAGCCAGCACGCCCCGGCCAGTTCAAATTCCTCACCCGGGCCCTGAGATCGGCTGGCGGCGTAGTCACCAAACGTGAGCGCATGCGGCCCCAGGGCCGTGTTCATTTGCGCTTGTAGTCCGGGGAGCGGAATAGCCGGGGCCTCCATTTCTTTCTGCCATTGATATCCAACGCCAGCATGCAGATGCAGGGACCAGTGATTTGCGCGCTCCCACTCTGCCTCGACGACACCGCCCGGCATCACCAGATAATCCGGACTGAAATAGCCGCCATTACCCGGCGTGAAGTGATCCTGATTGCGGGTATCATGCATAAACAGAGCACTCGGGCCAATGCGCAGGGTATCCACCCAGTCCGCGTGCAGTGGATGAAGCAGGGCCGTATAGGCCTGTATGGATTGATTGTTTTCGACATTATGCCCCCGTAGCAAGGCCAGCTGCACCTCGCCGGAGAGCTTCCAGTCCTCACCCATGGCGTGATAGCCGGATCCAATCAGGGCATTGCGCATGACCCGGCCCCAGTTGAAGGGTACGGTATATTTATTCCCGTTGACGGTCAGATGCATTGCGGTCCCTGATTCGGACAACAATGAGTCGCGGACCGACTGACGCACGACTGCAAGACGCCAGCCCGAGGCCTGCTCCGAGTATGACAGGGCCAGACTTCCCATCCAAGTCGCAGTGACGACGCCACCGGAAGGTGTGCGCCCGAGTTCAGCCTCAATATTGCTATCCGACGGACCGCGCGCCGAGGCACTATAACGGAATGCGAACCCTTGCCCGACCGAATGGCGCGTGAGATGAGTAGCATGAGCAGTCGGCGTGAGGATCGGCAGATCACCCGGGCGCAAGGCATCGGCCTGAAGGCGTCTACGCCACAGGAACAGGCCAAATGTCTGCCCATCACCCAAATAACGACGTCCTTCGAGCTGAGGCAAGAACGCCTCGCGCAAACGGGATGCCCCCTCTCCACGCCGGTCGCGCCAACCGATTGATCCACCGAACCACTGCCAGCCAGCCGAGGATGGGGTGGCTTTCCGAAGATCGGGATTGAAAGGGGCCGTGGATCCGCCAGCAAGCGGAGCCAGTCGCCCGTCGTTCCGCGGGCTGAGTCGAATCGCGCTGAAGCTCTTACCCTCTAATCGCGCCCTGGCGATATAGGCCATCGGCAGCAGTTCAGCCAGTGGTCCGCCTCGTACCCGCGCCACGCGATAACTATGCGCCAGGGCATCGCGACGATGATCGCTCAATACCAGGCCCCGGGCGGACGCCATATCGGGATGCGCCTTGTACAAGGCCGTAAACGCCGACGCGGCCTGTGCATCCCGTCCAAGATGATATTGACTCCATGCCGCCAGCAGGTGGTCTCCACGTGCCAGGGGCGCCAGTTTCGCGCCTTGATTAAAATATTGAAGCGTTGCCACATAGTCCGCACGGGCGTAGGCGGCACGCGCTTGTCCAAGCTCGACGCGAGCACGTAAACGGGAATATTCCGGGTCGGATTTCGGGATATGCATCATCGCCGTCCGGGCCGCACGCCACTGACCCGTCCCGATCAGGGCCGAGGCCAGCCGACGCGCGTCTGTCGGCTGCCCGGACCAGTCAACCGCACGGCGTAGCCATGCATATTCCTGTACCGGTTTGCCAAGCGTCTGATTGATAGCGGCCGCCAGACGCGCGGCATCCACATTCCGTCGTTCAATAATGTATGGCCGAGCTGTCTCTAGCCATCGCGCCGCGCCGGCTTCGTCGCCCCGGGCATGCTGGCGGGCGATCAAGCTCAGCCACCATGGATAGGCTAGCGCTTCGACACGTCGACGCTCCTCCTCCGGTAAAGGCCGTGTCAGCACTCCTGCCACGAGGGATTGGGCGTAAGCCGGGGGGAGCCGCTTGATAGCCATGCGGAGTGTAATCAGCCGAATGGCCGGCCCGAGGGTGGGCTGCAACAATTCGGCATAACTACGTTGCGCCTGTGCGGGTTGACCCAGCGCTGCCTGGGCGCGGGCCAGCCACCAATAGCGCTGGGGATAGGCCGCGCGGAAAGCCCGGGGTCGTGCGCGGGCCACCGCGACGATCCGCGACCATGCATGCAATCTCCCCCATGCCGCAATATGCGCATCCAGGGATGACTCTATTCGTTGTGTGAGGGTATGCCGTGAGGGAGGGGGTGGCAGTGATTGCGAAAGATTTTCGGGCGAATGGGGAATATCAGCATCAGGAATGAGATACGGTTGCACCGTTTCGTGGTGCTGTTGCAAATAGGGTTGCCTCTCCCCCGCCCGGGCATGACCCATCAGACACCAGGGCAACAACAGCGGCAAGGCTATCTTACTCAAACGTCGCCACCGCGAGAAAGCGTTGTGCCCGTCACAGGCGGCTTGCCTTCTCATGATGTGCAATGCGCCTCCCATGCCAGATGTGCCAGCAGGATGAGGCTGGCGCTATAGTAATCGTCACTTTTCCGGAGGTGATCCAACCGGGGCGGAAGCGAACGTGGAGCTCTCGCAAGGCAGGATCGCACCAGCGCGGCGACGGCTTGTTCACCTGACGTTGGAGCATATCCGGCCTCCTTGCCGGAGACCAGGTCGATCCAGGCCGAGGCATGGGGCCGATCCACAAAAGCTGTCACGCCGAGCAGGGCCGGCGTGTTAGCCGCCGCGCCATCCCATATCCAGTACAAAGGCACGCGAATTGCGTCGAAGCCGAAACGGGCCGGCTTATATGCTGACAAGCGCACACGGGAATGATTGATATCCAGCCAGTCGGCAGGCAATCCCGCAGGCCCATAACGTGCTTGCTCCAACAGGCGGCGTCCCGTATTGCGGAGTTGGGCCCAGACGGGATCCGGGTCAAGAACATACATGGCGCGCAAGGCGGGCAAGACCCAATAACTTGGATTGATGGTCACGGTCTGTTGGTGTATGAAGCCCTGTTCGCCGGGCAGGAGTACTGGCCCGATACCGGTCTTCTTCACCAGCGAAGTACGAATACGCATAGCGATATGCCGGGCCTGAGTTGTGTACCGGACGTGATGCCAACGCTTCCCCGCGCGCGATAAAGCCCATGCGACCAGAAGATCCCCGTCCGTGGCATTGTTGGTATCGGGTACAGTTGACTGTTCTTCCATATTCGCCAGCGCCGGATGCCAGGCCCATGCCAGCAAGCCATCCGCCCGCATGCCGAGATGGCGCCGCGCCCAGTGCCATATCTGCTCAAAATGCATGCGATCATTTGCAGCGACAGCCAGCAACATACCGTAACCCTGGCCTTCCGATGTCGAGATGCCCCCCTGACCGGTGTCCACCACTCGCCCTTCAGACGTCACAAAACGCCGGACATACGCCTGCCAGAGCGATGTCGGCAACATCTCATTGCTTTCTGGCGCATGGCGGCTACAGGCAAAGAGCATGGACAGCACTATAACGGACAGCACGAACAGCCGCGACCTAGGCTTCATTTCTCATACATCGTCGTGATGATTGCGCCTGCCTGTGCGTGCCGCACGCAGACAGACCGGGCCTTTGTTCGCAACGGCTTGCGAGGAAGGAGGCCGTAGACGTGCGTACGGCCGACGAAGGATTCAGTGTGAACAAAGGAACACGCCAGGGGCACGGCAACATGTGTGAATAATGCAGGCTATTCATCCTCCTCACGTTTCCAGCGGTGGCGACGACGGCGCATAAATAACCACACACCTGCCGTGAGGAACAGCAGTCCTCCGAACACAATGGTTGTCCACAACCATGGATGGCCCGAAAAATAGAACGCGACAAACCCCGGCTTGTCGATGGCGCCCAACGTATAGGTGTCGGCGAGTTTCGCGGTACGCGGGATACCGTTGGAGTGTTCCGGTCGCCACCAGGCCGTATCACCCCGCAAGGCGCCCCAGAAGCTGCCGTGTGATAATTGATCGGCCGCCTCTGTCAAGGTCTTGCCATCCGGCGCTGTCAGTAATAATACAGTCTGTCCTGATCGCCAGGGTGATTCAAATTCACTCAGGATGGCGGTGCCCAAACCCGGGTTCAATGCGAAACCGGCACGGTAGCGTTTCTGTGCCGGCCGGGTCAGTAGCCCTTCTTCCCATGGGTGGCTACCCAGGATCCGGTTCCCCCAACGCGCCCACCAGGCGGGCGTATCCTCACCGAGCGGTTGTGTCAATACAGTCGACAAAAATATCACGCCCCTGGCCCTGACGTGCAACGGAACAGCCTTTCTTATGGAGATCGGCAGGGTTTCAGTCGTCCCGACCACCAGCAAATTTTCATCATCTCCAGGTGGAGCATGAACGAAATGCAGTCCGTGCAGCGCAACACCGGCCGACTGGGCGAGACGGCCAAGCAGCGTCAGGGCAGCCGCATAGTTCGCCGAACTGTGCCCGCTAACCCAGATTGCCAACGGGTGCACACGATCCGGCGACGGATTGGCAAAGGGGAAACCACCTCTATTGAGTAATTTCAGGTCGGGTAGCTCGGCATAGGCAGCATAGGCGGGCACCTGGATGCGGGAATCGGCGAACACCCTCAGTGCCAGAGAATCGGCGGAGGGCACGGTACAATGATTTTTTCCCGTCGATAACGGCAGCAGATGTGGCAGAAACTCAAATACATTGCGTCCTGGTCGCAATGACGACATAGGCATCTCTATCCGGTAGTCGTAATCAACCCCGCCCCTTGAATCGCTGAGCACGATGGCCTGCTCAAAGTGCCCGTTCAGATCAACGTTAAGCACGGAAGTCGGTGTCAATCCGCCTCCGTAGGCCAAATGCAGGTACAATTTGATTTTATCCCCGCGACCGGCAAACATGTCCGGAGGCAGCCAGAACGTCAAGTCATCCGGTTGCGAATTAGAACCTCTGAACGTACGGGCCTTGAAGCCCAGTTCAGAAAATGCATACTCGTGCCGCCCCCGCAACCATCGCGTATTCGTGTAGGTTGGGAGACTCGCCTCCTGTATCTCATGGATTCGTGCCCAACTGCTATGCGGCCATATCAGGCGATTTTCGGCAAACGCCCTGGCCGCCTCATCTACCTGTTGAATGTTCTTACCGGAAATAACCAGAATAAACCGGGCGGAATCGTTATCCTGGGCATACACACCGATAAACGGTCCGGTGATACGAGCGGCAATAACCGGACTGAGTATGGCCCGAAGCTGTCCCGCCGTACCGATCAGCGCTGCGTCCTCATTGTACAGTTCAGGGCTAGTGAGCCCCGGAAACTGCCGCCTGTTCGGCGTATCATCCATTGGGTCTGCCGGTGAAACCGGTTGATAATGCACACGTAGTCCGCGGTACCGAAGACGGAGGGCTGCGCCTTGTACCACGGAGGCTGCTGCTATCATCAGGTTGCCGTCGACCGGGGAAGGATGCGTAACATCGCTGTGGATGGCAGCTTGCATGGCTCCGTTTACTTCAGGAACCAATACCGTCAGACCGAACGCGGATTGCCAGCGCCTGGGGTCAAACAAGCCATTGAGATCATCCAGATGAGGTCGCAAGGCGCGGGGGGCAGCGGTCAATTCAAGCACGGAACTCACCGGATTAATCTGTGTCCACAATTCGGGTGTGTTACCGTCTTCGCAAACCATGTGATAGTGCTGCGCTACCGCTACACTCAGGCGATGATAGCCCGGCGTCAGGTCTGCGGTTGGCAAAATAACCCGTATGCGTCCGGACGGCCTGTCTCCATTCAGGCGTACCGTCGTCAAAGTCGTACCATCAAGACGCACCTGAAGCTGGGAGCGCGCGGCAATTTCGTTAACGCTGTTAAGGTAGTGGAGATCGAGTTCTGCCGAGGTAATAGCCATATGCTCTGGCACTGCCAGACTAAAATGATATACCGCAGCATGTCCGACCAACCTCACCACCCCTGGTTGTTTCATGAACCATGCCAGCGGGATGCGATAAACTCCCTCGTTGTAACTGACCCCAGCCGCCGCCTGTGCCACCTGTATACATAGCAATAGCATACTCAATATCCGCAGTATCCACACCACGGTTTTCCATCTGTTCATTGTTCGCTCCTGACCTTATGATGCGTGAAGCGTTGCCAACCGTAATAACCTGGCATGGCACGCAACCGGACCATAGCCACGTGCATCAGTTGTCGGACATTGAAAGACAACAGTCGGAAGAACCCTGTTACGCCAATGCGTAACAGGAATCCCGCAGCCCGCCAGATACCGTTCGAGCTATCACGCTGTATGGCGGGCTGTTCCAGAAATGGACTACACCCATAGACGAGGGCAACGATTGCGCGATGTTCATCCTGGTTGGCCGGCTGGAAGCTTACTCCCATAAACCGCTGCTGTTTCGATTCAAGTCGAACCGTAATCTGCGACATCCTCTGATAGGCTGAATTGGTTAAATGAATATGCCCATAGATTCCGACCCTTACCTGATCGAAACAGCCTGATTCGATCTCGATTCCCAGACCACCTGTCGACATATCCCTGATCCGTACCGGATGGATAGATTCTCCGCATACCAGTGTTCCGTATACCATTTTTCCCAGCAGGTCCACTCTGGGTGTTGCGCGGCGCTGCTGGCGTTCAAGCAATGCCCCCAAAGCCGCCAGTAAGATGTACAGGTTAAAAACCGTCCACAATCCGGTAAGAACAATAACGGCGTGATCGCGCGGAAAGATTTGCCAGCGCCAGACGGCGGCAACCAGGGCGCTGAGCGTGACCAGAGTGAGTACGATAAGGGGTCGTGCCAGCGAAGTTATGTAATCCTCATCAAGACGCTCCCCCTTTGGAGTTACTTGAAAAGTCGGTCTCTTCGGATGCATAAGCACCCGGATAATCGCCGGTGCGAGGTGCAGTGCTTGTATGGTCTCATACAGTTCAGAGATAAAACTCCAGCGCACCTTTCCATATATCATATCCGAAACGAGTATGGCGCCGAGCAAATGTGGTACAATATAGATGATGAACTGACTGCCATTGGCATCGTAGAACCTCAAACCAAACAGCAGATATGCCAGCGGGCCCATCAGAAGTATACTGCGTGCCAGCGAAAAAAACCAGCAAAATGAGCTGCTGGTATAGCATAGCTTTTGTGACAGACTCAGCCCGGGGTTCAACCATGGATTCTTGTGCAGAAAAATCTGAATCATACCCTGTGCCCAGCGCACGCGCTGAATGATAAACCCCGAAAACGTTTCCGGTTGCAGGCCTGCAATCATGGGATGCCCAAGGTAGGCGCTGTGATAACCCTTCGCGTGTAACGCCAGTGAAGTTTCCACATCTTCGGTCACGGTACTGCCCTGCATCCCGCCAACCTCATCGAGATACTTGCGGCGTATCAAGGCTGCCGACCCGCAGAAGAAAGAGGCATCCCATGCATCCAGACCTTTCTGGATCACACCGTAAAACATCTCGTTTTCGCTGGGCATCCGTCCGAAGATATCCAGGTTTTTTTCAATCGGATCGGGATTGAGAAAACAATGCTTTGTCTGTACCAGGAATAATTGCGAGTCCTTCAGGAACAGACCGGCCGTCTTTTCCAGAATGTCCATGGTGGGCACATGATCTGCGTCCAGGATCAATACCAGATCACTATCAACCCGCTTCAGTGCCGCATTGATATTACCCGCCTTGGCGCACTCATTGCGCTTACGGGTCAAATAACGCGCGCCAACCCGTTTACACAGGGCTTTGAGCACAACGCGACGCTGTAAGGCTGCTTGCGCCTTCTTCGGATCCGCATCATGGCGCTTCTGCGCAGTAGCTCCATCGTCCAGAAGATATACATGGTAGCGATCTGGCGGGTAACGTACCTGGGTGGCTGCCAACAAGGTCACCTCCAGCAGTTCCATATCCTCGTTGTAACTCGGGACCAGGATGTCCACTGTAGGCCAGGCCTCGGGGTCATCCTTCGGCAGGGAGACCGGACGGCGTTCCCGAGGCTGGAGACTGACGAAGGCCCCGAGGAAGTACACCGTGATCGAGTAGAGTTCGGCGGCCAGGAACAACACGGCCGCAAGAAAGTCAAACGGTCCATGCCATGAAACAGTATTCGTCAGGCGCCAGCAGAGGTAGCGCAGGGTGAGGAACATGCCCATGAAGATAACCAGCACTCGTACAACATCGCACAATCCACTTGTTTTATCGAGTTTTCGTTCGATGAATACCATGACCAGCATCCCGCCCGACAAGCTCAACATCAACACGCGCTGCGCCGAGGCGTATACGGGTAAGGCTGCCATGCCAAGCAGGACGACCAATACGAGCATTACTCCTGTGCGGGGAAGAGCTTTAATCCGCATCGATCTGCTTCTCCACTTTGGCCCACCTAGATCCTGCAAGTGATCGTGCATGCAGAGTGTAAGTATTTGGTTTGCATGGCGTTTCGAACAATCATGTATTCACCTCGCTGGTGATGAGTGATTTTTCGGAATGCCAGGCGAATCAAAGGGTTGCGACATGCGCTGCATGTCAATGTCGGTTCCTGGGGTAAAGCTGGAATTTCGCCCCATGGAACCACCATGAAACTCGTTCCATCTCAAAAATGGACTTAACGTGGGATTGTCGCCCATCCGCCCAGCATTTTGCAGGGGGCTCCTTCATTAAGGGGAATTATTTTCCTGAACTGCCAAAGCCACCCGAGCTACGTTCCGTAGCGTCCAGTGCATCCTCCTCATGCCAGATGGCTTGCGTTACAGGTGCGATAACCATTTGAGCGATACGGTCACCTCGCTGGATATGAAACGGGTGTTGTCCAAGATTAATGAGAATGATGCCCAGTTCACCGCGATAATCCGCATCAATAGTGCCTGGCGTATTCAGCACGGTGATTCCATGCTTGAGCGCCAGCCCGGATCGGGGCCTGATCTGAGCCTCGAATCCGGAAGACAGGGCCATGGCGAATCCTGTAGGAATCAGGGTATGTTCGCCTGGCTGCAATACAATGTCCCCATCAATAGCAGCCCGCAAATCGGCACCCGCCGCATGTGTGCTGGCGTAACGGGGTAAATCCAGATCCCGCCCGTGAGGCAAGCGTTGAATCCGTATCCTGATTTTCTCCTGATTCATGCGTCCATCCCCATAATTTGTTCAATCAGCCATGCGGCCAAACGCCGTTTGGACATGGAGGGCGCCTGTTTCTCCCGACCGGATGAAAGCCACCATCCGGCAGCATTATCTTCCCCCATGCAACTGATATTATTCGCGAATATGGCATCCACCTTCTTTTCCCGTAATTTGTTTCTAGCCTGCGCAACAGGATCCCTGTATTCGGCGGCGAAAGCGATAATCTTCTGTGGCCGGTTTGGCAGGCTAGCGATATGGGCAACAATGTCCACATTGGCATCAAGCGTAACGGTGATGCCGGTCGTGTGTTTTCGTTTCAGTTTCCCGCTTGCGCGCTCGGAAAATCGGTAATCGCTGACTGCGGCGGTGGCAACGAATACATCGGTGTGACCTGCTTCCCTCTCACAGGCCGCGAGCATCTCCCGCGCCGATACGACATCACATCGTCGAACGAATGTTGAAGTCGGGGGCGTTCCGGGGCCCGCCACCAGTGTGACTTTCGCTCCCAATGCAGCGGAATTATTGGCCAGGCATACTCCCAGCTTGCCGCTGGCGCGGTTGGTCAGAATACGCACATCATCCCATGCCTCCCATGTTGGCCCGGCATTGACGAGCCAACGCTGCCCCTGCAAACGCTGTGTTTGCAGCAAGGGCTGCATGGCCTCAACCAGTGTTTCCGGTTGACTCATACGGCCCGACCCCTCTTCGCCACATGCGAGTGATCCGTATTCCGGGCCGATGAAATGGACGCCCTGCTCCTTTAATGCCGTTACGTTGCGTTGCGTAGCTACGGAGTCCCACATGGAGGCATTCATGGCAGGTGCTAGCAGCACGGAGGTTTCACACGCCTGAAACAGCGTGGTGAGTAGATGATCGCATATGCCATGCCTGAATTTGGCAATCAAATCAGCGGTTGCCGGTGCAACGAGCAACATACTGGCCCAACGGGCGATCTGGATATGCCCCATGTTCCGCCCGGCCGCAAGATCAAACAGTTCGGTATACACCGTCTCGCCGGTGAGCGCCTCAAAAGTCAGCGGTGTGACAAATCTGCATGCCGCGGGTGTCATCACGCAGCGCACGACCGCGCCCTGTTTGATCAGCAGGCGGGCCAGTTCGGCTACCCGATAGACGGCAATACCGCCACCGATGCCGAGAAGAATGCGTTGACCGGAACACATCTATTTAACCCCGCAACCTCCTGAGTATGTGTAACACCTATTCTATAGCCCCGTCCACCCGGCCACCGTACATGTTTTTCATCTGAATGACAGAAAACACCTCGTGTAACAGATCATGGGGCCAAGGGCACGATGTATTTTTTAGTCCGATATGATAGCCTTCGAAGTCCATTACAACAGCCGGGTGGATGATTGGGGATCGCACTTTGAGATCAGCTTCGGGCAGCAGGCGCTGCTCCACCCTGCGGCAAGGTTACGTGTTTGGCGGTTCCATGGATTGAGATTGTAGTTCGGACACGGGCCAAAGCCGGGATGCTGCGTGCCGATCTCATGTTTCGACATTGGCTCTCTGCCCTGATTGCGTCGAGGAGTTATTCGTGAAGGTGTTGCTGGCGGAGCCCAGAGGATTCTGTGCGGGTGTGGATCGCGCCATTGCGGTGGTCGAGCAGGCGATCGAAATGTTTGGTGCGCCTGTCTACGTACGCCATGAGATTGTACACAATAAATTTGTCGTTGAAGCATTGAGGAAGAAAGGTGCCATATTCATCGAATCGGTTAGCGATGCCCCTGATGGTGCGGTGCTGATTTTTTCGGCCCATGGCGTTGGCCGGGCTGTTGTTCTCGCCGCCCGTAAACGGGGGCTAATGGTTGTTGATGCCACATGCCCGTTGGTAACCAAGGTTCACATGGAATTACTGCGTCATGAGCGCAATGGAGACCAGGTTGTTCTGATTGGTCATGCCGGGCATCCCGAGGTGGAGGGCACGATGGGGCAGCTTCCTGCCGGCGCGGTGCTGCTTGTTTCAACACCCAGGGATGTGAACCGCCTTCAGGTGGACAATCCGAACAAGCTGGCTTATGTCACCCAGACCACCCTGTCCGTGAATGATACGGCTGATGTGATTGCCGCATTAAAGAAACGATTCCCCCATATTCAGGGACCGAAGCGCGACGATATTTGTTACGCCACGACCAACCGGCAGATGGCAGTCAAGCAACTGGCAAGTTATTGTGAAGTCGTGCTGGTTATTGGCTCAAGGAACTCATCCAACAGCAATCGCCTGCGGGAAGTGGCGGAGCGGGAGGGTGCGAACGCCTGGCTGGTGGACGATGCGGCTGATATTCATCCGGACTGGTTTGAAAATGCCGGATGCGTGGGGATTACCGCTGGCGCTTCTGCTCCGGAAGCGGTGGTACAGGAAGTGGTTAATTGTCTTAAGCATTTGGGTGCGGGGGGAGTGGAGACGCTGCATGCTGTTGAAGAACGCATAACCTTCAGTTTACCGGAGGTGTTGCACCAGTAGAAATGGATATCAGTCTGATCGTCAGAAAATAATAAGACCTGGATCCTGCAAGTGATCGTGCATGCAGAGTGTAAGACATCGGTTTATATAGCATATTGAAAAACTTATTGGTGATGAATGTTTTTTCGATATGCCAGATGAATCAAGGGGTTGCGCTATGTATGTGCTAGCACTTGCAGGATCCAGGTAAGAGCCCTCACGGAACCGGACGTGCGGCGTTGCCGCTTACGGGTATAATTCAGTATCCCAAATTCGGGGCCAGCCACTTCTCGGCTTCTTCCAGACGCATGCCCTTGCGCCTGGCGTAATCCGACACCTGATCCCTGTTAATCTTGCCGACGGTGAAATAACGTGCTTCGGGGTTGGCGATGTAAAGACCGGAGACGGCAGCGGGCGGGGTCATGGCGTAGGACGCGGTTAACCCCATGCCGATGTTTCTCTCCACCTCCAATAACCTCCATAATGTGCCCTTTTCGGTATGTTCCGGACAGGCGGGATAACCGGCGGCAGGGCGAATGCCCTGATATTTCTCACGAATCATATCGTTGTTATTCAAATCTTCATGGTTTGCGTAGGCCCAGTATCGGCGCCGCACATCGCGATGCAACATTTCAGCCAATGCCTCGGCCAGACGATCCGCCAGCACCTTGACCATGATGGCGGTATAATCATCGCATCCCGCCTTATATGCCACGGCCTGTTCCTCCGCGCCAAAAATGCCGACGGCAAATGCACCGATATGATCCGAATCATTTCCGGCAATAAAATCGGCCAGGCAAAGATTGGCGCGTGAATCCTTTTTATCTTGCTGCTGGCGCAGGAAATGAAAGCGGGCGGATTCCTCTGAGCGATTTTCATCCTTGTAAACAATCACGCTGTCATCATCCGTTGCTGTTGCCGGAAACAGGCCAAATACAGCTTTGGCGGTGAACCGGTCTTCCGCGATAATTTTATCCAGCAAACCGTTTGCCTCATCAAACAACCTTGTTGCCTCCTCGCCCTTGTGCGGATCGTTCAGAATACGGGGGAATGCGCCGTTCAGTTCCCACGCGCCAAAGAATGGCGACCAGTCGATATGCACCCGGATATCCGCAAGCGGCACGTGCCCCAGAACATGCACGCCCGGCTGTTTCGGGGGAGGGGGAACGGTGGTTATATCCAGCCTCACTCCATTGGCGCGGGCATCGGCCAGGGTCAGCCAATCCGTCTGCCGCTGACGCCCAAGGTAGCGTTCGCGTACCGCGGCGTATTCCTCACGGGTGTTGTTGACGAATACTTCGCACCGGGCTTTGGAAACCAGATTCCGTGCCACGCCGACAGCACGCGAGGCATCCCTTACCCAGATGACCGGATGTGCATATTGTGGTTCAATCTTCACCGCCGTATGCGCTCTGGAGGTCGTGGCTCCTCCGAGCATAATCGGGAGATGGTAGTCCAGACGGGTCATTTCCCTGGCGATATGCACCATTTCATCAAGACTGGGCGTAATCAGACCGGACAATCCGATGATGTCCACATCGTGCTTTTTCGCTTCTTCCAGAATGGTATTGACCGGCACCATGACGCCAAGATCAATGACCTCAAAGTTATTGCACTGGAGTACGATGCCAACGATATTTTTACCAATATCATGGACATCCCCCTTGACTGTTGCCATCAGCACCTTGCCATTGGATGAACTTTTGCCTGCCTCCTTGCCGGCCTCGATATAGGGCATCAGCCAGGCTACGGCTTTCTTCATCACACGCGCCGATTTAACGACTTGCGGCAGGAACATCTTGCCTGCGCCAAACAAGTCGCCGACCACGTTCATGCCGTCCATCAGCGGCCCTTCGATGACCGCAATCGGCTTATCAAACTGCAAGCGTGCCTCTTCAGTATCATCCTCGACCCATGTATCAATACCCTTGACCAGCGCATGTTCCAGCCTTTTCGCCACCGGCAGTGCACGCCATTGATCATCGGCTTTCTTCACCCGCGTACCATCACCGCGATAGTTATCCGCAATATCCAGCAACTTTTCCGTGGCATCGGGGGAATGATTTAATACGACATCTTCCACCGCATCCCTGAGTTCAGCGGGCAAGTCATCGTACACCGCCAATTGCCCGGCATTGACGATGCCCATATCCATACCCTGTTTGATGGCATGGTAGAGGAATACGGAATGAATGGCCTCGCGCACCGGGTTATTGCCACGGAAGGAAAAGGACACATTCGATACGCCGCCGGAAATCAGGGCATGAGGCAGGTTCTTTTTGATCCAGCCGGTGGCCTCGATGAAGTCCACGGCGTAGTTGTTGTGTTCCTCGATGCCGGTGGCAATGGCGAAAATGTTCGGATCGAAGATGATATCCTCGGGCGGAAAACCGCATTGTTTAGTCAGGATATGGTACGAGTGCTCGCAAATATGGATCTTGCGTTCGTAAGTATCCGCCTGCCCTTCCTCGTCGAAAGCCATGACGATGACCGCCGCGCCATATTTTCGCAGCACCCGGGCGTAGTCGACAAATTTATCCTCGCCTTCCTTGAGTGAAATGGAATTGACCACACCCTTGCCCTGAATACATTTCAGGCCTTCTTCAATGATCTCCCACTTGGAGGAATCGAGCATAACCGGCACCCTGGAAATATCCGGCTCACTGGCAATGAGATTGAGAAACGTGCGCATGGCGGCCACGCCGTCAAGCATGGCCTCATCCATGTTCACATCAATCATCTGCGCACCGTTCTCCACCTGTTCACGGCAGACATCCAGCGCCGCAGCGTAATTATTACTCATGACCAGTCGCTTGAAGCGTGCCGATCCGGTGATATTGGCGCGCTCACCCACATTGACGAACAGGGATTCGGCACCGATATGTAGTGGTTCAAGACCTGCGAGTCGGCATTCGTTTGGTAAGTCGGGCGCTTGACGTGGAGCAATATCCCGTACGGCTTCCGCCATGGCTTTGATGTGTTCCGGCGTGGTGCCGCAGCAGCCGCCGATGATGTTCAAAAAGCCTGATTTCGCCCATTCATGGATTTCCGTCGCCATATCCCGTGGCGTCTCATCATATCCTCCAAACGCATTGGGCAACCCTGCATTGGGATGGGCATTGATGTGGCAGGGAACGGTATTGGACAGTTCCTCGACATATTGTCGCAGTTCCGCCGCGCCCAGTGCACAGTTCAGACCGAAGGAGATCGGTTCGGCATGCGCCAGCGAATCGTAAAAGGCCGTGGCGGTCTGTCCGGACAATGTACGGCCCGAGGCATCGGTAATGGTGCCGGAAATCATGATGGGTAACGCGATCCCGGCATCTTCAAAGCGTGATTTGACAGCAAAAACAGCAGCTTTGGCATTGAGCGTGTCAAACACCGTTTCAATCAGGATGATATCCGCACCGCCATCCATCAGTCCCCGGACAGCTTCGGAATAGGTGGTGACCAGTTCATCAAAGGCAATATTACGAAAACCCGGATCATTCACATCCGGTGAGATGGAGCAGGTACGACTGGTCGGCCCCAGGACACCCGCGACAAAGCGCGGCTTGTCCCGGCTGGTTGCGGCGTTAGCGGCGCTACGCGCCAGCTTTGCACCTTCCAGATTCAATTCATAGATGAATTTCTCCATACCGTAATCGGACATGGAAGCCGCATTGGAATTGAAGGTGTTGGTCTCGATGATATCCGCTCCGGCATTGAGATAGGCGGCGTGGATATGGCGGATGACATCCGGCTGCGTCAGGCTCAGGAGATCATTGTTGCCCTTGAGTTCGTGTTTCCAGTTCTTGAAACGCTTACCACGGTAATCGCTTTCAGACAGTCCATGGCGCTGAATCATCGTGCCCATGGCGCCATCGAGAATCAGGATACGTTGTTCCAGCAGGCGTCGTAGCGTATCCGGTGATGTGGAAATGTGTGCGTTCATGGTACTCCTGGTCTGCATTATTCACAAATATTACCGTGCTGAATTGTTACTAAGGGCTTGTGACGAGATAACCTTTACACGTAATATAGTACAGTTTATTTCGTTACAAGCCCTAAGGAGGCGTCAATGTGGAAAGCTATCATGGCCAGGGATGGATACACGGTTTTCATGCCCGGTCGCCCGTCTGTGTCGCATTCTCGCACGGGAACAACCCTTGCCTGCGCACCGGCCTTGTTCTGACCCATCAGGAAGCATTCCGGAGAGCGATTTGTGTGTAAAGGGCAGGTCTGAGCGTTTGCGTACGCCAGTGGTGTAAGGTTTACCCCTCTTCCTCGACTGTACCGATGTTGCCATGCTCATCCTGTTTTTACAGGTGGCCGGCGGGGCTTCATAAAATACAGGAGGAATAGTATGAGAAAGAGATTATCAAAAATGACATGGGCTGTGCTGATGTTGTCCGCGGGCATGTTAGCGAGTCTGCCCACCGTTGCTCAAGCCGGATCAGATCTGACCGTACAGGTAAAAGCCGCGGGTTCGGTACAGGATGTAATCGCCAGGCTAAAGGGCATGGTGCATAAGAATGGCATGATGGTTATGGGCGAGCTTCATCAGGGAAAGGTGATGTCCATGGTGGGCTTGAACATTGAATCCGAAAGTATTTTCGTGGGCAATCCTGCGGTGGGTAAGAAGCTGTTTTCGGCCAATGCCGGTGTGGGCATTGCCGTTCCTGTTCGTATCAATGTTTATAAGGATGCGAAGGGTTCAACCATGGTAGCGTATGTGCCACCGTCACGGGTGCTTGCCGTATATCACAATCGCATGATCAACAAGGTAGCCGGTATGCTGGATGGCAAGCTGAAGAAGATGACGGGTATGCTGGGTGGAATGTAAGAAACCGGAGGTTTGCTGAAAATGTTTTCACACACCCATTCCTCGGGAACGCCACTGTTGAAAACGGTGTTTGCGCCTGAATTCAGGGGGGAGTTGTTCACAAGCCTGCTGATCCTGGCATCGGCTGGCGTTTCCCCCAACATTTTCGTCGCTGCCCAGGCGGGTATTGCCGACATGAAGGTGATGGGTCTCTGGCTGTTGCTCCCCGCGATTGCTATTTTGTTGACTACGCTCCTGTTTGCGCGGGTTCGCGGTTATGCGCGGCTGGTCAACAGGGTGGTGGCGGGCGCCACGGCGGGCATTGTTGCCACCGTGGGACTGGAGGCCGTGCGTATGTACAGCTTCCACCACGGGGGCATGCCCGGGGACTTGCCGAGGTTGATGGGGGTGCTTCTGACCGACCGGTTCATGGTGGGACCATCGCCCTTCTCGGACTTTATTGGCTATACCTACCATTACTGGAACGGCGCTTCATTTGGCATTGTCTTCGCCGTTACTCTGGGTAGGAAAACGGTTTTTTGGGGTGTTGCGTATGGGGTTATCATTGGCACTATTTTCCTGCTGAGTCCTCCCGTACAGGCGTTGGGCATTGGTTTCATGGGCAAGGATATGCCGATGATGCCGCTGACCGTTTACATCGCCCATCTCGCTTACGGCGGCATCCTGGGCTGGCTCTGCCACCGCTGGGTCAGGGACGGAGGCTGGCTGCTGACTGCGGGATGTCGCCCATGAATGCCTGGAAATAATGTCGGTTAACATTTCTGAAGCATGGACGTAAATCCGGCCTGTTCTTGACTGGCGGCGTCTGCTGGGTGCTATCGCCAGGATTCGGAACAGATGACTGACACGCTGAAGCGCGTGGACCCGGATGATAGACCGCTTCAGGTTAGGATTTGTAAATAAATAACATGGCCATTTCTCCATCCAGCCTATGTACCATCTTGACGCGCTGCTCAATCACAAAATATTCGATGTAGTAGAAACTACATCTCATATTTTGTTCAATCGCATCACGACAATCTGACACATATTCAGGCGTATAAACGGCCATGTTATTTATTTACAGCTCCTTAGCGCTGCCCTTTACACACCACGCATGCTTCAGCGGATCGTTAACCGGTTAGATGCAGGGCACGCGAACGGAAGCTGTATTCCCTCAGGGTGCCTTTGATGCCGCTCATCTTCATGTATATTCGCAAGCATTCTCTCGTTTTGTTTTAACCGACGCGCATATCGTTCCTCCTCAAACCGGATACTTACCTCCCATGGCGGCATCTTGCATTTTCTGTTCTGGCTTATGAGCCTCTTGCAGTGCGGCCGGGCAAGGTCGTGTATTCTGGCGGGTTCGAGTTCCGCTCCGGTCAGGTTTAGCCAGCCGCCGGGAAGTGCCCCCCTGGGTCGGCGGGAGTAATCCCAAAGATTAAGCACAGGGTTAGAACAATCAATGGGGTCAGATACCGTCTTTGTTGTCAAGCATTTTTCGCTTGGAAATGAGGATCAAAAGGCTGATTGTTTTTGAGGACTCCATAGATGATATGGATCAACTTTCGCATCACAGCACCGACGATAAGCATTTTAGGTTTACCGGCTTTGAGGAGTCTTTTTCTCATTTCAATTAAGATCGGATTGTATCTCATCGCCACCAACGCAGGCATAAAGAATGATTTTCTTACTTTGGGAGGAATAGGGGTCTACCATCGGATTTTGCATGGTAGCGAAGGCAAAGCACCCCTGTTAAAGTAGTACCTTGGCGGGGGTGTGGCTCTTGGGGTCGGCAGGTCTGTCACAGGTTCTGCTCAGCTTCTGAAATGCCGCCCCCGCCATCCATGCGTCATCCGAACAAGTCTTCCGGGATGATGCCGATTCACACGTGAATAGTGGCTCTGTGCTGTAGACGAGACTTCGGATGATGATCTTTGTTAC
>CAZBJB010000013.1:0-30646 GCA_964492105.1 uncultured Zetaproteobacteria bacterium
CCGGATTTATGAATGCGCCATCCCCATATATTGATCCTTATGTCGAATATCCAGATCCAACCCTGAAACCTTTGACGTAACGGGACGTCCCAGTTAGTTTTGCAAGAAGTTTCTAACATCTGTAGTGATTAAGAGGGAGAGGAAGTGGGAGTGACAAAAGCTAAAATTGCCAAAGTGATACACGAGTACGTCGGCCTTTCCAAGAAGGAGTCCGGCCAGATTGTTGACGAGGTTCTTGAGAGCGTTCGCAAGGCGCTGGAGCAGGGTGAAGATGTTAAACTTTCGGGCTTTGGGCATTTTAAGGTGCGCAACAAACATCCTCGTCGGGGCCGGAATCCAAAGACGGGGGGTGAACTTACGATTTCTTCCCGCCGGGTTGTCACTTTCCATGCCAGCCAGCTTCTGAAAAAGCGGGTGCTCGGTAACGGTTAATGAATGCTCGGGTTCAGTCTCTTCGCGATGCCGGTATTCCAGTTCCTGTTCTGCCTGGAAAACTGTTTTTTTCCATCCGGGAAGTTAGTGAGCTTTGCGATCTTGAACCGCATGTGCTGCGATACTGGGAGACGGAATTTCGCCATATCAGACCGGTCAAAAAAAGTGGGAATCGACGCTTTTACCGTCAACGCGATATTTATGCAATTGTACAAATCAAGCATCTTCTCTATGATCTGAATTTTACCATCAAAGGTGCAAAGAAACGACTGATCAACGGTGACATCAATAAACTGGTAACACAGCATTCGACGCAGAATACATTGCAAGACATCAGGCAGGAGCTTGCTTCCATTTATCAATTACTGAATGATTAGTGTCCTGTCCTATACATTTGCCACCTCTCGGCAGGCTAATGAATTTATAGGACAGGACATTCGCCCTGATTCCCTGCGGTTATGCCGGGTTCTGAGTGTGACATGTTACGGGACGTAGCGCAGCCTGGTAGCGCACCAGTCTGGGGGACTGGTGGCCGCCGGTTCAAATCCGGCCGTCCCGACCATTTTGGTGAGACCTGTTTTATACCGGATCGATGATGAAGCGGCATGCTATCGGCTTTGCCTTTGAACGGTCGCGTCGGCGCATGGTTGCGGAGCAACTCGTTACGCGTGGTATAACGGATCCTCGCGTTCTTGATGCGATGACCATGGTTCCACGCCATCTGTTTGTCGATGCCGCGCTGGCTAGCCATGCCTATCAGGATTCCTCATTACCAATTGGTGAAGGACAAACGATCTCTCAGCCCTATATGGTGGGGAAAATGTCCCAGCTGCTGGCTCTTAACGGACATGAACGCGTGCTGGAGATCGGTACGGGCTGTGGCTACCAGACGGCAGTTTTATCCCGCTTGTGTCGGCGAGTCTATAGCATTGAGCGCATTCCGTCGCTACATGAGCGTGCCCGTCATAACCTGCGTTCTGCACGGCATGCCAATGTGATGCTGAAATGCGGCGATGGTACGGAAGGCTGGAAGGAATATGCGTTGTTTGATGCAATGCTTGCCGCTGCCGGATCTGAAAAGGTGCCGGAGGCATGGCTGCATCAATTGCGTGAGGGGGGGGTGCTGGTGATGCCGGTAGGGTGCCGGAGAGCGCATGTGCTTGTCCGTTTCCGCAAACTTGGTAGCAAGTGGTTCGAGGAATACTTTGATTCGTGCACATTTGTACCGCTTGTGCATGGAGCATGATATCCAGTCAACGTTCAGCCGGCATGATTCATCCATGTTTATGAATGATGCAGGCTAACATTCTGAAACATGGATGGCTCAGACGCTGCTATCACTGGACGTTATCCTGGGCGGATCATCCCCAGGCACAGGTTGCGCTGTTCTTTATTGCGGTTATTGAAGCCAGCATCTTCCCCATTCCTCCGGATATCCTCCTGGTTACCCTGGCACTGGGGCGGCCCGAGTTGGGAATTCGCCTGGCCCTCCTCGCCACCGCGGGTTCGACCATTGGCGCCTGTATCGGTTATAGCGTTGGCATGCTGTTATTCGTTAGTGTGGCCCAACCACTGCTTGGGTTTTATGGTGCGATAGATCAGTTTAACCATGTGCAGGCATTGTTTAGCGAGTATGGCCTATGGGTTGTATTGATTGCAGGGTTTTCCCCTGTTCCATTCAAGGTGGTTACCATTGCCGCAGGTGCATTCGGATTACCGTTTTCCAGTTTTATCGCGGCAACAGTTGTTTCCCGTGGTGCCCGATTTTTTATCGAAGGTGGCTTGTTGCAATGGGGCGGGGAACGTTTGAGGGCATTGGTGGAAAAATATTTTGAGCTATTGACGATTGCCGTAGCCATGCTGGTCATTGCAGGTTTTATGATGTTGGCGGTATGGCGCTGAAATTTCTTTACGTTCTGTCCCTGCTGGCTTTATCAGCCTGTTACAAGACCGTCTTGCCACCTGTACCCGTGCGTGGACGTGAAGCGGTTTATCAGGTGAGGCCGGGGGATACGCTGTACAGTATCAGTAAACGATATGGTATGGATTACCGCACATTGGCCCGGCATAATCATATTCGTTATCCTTATACCATTTATACAGGTCAACAATTTTACCTGAAGGGAATCGCACCGCGCCCGAGCTATATTCCCTTGCCTAAAAAACGCAGCGGGGTTGCGAGCAGTATAACAATGCCCCGTCATCACGTCGTGAAATCCTGGAGACATCGAAGTGCTTTCGGAGTCAGCCGTCGCATCGTTCGCTTGATCTGGCCTGTACGGGGAAAAGTGAGCAGTGAATTCGGCAGAAGGCATGGGAGATCACATGACGGTATAGATATCGCTGTTCCCGAGGGGACGCCCGTTCGGGCCGCCGCCGCCGGGGATGTGGTATATTCAAGTCACAGGCTTGCGGGGTACGGTAACCTGATCATTATTCGTCATAGCTATGATATGTTCACGGCCTATGCGTATAATCAGATCAATCTTGTGCGCCGGGGCAAGCATGTGAAACGCGGCGATATCATAGCCCGAGCCGGACATACGGGGCATACAACGGGGTCGCATTTGTATTTCGAGGTACGCCGGGGGACAACGCCCGTGAATCCCCTGGCCTATTTGCCCGGGAGATGACATTCCGACGGATGACTTGCATGATTCGTTGCCTAGGGAACTACGTTACAAGTGGTTTGTTACCCAAAGAATAAGCGTCGGGCTGTAAACTGTTTTTCAGGAGTATCTGATGGATAAACGCCATAGTGTCGATCCCATGACACTGTATATGCGTGAAATATCGTTTTATAACCTGCTGACTTCCGAACAGGAGATTGCACTTGCCCAGGCCATTGCCAAAGGAAGCGAAAAGGCTCGGCAAAGCATGATTAACGCGAATTTACGCCTGGTCGTCAAGATTGCCAGACGCTATATGAATCGTGGCATACCGCTTTCGGATTTGATTGAAGAGGGTAATATCGGTTTGATGCGGGCCGTTGAGAAGTTTGATGAAACGCATGGATGCCGTTTTGCAACGTATGCCACATGGTGGATCAGACAATCGGTGGAACGTGGTATCATGAACCAGGCCCGGACCATCCGTTTGCCCGTATATATCGGCAAGGAATTTAACGTTATCATGCGTACCGCCAATGCGTTGCGTTCGGCATTGGATCGTGAACCGACTGACAGGGAGATTGCCGAGTATTTGGGAAAAACGCCCGAACGTATTCAGGCATTGCAAGGCGCGCATCAATATACGGAAAGTGCTGATGAATTGCTGCATGAAGACGGGGATTTCACTCTGTATGATGTCACGGAAGATGAGCAGGCCGAGCAACCGGGTGACCGCCTGGAAAAAGTTATCCGTACGGATATGCTGCATTCATGGCTGGCACAGTTGACGGATAAGGAACGGAAAGTGGTTCATTTGCGCTACGGCCTGAATACTCGCAATGATTCATGGACACTGGAAGCCATTGGTTACGATATGGGGGTGACGCGAGAGCGTATTCGCCAGATACAGGTAGGTGCGCTGCAAAAATTGCGTCGAATTATTCATAGACATGATGTCCACTCCGAGGAAGTATTATGACTTCCAGTACGGCAATCAATTTGCGGGATTATATCCGGGATATCCCCGATTTTCCCAAACCGGGAATCATATTCAAGGATATCACCCCCTTGCTGGCGGATGGTGATGCTTTTGCCACTTCTATTTCCGAGCTTGCTTGTCACATGCCCGCTGGTATTGATGCCATTATCGGTATTGAATCACGTGGATTTATCTTTGGTGCGGCGCTGGCCCAGCAAACGGGACTGGGGATGATTCCCGTGCGTAAACCCGGCAAACTTCCAGCGGATGTGCATGGGGTGGATTACGATCTGGAATATGGTGTGGATCGGCTGGAAATCCACCGCGATGCTGTCAGTGCCGGACACAGGGTTGTGCTCGTGGATGATTTGCTGGCCACCGGAGGGACGATGCGTGCAACCGTCGAACTGATTCATAAACTGGGCGCGGAGGTTGCAGCTTGTCTGTTTGTCGTCGAACTGGCCTTCCTGCATGGGCGAAAACTGTTACGGGACGTTCCGGTTCATAGCCTGGTTTCTTACGAATAGTGCGACAAAGGGACAAGCAAGGGCGCTGCAGCATTTATGAATCATGCAGGTTAGCCTGCATGTCCCGATATATATCGGGGGACAGGCCCTCGTAGCTCAGATGGATAGAGCGGCTGCCTCCTAAGCAGCAGGCCACAGGTTCGACTCCTGTCGAGGGCACCAGTCTGGTACGATGACGACAAGTACCTGAAGTTGTTTGGTGTTCGCCTGAACTAACCTGCATGATTCATAAATGCTGCAGCGTCCTTGCTTGTCCCTTTATCCGCACCGAATCCCTCGTCGATCGTCCGCATACACGGCTACGGCCGTCTTCCCCGAATCCCCAGTCATGACGCTCTATCATACAATCTGATGTAAACCAATGTCTTACACTCTGCATGCACGATCACTTGCAGGATCTGGGTTCAATCTTTTAACCAGACTCCCAATAGAACAGAGATGATCAGTAGCCCGGCACCACTGAAAATCCATTCCTTGTGATTTATTAGCCATTGCATCATATTCTCCCTTGGTACATAAGGTTTTGATGCCCTTTATGCCCAATACCTGTGTATTCTGAAGCGGTGAGACTACAGTGCAAGCACTATCGGTGTCTATTTCCGGTAGATTGGGGATATAACCTTTATTCCCAAGGCATATTCTCGCAAAACATGACAACACTGCCAGTCTGAACTATTCATAAATTCTTCCATACTCCTGCTTGTTCCCTTGTTCGCACCGAATCCCTCGTCGGTCGTCCGTGTGCACGGTTACGGTCTCATTCCCCGGTAATCCATTGCGAACAAAGCCTCGGCCTGTTTGCGTGCGACACGCACAGGCAGGCGCAATCATTGCGGCGATTCATGATAAAGCGTTCGCCTCACGATCAGCAGGATGAAGAATGGGGCGACAGGATATAGACTGGGCCCGTGTCCAGAGTAATTCCGATTCAACCGGTAGGAACTGCAGCGGGGGAACCCATGACGGGGAAGCCATCATGGCTCAAGGTGCGTGCGCCGCTGTCCCCCGAATACCGCAAGCTGGTCAAGCTGATGCGCGAAAAGCAATTGAACACGGTCTGCGAAGAAGCCGGTTGTCCCAATATTGGCGAATGCTGGAAGCGTGGTTCGGCTACATTCATGATCCTTGGGCGAATCTGCACGCGCGCCTGTGCCTTTTGTGATGTCGAAACCGGACGTCCGGACCCGATCGATACCGAGGAACCACGGCATCTGGCCGAAGCCGTAGCTGCGCTGGGCCTTAAACACGTGGTGATTACATCGGTGGATCGTGATGATTTGCCGGATGGGGGCGCGGCACACTATGCGCGGGTGATCCGCGAATTGAAAGAAAGACAACCGGAGGTGACGATTGAAGTCCTGACACCTGATTTTCAACGCAAGTCGGCGGCATGTCTTGAAACGATAATTGAGGCAAAACCGGATATCTTCAATCATAATCTGGAAACCGTCCCGCGTCTGTACCGTTCCGTACGTCCCGGTGCGCGTTATTTCACATCCTTGCGTTTGTTGCAACGGGCCAAGGATCTGGATACAACCATGGTGACCAAATCCGGAATCATGCTGGGGCTGGGTGAAGCGCGTAACGAGGTGTTACAAGTGCTGGACGATTTGCGTGAGGTGGACGTAGATATTCTGACCATGGGTCAGTACCTCAGGCCAGGCATCAGGCACCATCCGGTCATGAAATACTGGACGCCCGAGGCATTTGAAGAACTGAAATATCTGGCTGAAAGGAAAGGTTTCGGTATAGTAGCATCCGGGCCGCTTGTCCGATCTTCGTTTCATGCCGAAGATGTATTTCAGCGCTTGCGAACCCGAAGGGGAACGGAGGGAAGAAAGTGACGCCACACACCATTAAACAGAGTCTTGAAACAATCGGACTAAGAAACCCGGAACGTATTTACTGGAATACGCCCACGCCCGCGCTGTACGAACGGGTGATTCGCCGCCGTGAAGGGCATCTTGCTCATTTGGGGCCGCTGGTGGTGCGCACCGGTTATTACACGGGCAGGGCCGCGAAGGATAAATTTATTGTGGAGGAACCTTCCAGTCAGGGGAAGGTCTGGTGGGGAGAAATCAACCAGCGCTTTTCCGAGGTTAATTTTGACGCCCTGTGCCAACGCGTATTCAGTTATCTGGAGGCGCGGCATGTGTTTGTACAGGATTGCTTTGCCGGTGCCGATCCGGCGCATGAGGTCCCTGTACGGGTGATCACCCAGGATGCATGGCACGCATTGTTCGCGCGTACCATGCTGATTCGCCCCGTGGATATTGGCCGTGAGATTGGCGTGGACGATCCGCGGTTTACCGTCGTGCATGTGCCGCATTTTCATGCCATCCCATCCAAACACCGCACCAATTCCGAGGCGTTCGTGATTCTACATCCGGGGAAACGCCTGGCGCTGATTGGCGGCACCTCTTATGCCGGCGAAATCAAGAAAATGATATTTACATGGATGAATTATGTGTTGCCACAACAAGGTATCCTCTCCATGCATGCCTCAGCAAATGTGGGACAGGATGGGCGTGCCGCCGTATTTTTCGGGCTCTCGGGAACAGGGAAAACAACACTTTCAGCTGATCCTGAACGGCGACTGATTGGTGATGACGAACATGGCTGGAGTGATGAGGGAATATTTAATATCGAAGGCGGCTGTTATGCCAAGGTCATCCGTCTTTCAGCGGAAAAAGAGCCGGAAATTTATGAGATGACACGGAAGTTTGGTACGGTACTGGAGAATGTACGTTTTGATATTGATTCACGCCGTGTGGATCTTGGCGATGATTGTCTGACGGAAAACACGCGTGCCGCATATCCGATTCCGAATTTACCCAACGCCATTTATCCGGGTATCACCGGACACCCCAAAAATATTGTGATGCTTACGGCTGATGCCTTTGGTGTATTGCCACCCGTTGCCAGGTTAACCCCCGAACAGGCCAAGTATTATTTCCTGCTCGGTTACACAGCCAAGGTGGCCGGGACGGAGGCCGGCATCACTGAACCGGAAGCCGTATTTAGCCCCTGTTTCGGCGCGCCATTCATGCCGATGCATCCGGATGTGTATACTCGCTTGCTGGGGGAAAAGATTGCCAGACATCATGTACACTGCTGGCTCATCAATACCGGATGGAGCGGTGGGCCGTATGGTATCGGTGAACGCATGGATATTACCGCCACGCGCGCCATGCTGAGCGCCGCCTTGTCAGGACAGTTGAATGATGTGGGTTACCGTGAGCATTCCATTTTTCGTTTGCAAATACCCGAGACCTGTCCCGGCGTGGATGCCTGTATACTGGATCCGGTTCGTGCATGGGATAATGCTCAGGCCTATGAGGAGAAGGCGCGTGAACTGGCCGGACTGTTTCATCATGCGTTTGATGACATAGCCGGTGATACCGAGCCGGATCTAGCTGCCGTCGGTCCCGTATAATTCTTCCGTTCCAGCGTTGATTCAATATTTTACATCCGTGAAACATGTTGTCCTTGTACCCGTTTTCGCCCTGATGATATTGCTTTCATACCAGGCTGATTCAGCGGAGGCTCCGGTGTACGCCAATCACCTGATTCACGAATCCAGTCCATACCTGTTACAGCATGCGCATAATCCTGTGGACTGGTATCCGTGGGGCAAGGAAGCCTTCAAGAAGGCGCGGCGTGAAGATAAACCTATCTTTCTCTCAATCGGGTATTCCACCTGCCACTGGTGCCATGTCATGGAGAAGGAATCATTCTCCGACCCGGAAGTGGGCCGGGTGCTGAATGAAAGCTTTGTCGCCATCAAGGTGGATCGGGAGGAACGGCCCGATATTGATCAGGTTTATATGCAGGCGGCGCAGATGATGACCGGCTCGGGAGGCTGGCCGTTGACCATCCTGATGACGCCGGACAAACACCCTTTTTTTGCCGCAACCTACCTTCCCCAACACACCCGTTTCGGCCGTATCGGGCTAATCGAGCTGGCCACGCGGGTGCATGACTTGTGGCAACATGATCGCGCAAAACTGCTCCAACCCGCGGATCAACTGGTTGCAGCGTTAGATCGCGTCAATACACCCGACACGGGAAGTGTGCCGATGGATGCAACGGTCACGGCGCGCGCGTATCATGAATTGCTTAAATCATTCGATGCGCGGCATGGTGGCTTTGGCGATGCACCCAAGTTCCCAAGCCCTCAAAATCTATTGTTTTTGTTGCGCTACTGGCGCCAAACGGGTGAGAAGAAAGCCCTTGAGATGGTCGAGAAAACGCTTACAGCCATGCGGGCGGGGGGCATCTACGATCAAATCGGTTTTGGCTTTCATCGCTACGCTACCGACAATCACTGGCTACTGCCCCATTTCGAAAAGATGCTTTACGACCAGGCCATGCTCATCATGGCTTATGCGGAAGCCTATCAAGCCACGGGTAATCCTGAATATGCCCGAACAACCCGGGAGATCATCGCCTATGTGTCGCGGGATATGCGTGCGCCGGGCGGCGGTTTCTATTCCGCCGAGGATGCAGATTCCGAGGGTGTAGAAGGTAAATTCTATGTCTGGACGACCGAGCAGATCGAGGCGGTTCTGGGTAAGTCGGATGCGACTTTCGCGGACACCGTATTTGGCGTCGAGCCCGGCGGCAATATCCATGATGGGGCCACGGGGCAAACCACGGGGGCCAATGTGCTATACATGGCGCATCCACCCACATCGAAAAGGGATAAGGCGCGGCTGGAGTCTATTCGTAAGAAGCTGTTTGCGGCACGGGAAAAACGTGTTCACCCCTTCCTCGATGATAAAATCCTCACCAACTGGAATGGCATGATGATTGCCGCGCTATCCGTTGCTGCACGCGATCTGAACGCACCCGAATATGCACGGGAGGCAAGAACGGCGGCCTATTTTATTCTGACTCATCTACGCAAGAAGAACGGGCGATTACTGCACAGTTTCCGTAAAGAGAAGGCGGAGGTGAAGGGCAATGTGGATGATTATGCCTTCCTGGTCTGGGGCCTGGTTGAGTTATACGAAACCGATTTCGACACGCATGACCTGCAAACCGCGCTGGCGCTGAATGCCTCCATGCGCAAACACTTTAGCGCATCGAATGGTGGATTGTACTTTACTGCCAATGATGCGGAAGGATTGTTGGTGCGACCCATGGATGCTTATGATGGTGCCATGCCGTCAGGGAATTCCGTAGCCATGATGAACCTTGTTCGCCTTGCACGCATGACGGGCGATACGACGCTGGAACAGCGCGCTGCGGATATCGGCAAGGCATTCTCACAGGAAGCCAGCCGTCTGCCATCAGCATTTACCTACATGATGTCGGCGCTATTGTTCGCCGAAGGCCGCAGCTATGAGGTGGTACTGGCCGGAGATAGATGTTCGGCGGATGGCCAGGCCATGCTGCATGCCATTCGTAAGGGTTTCATTCCTAACAAGGTCCGTACTGTGGCAGACCCCTCAATTAGCAAAACTGGCGCCCTATACCGCGCAACAGAAGGTGGTTGGGGGTAAGGCGACCGCGTATGTCTGTGAGAATTTCCGGTGCAATCTGCCCACAACAAACCCGGATCGGGCATCGAGACTACTCGCACAGGGCTCCACATCGAAATAGGCGCGCGCGGGGCTATGCACAAGCCCCGAACTGAACCCATTTATTTCAGCCTGAACCATTCAAGAAATAGATTTAAGCGCGGCGATGACGGCATCCTGTCTGGCCGGATCGCACACATGCTGTGGCGGCATCCTGGTTCTGGCTTGCGGATCGCCGGTGAACTCCTTCACGGCATCATGAGCGTTACACATCCATTTACGCAGATGTGCCGCATCCCAATGCCAGTCCTTGCCCGGCTTGATATACTTGGTGAACTTATAACTGAAATCCGGGAATGTGCCCGCCTTACGGCCAAACACGCCCGGAATGCCATGGCCTTTGCCCAGTCCGGGTCCAACTTCGGCCCTGGCGACAAAACTGTGGCATATCTTGCACCTTTTTAATACGCCGAGATTGGCTTTGGCCGGCCTGCCGGACAGGGCCTGGGTGGCGCCGGTATTTTGGCCGGCTGCCCGAACCGGCGTGGATTTAGCTCGTGGCATGGCAGCCTTCGCTGGCTCCGGTTCCGAAGCAGTGGAATGTGACGTCGGTTCGGATGGCTTGACGGACTTCAATGACGGATGTTCCGGCATGGATGAAGAGAGCATGGGTGACTCTGTCTTGATGATTTTCGCGGGGGCGACCGGTTGCATTACGGATTGTCTTACAGGCGTTGTTGTCTCCGCCGCTTCATTTTGGACGGTAGCTGGCGTTTGGCCGACCTGGTTTCGTGATGTATTCGTCCGGGACTGGCATGCAACCAACATTGCGCTTGTGAATATTAGCATATATTTCAAGTGGTTCATTTTCATCTCCCGTCATCAATGTTTCACAAGCATGGAACCCTGGGGGCTGCCATCGACTTTTGCATGGTAGACCCTATTCTATTCACCTCTGGACTTTTTACGAGAGAATCATTTATGCTCGTTCCGAAAGGAAAATGACGATGCCGGATAACATTGAAAATCAGAGAGGCTTTGAGCGTTACTCACTTGAATTCAAGTCTGATATTTTCATATTGCCCGGTACGGAGAGACAACTCGTGGAAAGGGTTGTCCTCAAGAACATATCGGGTGGTGGAGCATGTTTCGTTAGCAACCGTCCGGAGCGTTATTCCATCGGTCAGAGCATTTCCATGGACATATGCCTGCCAGCCACTTCCAGCACGAATGCGCGCATGCGGGGCCAGGCGACGGTTATCTGGATTGGCGATATGGAAACAACCACTGCAGGCAGGCCATCACGGGTGGAAATCGGAGTTTCCATGGACAACCTCCTGTCCTTTCAGCAGAAGCCTGGAGGTTCGGATTCCGGCGGAGAAAAGCCCGGCAATGTGTTATGAGGCAAGGAATCAGCTTCCGGGAATTTGCGCGAATCATATATGGCCTGTTGGGACTCATCCCCTATCTGCTGGTCATTTACCTGATCATCCATTTGCACGTGAATGTAACCCGAACCATACTGATCTTTGCTGCTGTTGCCCTGGTTTCCCAGCTGTTAGGTTTTTTCATCATGCGCAAGCTTGGCGACCAGTTGCGGACTTTCAGCGAACAAACAAAACAGGGCATAACTGCTTTAAGGAAAAAACCAATTGAACTCAAGGGACGGCAGTTACGCGAACTTTCGGATATTGCCTTACGTTTCAATGTCTTGCTTACCAAAGAAGAGCAATTAAACCACAATTATCAGGAAGTCACCACGAAACTCATATTGTATGCCCATAACATTGAGAGCTACCAGAATAAATTGAGGAAGGAAGCATTATTGCGGCAGCAATTAAGCCGCTACGTAGGTGACGCTCTTGTCGAACAAATGATGCATTCAGGCAGGAATATGCTGCCACAGACCAGAAAACAGGAAACCAGCGTGCTGTTCGCCGATATCCGATCATTTACGGCCATCTCCGAATGCAGGCCTCCGGAGGAGGTGGTTGACATACTTAATGTGTATTTTGATAGCATGGTGGACATCATCTTTAAACATCACGGGGTGCTGGACAAGTTTATCGGTGATGGACTCATGGCCGTTTTTGGGCTGGTTAGCCCATCCGGACAGGAACCCTACCATGCCGTCTACGCCGTACGATCCGCCATCGCCATGCAAAACGGAACCAGGGATTTGATGCGGGAGTTTAAACTCAAGGGTTATCCACCCCTCGAGGTTGGCATCGGTATTAACACCGGCGAAACCCTTGTAGGTAATGTCGGATCAAAAAATCGGGTAGATTATACCGTCATTGGCGATACGGTGAATGTTGCCGCCAGGCTGGAACAGATGGCGGAAGGCTATGCGATTATCATCGGTGAGGAGACACGAAAACAATGCGGAGCCGATATTGATACAACTCCGAAGGGAGAAATCAAGATGAAAAACCGAACTAAACTGGTGAAATGCTTTCAGGTTGTCCAAAGAGCCTCTTGCAAAACTCCGGGTGGATGAGCTGTTATTCCACGTTGAGACCATTTCCTGGCTTGAATGAGCTGCATGGTGGTTCCATGGCGCGAAATTAAAGCCCGGAAATGGGCCGAAGTGGGGCAGCAGATCGCCGCTCATGAGTGTTGCAAGAGGCTCCAGATATGCGCATAACGGGAGCTTGAGCTACGACTCCATGCGATTGCTTGTGGTGGGCCATTGCAGCTTCCGAAATGCAAAAACCATCAGGACGTTTTCTGACCCATACAGCATTCGATTTTGATTGACCGCTGCATTCTTCAATTTAGACTGCGCCGCCATGATTCATTCGGAAGCATTAAGCCGCTATTATGGCAACACCCCCGCAGTGCGGGATTTGAGCTTTCACGTGAAGCGTGGCGAGGTGATGGGGCTTTTGGGCCCGAACGGCGCAGGTAAATCCACCACGATGAGGATGCTGACCTGCTATCTTCCCCCCAGTTCCGGTACAGCAACGATAGACGGCATTCCCCTGGATGATGACAGCGTGACCATCCGGAGGCGGATCGGTTATCTGCCGGAGAATGCGCCATCATACAACGACATGTATGTCACATCCTATCTTCAGTTTACCGGGCGTATGCACCGGATGCCCACTGCCACGCTGAACGATCGTATCGGTGAGATGGGACAAGTCTGCGGGCTGACAACGGTTATGCATCGCCGCATCAGTGAACTGTCCAAGGGATTCAAACAACGTGTGGGTCTGGCGGCGGCCATCCTGCACGATCCGGAATGCCTGATCCTGGATGAGCCGACGACGGGACTCGATCCAAATCAGATTGTGGAAATCCGCCAGCTTATTCGCGATTTGGGCAAAAAAAAGACTGTACTGTTGTCATCGCATGTCTTGTCCGAAGTGGAGGTTGTTTGTGATCGCGTGATGATTATCGACAAGGGGCAACTGGTGGGATTGGGTACATCCAGTGAATTGGCCAACCGTCTTCAGGGTGGCAGCAGAGTGGACGTGGTGATCAGGGGAGATGCAGAGACGTTGCTGAAGATGCTGGAGAAGACATTGCCGGATGTCGAAGGGGAGGTGCTGGATGTGGCTGGTCGGGATGTTACGGACAGCAGCCGGTTGAGGCTTCGTTATACGAGCAGTGGAACGGCGTTGGCTGAAGCAGCATTTCATGCGGCTGTGGCATGCGGTTGTACGCTGTTGGAAATGCGGCGCGAACAGGCCAGCCTGGAAGATGTGTTCCATCGTTTGACGCAGGATGATCGGACATGAGACCTGTTTTCGCTCTCATCTGGAAGGAATGGCGCATAGCAGTGGATACGCCACTGGGGTATGTGATCACGGTGGCATTCCTTCTGGCGTCCGGTTTCTTCTTTGGCGATCGTTTGTTTTTAACGGGGCAGGCGGAGATGCGTAGCTTTTTTTCTATTTTGCCGGTGCTGCTGATGTTTTTTATTCCCGCCGTGTCCATGCGGGCGCTCGCCGAAGAAAAGCGCGGTGGCACCTTTGAATTGTTGGCTACGCTGCCGGTCAGCACGATGCAGATCATAGCCGGGAAATACGTGGCGGTGTTGTTGCAGATGACGGTGTTGCTGGGATTCACGTTGCTGTATCCCTTAACGCTGGCGACGCTTGGCAATATCGATGGAGGGCAGATTGCCGCTTCCTACCTGGCGGCATGGCTACTCATTGCGGTATACGTGGCTGCCTGTATTTTCGCATCCTCGCTAACCAACAATGCCGTGGTGGCTTATGTGCTGGGGTTTTCCATGTTGCTGGCTGTCTTTCTGTTGGCGCAGGCTGCGCCATTGCTTTCTCCCGCCATGCAAAATTTCCTGTATGTCATCAGTCCCCTTGCTCATTATCAAAGTATGCTGCGCGGCGTGGTGTATATGGAGGATGTCGTATTGTTGTTGTCCCTGTGCTGGGTATTTCTGGTTGCCGCTCACTTTCAGCTTGAACGCCGGAGGTGGATGTAATGACATCCGGAACGGATCGCAGGAAAAGCGTTCGCCGCAGGGCGTGCATGGGGCTGCTGACGAGTGTGTTGGCGGCAGCCGCCGTCACCATGGCCGCGAGTGCACTCAACCTGCGCTGGGATATGACCGAGAACCACATGTACACCTTATCCGATTCTACGCGCAGCGTGCTGGATAAACTCGATGAGCCCTTGATGATCCGCGCCTATATCACGCGGAATTTACCGCAGCCTTATGGCCAATTACGGCGTTTTGTCGCGGATATGCTGCGATCTTACCACGAAGCGGGGCATGGCAAGGTTGGCTTCGAGATCATCGATCCCGCAGATGATCCCAATGTGGCTGCATCGCTGGCGGCGCTGAATATTCCGAAGGTGCAGGTACAGGTCGTCGAAAACGACCAGGCGCAGGTCAAGCAGGGATACATGGCCGTGGTGGCGGAGTACCTGGACAAAAAGGAAATTATTCCCGTGGTGCGCGGCGAGCAGGGCTTTGAATACCTGTTAACGAGCAAAATCATGAAACTGACGGGCAAGGGACGCATGAAGATCGGTGTAGTAGCCGGATTTGGCGCCAGAGGCCTGGCCCGACTCCGGGCATTCAGGCAAAAGGTTTCGGAAGACTACGAACTGGTGACGGTAAAACCGGACAGGAAGATGATTGACAAAGACATCCGGGCGATGATTGTACCGGGGTTTGACAAGGCGCCTTCGAACATCATGCGATATGCCCTGGATCAATTTCGAATGTCGGGCCGGGGTTTGCTTATTCTTGCGGGCAATGTCGACCCGCGGCTTAGCCGGGCCTTTACGGTACGGAGCGTGGATGCCAAAGCCAATGCATGGCTGCGGGACTTCGGGATCGCGGTGGAACCGGGGTTGGTGATGGATCCGCGGGCGGCGCGTATCAACGTGAATCAACGACGTGGTATGTTCGTGTTCAGAAGCGTGGTGGATTATCCCTTTGTTGCTGAAGTGGAGGGCATGAATTCTACCAATCCGATTACGCACGGGCTGCGGGTGGTGTCCGTGCCCTTTGCTTCACCGCTGGCATGGACCGGAGACAAACCGCACGGTAACGTATTGCTGACGTCATCCGCGATGGCATCGGTGCAGGCGGGGCCGCCTTATGATGTTGATCCACTGGTACCCATGCGCAAGCGGTTCGACGGCTTGATGCGCAGGCGGGTAAATCTGGCGCTGATTGAACAGGGGGCAGCGAAGTCCGCGTTTTCAACACCGCCAAAAGGCGCGCTCGTTACGGGGAAACATATCGTTGGCACGGCGCATTCGCGCGTACTTGTGGTGGGAAGCCGTTCCCTGCTGGATGATCAGTTTATGGACGGTGGAAACCTGGTGTTTGTGCTCAATACGCTGGACTGGCTGGCTGGTAATGACGGATTGATTAACTTGCGTTCACGCGACGTGATTCAACGGCCATTGGCGACGCTAACGGCGGCTGGACGCACCATGTACAAGGGGCTGTGGATGTTTGGTTTGCCCTTGCTGATTATATTCATCGGCCTGTGGCGCTGGCACAAACTGCGTTTACGGGAAACTGCATCTTGAAGCGCGCGGTTTTGTGGGTGCTGTTGTTGGCCCTGATGGGCTGGTCCGTATGGCAGTTCTCACAGCCTGCGATTTCGCCACGGGCGCATGTGTCCATGGTGGTGCCGGAGATCGCAAAGGTTGCCATCATCGAGCTGACACCTGCACCCGGAGTATACATTCGCCTGAAGAAAAAGGACGGAACGTGGTTGCTGGCGGGTTCACCGGATGTGCCTGCTAATAGCGTATCGGTGCGGCATTTGCTTGGTGATCTGGCCGATATGCGCGTGATTCGCGTGGTTACACATACGCATGCGCATGACGATGCGCTCGGAATGAACAACGGTATCAAACTCGTGTTACGAAATCATGCGGATACCGCGCTGTTTCACCTGACGGTGGGGAAACAGGGCAGCGATCTGATTTCCACTTATGTGCGTATCGGGAAATCGCCGGAAGTGCTGGCGGTGGACAAGGCCCTTGTCTGGCAGGTGAGGCGTAGTCCGGATGCGTGGAAGTCGCCGCTATTGAAAACCGATCATATACACCACGCCGCCCGCAAAACCGGTCAGGATGGAGAACAGGTTTTACCTCCCGAAAATTGATGACCTATTCCCGTTCGATTCCGGTTGATGATGGACACCGGCATATTTTCCGCCCTTGCGGCAAGAGGACGCATCCTCCACGATAGCCCCATGAGTCGACTTGCGAAAAGAATAGTCAAATACAGCCTGGTTTTTCTTGTTTTGCTCGCTGCGGTATTGCTTGCGGCGCCATTCTTTCTTGATACCAGCCACTATAAGCGTCTGATCCTCGAACAGGCCGAACAGGCGACAGGACGCAAGATTGAGATAGGTGAATGGCATGCCTCGTTCTTCCCATGGATTGGCGTGCGTGTGGATGATGTGCATATCGCCAACCGTCGGGGCTTTTCGAGTACGGATTTTTTACAAATCAAAAGTCTGGACGTGCGCCTGGCACTGTTGCCCCTGTTGCGTAAACAAATCGAAATCAAACGTTTTGTGCTGGACAGCCCGCGGTTGATGCTGGAACGCGATGTCAGCGGTGCCGGAAACTGGGAAGACCTGTTCGCCGCTCCGAACAAGCATGCGCCGACGGGGAATGTGAGTGAAACAGTGCGAACGCCTGCCACGGGCGGAGGATGGTTGATCGCCTTAAGCGCCAAATCCTTGCGGATGCTGGATGGCGAGGTGTATTATCGGGATAGCCGCTTGAGAAAGGATGTCGTCTTGAGCGGACTGGACATGACGGCGGATGATGTTCAGCTCGATCATCCGGTGCATGTGCGAGCCTCCGGGAAGTTCTCCGGAAACGCTTTTTCCGTCAGGGCGGAAGTGGGCCCACTGGGTGACTTGTCTAAATTACATGCCGACAGGTTGCCCGTACAGGCTGATATTCGAGCCAAATCGATTGCACTTGAGCAGCTTGTGACATTTATTCCCGTGCTGGTCAGATTGGGCAAGGGTATGTTAGATATGGATGTCCATCTGGAACAGAGGCCGGATGGCATGCGTGTAACGGCGGGATCACTGACGTTGCATGGTGCACATGCAGCAGATGTGGCATGGAAGATTGAAATGCCCAAACCGGATCGCATGAAGCTGGATCAGGTGGTGGTGCACATGGGCGGGGAGAAGATTGCCGAGATGACAGGATCTGTGCATGGTACCGGGCGCCGCTTACGATACCAGGTGCGCCTGCATACGCCAACATTGAGCCGCGAACAGTTATCGGCGTGGATACCGGGTTTGCAGGCCTTGTATGCTGCGCACCCCGATCCATGGGAACAGATTAAGCTGGGGGTGTTGGCGACGGGTGATACAAAACATGTGGAATTGCAAGATTTGCAACTGATACTGAATAAGGAACTTGTTCAGGTCTCCGGGAACATCCGGTTTGGAGCCGATCCCGTTGTGCGGTTACGGATTGCCTCCAAAATCCTGCATATAGACCCGTGGTTGCCCATGCCGGAACAAAAGGAGGTCGGGAATCAGGCAATATATGGCGATTCGAGTATTAAGATCGCACCTTATGCCCACGCTGAAGGTGTAAAAAGTGGCCAACAGCCAACTGGAAACCTGAATGCGGATACACGGATGAATCAGGTACAAGCCGTAAACGTGCCTGCCAATACCGGAACGGCCATGGAGCCGGATTGGCGTTTTCTGCAATCATGGCGTGTCACGGCCGGGTTGCAGGTGGATCATTTGTTCCTGCACGGGCTCGAACTGGCACATCTGCATGCCATGATTGTCGGAAAGCACGGAATATTCAACATAGAACCCTTCCGATTCGATCTGGCCGGAGGGCGGGTTAGTGAGAAGGCTCGTTTGAATGTGGGTCGCTATCCCGCCCGCTGGACCGAGTCGACGAAGGTGCGCGGTGTACGGATGCAACCGGTGTTTAAGGCCCTGGAGAATACGGATATGCTTGCCGGTGTTGTGCGGATGGATATGAAACTGAAGGGCATTGGCCTGTTGCCGGAAACCGCCTTGCGACACCTGAAGGGCACGGGCAATGTTTTGTTGCGTGATGGTATGATCAAGGGCTTTGATATTGCGGAAACATTGCGTGATATCATCATGCCTGCTCAGCGAAATGACCCCGAACAGACTGATTTTTCGCAGCTTTCCGGGAGCTTCAAGGTCAACAACGGTGTGGTAAGTAATGACGATTTATTCATGGCTTCCCCTCTGTTTCGCCTCACCGGTTACGGGCGGGTAAACCTCATCGCCAGTACCATGGATTATCATGTCAAGCCCCGTTTGGTGGGCAGCCTGGCGGGGCAAGGTGATACCGAGGCGGCGAGAAAAGGGTTGGAAATTCCTCTCCGGATTACAGGCCCCCTGCATGCACCCATCGTGAAGGTGGAAATGGATATCAAAACGTTGAGAGGAAACATCGGGAACGTCAGGGATATGCTCAGGGATGGAAAGGGTGCATTAAAAGGTCTTCTGAAAGGCATGTTACAAAAAAGGCCTGCTTCCGGACACCCGGCACCGGGTGTATCGCCTGCGCCATCACAAGTACCCGCGAGGGCGGTTGACCGGCTTCTGCGGAAACTAAAGATCTCGGGCTTCTAGCCTGCATGATTCACACATGCCGCCGCGTCCTGTTCCTTTGTCCCTGCCTGTGCGATGCACGCAGACAGGCGCACCGAATCCCTCGTCGGTCGCCCGTATGCATGGCTACGGTCTCCTTTCTCGACAATCCGTTGCGACCAAAGGTCCGGTGCGATTATCACGGCGATTGATGAATAGGCGGGGCCAGTGTTTGAACGATTGAGGTTGCATCCGGAGCGTCCGCAGACACGGTTGATCCGGTGCGCCGCCGGACATATGCGCCATGGAGTGGCAGCAGTCGTTCCGACAGAGACGACGTATTCATTGATGGCGCTGCCCGATGCCTCCAGGGCTATTTCCGGCATACGCCGCTTGCGGCAACTGGACCGGCGACACTGGTGGTCGCTCGTGTGTCTGGACTTGTCGCAAGCGGCCCGCTATGTGCGCATGGATAATGATGCGCACCGTATGCTCAGGCGCTGTTTACCGGGCCCGTACACCTTCATTCTCCCGGCCAATTCCGGCTTGCCACGCCGCATTTTCGGTAAACGTCACGATGTGGGGATTCGTATACCATCCCATGCCGTGTGCCGGGATCTGTTACGGGCACTAGGTGAGCCGCTGCTGGCGACGACCATGATTTTTTCCGGTGAACAGGATGTGGCGACCGAACCTGATGAATTTGTTGCACGTCTGAAGGGCCTGGATATGTTGGTGCTTGATGTGGGCCGGGGCGGGTTGGCGCCAACCAGCGTGATCGACTTGTGTGGTGACAGCCCGGAACTGATGCGGCGGGGCATGGGCGAATGGCCCGCATGATCCAAAAAGCAACCATGCTTGCGTCCATACCTCATCATTATCAGCATGCCCGTCGCTGACGAGACAAGGAGATTATTTATATGAGCCGAAAACAGGCGAAGACTGAATCCATGACACCGGGGGAACGTAAATCTGCTGTATCGCTGGCGGGTATCTTCGGGCTGCGCATGCTCGGGCTATTCCTGATTTTGCCCGTATTTTCTCCCTATGCGCACAAGCTGGCGGGTGCAGCCGCGCATCCGATGCTGGTGGGGATAGCGCTGGGTGCCTATGGTTTGACTCAAGCATTGCTGCAGGTTCCCTTCGGCATGTTATCCGACAGAATCGGGCGAAAACCGGTGATTGCCGTCGGTATGCTGCTGTTCGCCATTGGCAGTGTGATCGCCGCCATGTCTCATTCCATCACCGGTATGTTGATTGGCCGGGTGATTCAGGGTTCGGGAGCTGTTGCCGCCGCGATTATCGCACTGGTAGCAGATCTCACGCGTGAAGAACATCGCACCAAGGCCATGGCCATGATTGGCATAACGATTGGCGTGTCATTCATGATTGCGATGGCGGCAGGCCCCGTTCTCGGGCATCTCATCCATGTGTCCGGTATTTTCTGGCTGACGGCGGTGTTATCGCTTGCCAGCATCCTCTTTCTATACTTGGTTGTCCCCGATCCGAAACATCGGGTACACCACCGCGATGCCGAGATGACGACCGGTATGTTGGGGCGGGTGCTGGTCGACAGGGAGTTGCTGCGGCTGGATTTTGGCGTCTTTGTGTTGCATGTGGCCCTGACGGCGATGTTCGTGGTTCTGCCGATGGTATTGATGTACCCCCCCTTGCACCCCTTACTCCGGAGTGCCGCGCAGTGGAAACTCTATCTTCCGGTGATGGGAGGATCCTTTGCATTGATGGTGCCGCTGGTGATTGTCGCTGAAGCCAGACGGAAGATGAAGCAGGTATTCGTGCTTTCCATTGCCCTGCTCGCGGCTGCCCAGACAGGGATGGCGATATGGGGGGGATCATTGGCGGCTATCGCGGCATCGTTGTTCGTGTTCTTTGTCGGGTTCAACACGTTGGAAGCCACGTTGCCATCGATCATTTCCAAGATTGCGCCTGCATCGGCGAAGGGGACGGCGGTGGGCGTATACAATACCTGTGAATTCTTTGGCGCATTTGTTGGCGGCGTATTGGGCGGGGTTCTATATGTCCCGGCCCAACACAATGAAGCGCAAACGTTTCTTGTTATTGCGGGATTGCTGATATTGTGGTTGCTGGTGGCGCTGACCATGGTTCCTCCCCGTCATGTGGCCACGCGTATGTTACACATTGAGGTCTTGAATGAGGAAGCTGCGGAACGGCTGCGACAGCGCCTTCTGGCCGTCGATGGCGTGGCCGAAGTCGAAGTGTTTGCGGATGAGCAGGCCGCTTACTGCAAGGTCGACAATAAAATACTGGATGACGGTGCATTGCATGCCGTGATTCAATCGACGTGATCCAACGTTGTTATGGCTGATGAGAATATAAAACGTCCGTCCATACCGCATGAGTAATGCGGGGTAAGCACGTTTGACTTACGGCACATCTTTGAAGAGCGTTTGCCTTAGCCAGGAGACTGTCCAGCTCAGGATAAAGAGGGCGCATAGTGTCAGTACCACGGTTGCGCCTGACGGCCAGGCCAGTATGAACGAGAGGAATAAACCCGTCCATGTACCGATGAGGGATACCAGCAGGCTGATAAGCCACAGTCTGAACAAGCCACGGCACCAGAACCATGCCGTGGCGGCGGGCAGAACGAGCAGTCCCGTTGCCAGCACGATGCCCGCGAGCCGGACGCAGATGACAACGGTCAGGCCTGTCATGGAAAACAACAGCAGGCGATAGAGATGAACCGCCATGCCGGATGCGGCTGCCGTCGTGGTATCAAAAGCGATACTCCACCATGGACGCGCGGCCCATATCAGGCTTGTCATCACTATACTGCTTCCCCATATCAGCCAGTATTGGTCATTCTCCGAGACCTTGAGGATATTGCCGAACAGCAGTCCGAACATGTCCACTTCATTCTTGTTCGTCGTGGAGAGTAATACAATGCCCAGTGCCATCGCGCCGGCGAACAGGACACCCGTTCCTGCATCTTCATTCAAACCTTGATGGCGTAGCATGGATGCCAGTATCAGGGAAACGATTACCGCTGTTGCGGCAGCCGTGGGAAGTAACGGAAGAGCCAACACCACGGCCAGGCCCAGTCCTGCAAGGGTCGCGTGAGAAATAGCCACGGTCAGGAAGGATAGTCGGTGCGCCAGGATCATAACCGACATACTGGATGCGACAATGGCAATCAGTGTCGAAGGGAACAGGGCGGACCGCATGACTTCGCTGGCAAGGAATCCGCTCATGATTTCATCCGCTCGTGGCAACCGATACAATGTGAGTCGTGCGCCACAATATGCATGTGATCGCCATACATGGCGTGCCATATTTCTTCCGGAATGGTTTCCCCATGCATGGCATGGTGATGGATACGGATGTTCAGACATGCGATGGAATCGACATAGCTGCTGATGGCGGCAATATCGTGCTCAACCATGATAATGGCGGTGCCCTGCTGATCACACAGGCAGCGGAGGAGGCTGTAAAGTGATTCCCGCGCATGCATATCCAGAGAAGCGGCGGGTTCATCCAGCAATAGCAGACGGGGCGATGCGGCCAGTGCGCGGGCCAGACGCACCCGCTGTTGCTGCCCACCGGACAGGTATCTGTAATCTTTTTCACCAAGCTTATCCGTATCCGTCAAGGTGAGCGCCTGTTCCACTTTTGATGGGTGCATGGAACGACGCCATAAGGGAGCTGTGTATGAATCAAGCCCCATGGCCACAACATCACGCACACGCAACGGCAATGCGGATGGTGTTCCCGGCTTCTGGCTTAGAAAACCTGTTTGGGCCAGTAATTTTCTCCGATTAAAACGAGACAGGCATTCACCGAACAAATCAACATACCCGGAGGCCGGTTTTATTAGCCCGGCAACGGTGTGCAGCAGCGTACTTTTCCCCGCGCCGTTTGGTCCGACGATACCAAGAAAGTGGCCAGGTTCCACTGCGAGATTGATGTCATTGAGAATCCATTGTCCGGGATGGCCGACATGAATATGATTGAGGTGGACGATCCGAGCACTCATGGAGTTATGCGGGCGTTATCACGCACCAGCTTTGCCCATGATCCAATTGCCACACTCCGGGTGGACGGGTGGCAATCCCGCTTTGAGGCTGTTTTCGGGAAGCAGGCGGCGCTGCCTTGCCGCGTGGCAGGTTTGTATGTTTGGCCTTTCATTTGCGCGGGAATTCCATGGAGCGAAATGCAAGCTCGAAAATGGATCGAAGTGGGGAAGCCGATCGCCGCTCATGAGTGTTGCAAGAGGCTCTTCAGTATATGGGAAAAATATTGAAATGGCTGGTAACTGACCCTGGAAGGGTAAGGTAGTGGCGTCATATTCATGAAAAGCACATGCTATGCGGCGTGCGGGCGCCCCGCAATGAGAGGAGAAAAAGGATGCTGTCGTCAGAATACTTTCAGGATCGATGGGCCGGGTATAAGTCGATCCTGAATCGTGGTGAATCTCCAGCCAGTTGCTGCCATGTGAATGTGCGGCAGTTGCCATTGCGCATGGCCGGTGAGGATGCTACTGAATATATTCCTTACGCTCTGCATTCCGGGATCATAAGGGCATTGATCGATCCCGTGCAAAGGCTTCAGGAATACATGGTTCGTTATATGATTAAGGGGGAAAATGTATCCGCCCACCAGCTGCCGCAACCGGATGCCGTCTCCCGAGCTATGATCCGGCACCTGCGCAAGCATTTCCCCCACTTGCCCGTGCGTTTATTACATCACTGGTGTGCGGACGAACAGGGTGGGGCTGGCCTGTACCGGGTGCTGAACGGGATATGGCGGCAGTCATGGAAACAGAATCACGAGGATAGTGCGCCATGGGGGCAAGCGGTAAACATCCTCGTTCTGAAGCTGTTACGGTCTGCTACTGGACAATTGCCTGCTGAACATGTGGAGCAAACGGATCATGTGATGATGAGCGTGCTTGGCGGCATGTATCTCTGGGCGGTGCGGAGATTCCTGAAAAAGTATGTTGAAGACGCACTGGATGCCACCCGTATTGCGATCTGTGAAGTCATGATGATCCCGATGACGCCCATGACTTTTTCTCAGCGTCAGCCGGAGGATGCATTGTTGGGCGATACGCGTCACATGATCGCCGCCTATGGCCTTGAGCCGGACATTCTTCCGCGTATGCGGGAATTGCGTTCCAGCCTGGGGCCTGAACATGAAGCGGATATGCTTCCCTTGCTGAGCCGGGATCGCATGGATGATCATTTGCTCAAGCGCAGTTGGGCAAGGCTTTCGATCAGGGATATGGCGGAAAAGAGTGGTCAGGGAGGGTGGATGCGGTTCGCACTGGATGCCAAACGCCTGGATCGGTTACTGGCCGCACCTGGCACGGCGGGCAGGGAACTGATGAAGCCACTACAGTTTTTGCATGCGTATCCTTTTGCCACATGGTTGCTGGATCAGATTACCGGTGGACGAAGCTCCGGAAAAGCATCTCCGTGGCAGCACGATGAAATAACACTTAATGCCTTTCGTGTGTTTGATGAAGATGTAACAGTGGAATTGGCCAGACGCCATGCTGAACGCCGTTGGCAGGACAGGCGGGATGATTTGGCTGACGCGGGGCGCGGATCCGGGGCCGACCATACGCTGGAAAAGGCGTACAGAGACGGACATATTATTTTTCTGCAAACTGATTTCAGCCAGCCTTTGCATTGCGGTAAAGGCCTGTCCTCCAAACAGGCATGCCTGCGCGTCGAGTGGTCGGATTATCTTGCAGGCATGGCCAGGATGTATGGCCCGCCGGGCATGCAGGATTTTATGGAGCGGTCATTTTCGACCGGTGTGTTGCGTTTGCTGGAAGACGGGGATGGTATCTTCCTGGATGAGTTTAGTGCATCCGGGTGTCTATTGCGCGGCCCTGTTGTCCCTCTCATGCGGATGGGAATTGCAATTCGTGGGCAGTTATGGGGCTGGTATCAGGATATCGTGAAGGCGGGACGGGAAAGCATGGGGAAGGAAAGGAATATGCCGCCGGTATCCATGTGCATGGCGATGACCGAACGCTGGTACTTTACCCGGCAGCGGCACGAAACATTTGGAGACCGGCACATTGCTTTCAGCCCGGGGATCATGCAAGTCGCGTCAGGCGTATCGCGAGACTATGGTCTGGGAGCGCTCATTGCCTGCCGCGATCGCAAGAACGGTTTGGTTCCCCTGGGGAATGTGCGCGTTGAGTGCGTGGATGTTGATGCCAATAACCGGGTACGGATGTTATATAATAACGGGTTCGCCATCACCACCCCGGCACTGACGGAGTGGATATCATCCATACGCCATAAGGCCGATGTACGCGAATATCATGTGGATGCCGCCAGTGTCGGAACAATATTGCGGGGTTACCGGCTGCCGGATGGCCCTTTTGATCTGGCTGTTATTGATGTCAGGGGAGAAGAAACACCTCCAATATTCATTGTGCGCGCTGGCAAGCTCTGCCTGGGTGGCATGGATATCGAGATACATGAAGTGCTTGATCCGGCATCCAAGGCTGTAGACTTGATTGCCGGGGAAGAGCTACCCCGGCGGGCAAATCACTTGTCCGGACTACTCGTGGATAGTCCGGGCTAAATATAAACATGAGAACCGCGCCAGTTCTGCCCGACGCATTCATATGGCTACAGGATTGCCGGTTGCCGGGGCGTTTGGCCGTTGGCTTTTCCGGCGGTGCCGATTCCACTGCCTTGTTATTAGCTTTGCGTGACACGGGGCATGGGGTTATCGCATGGCATGTGGATCATGGCTGGCGGGCCGATTCCGCGAGGGAGGTGGATAGACTTAGAAGGCGGATGGACACTTGGGGCATTGAGTTCTACAGTGCCAAGCTCGGTGTCGTGCCCGCAAGCAACCGTGAAGCAGCAGGGAGAAGGGCTCGGTATGCACAATTTTCGCTTTGGGCGAGGGTACAGGGGATCAAGACGCTTTGCCTTGCTCATCATCGGGATGATCAGGCTGAAACCGTTTGTATGCGTATGTTGCAGGGGTCGGGCGTGGCCGGTTGCGCGGGTATGAAGTCAAAACGGGAACAGGGTGATCTGCGCATTGTCAGGCCATTATTGCAAGTGCCAAAATCAGCACTGCAGGCAGCGTTGCGACAGGCAGGCGTTGGCTGGCTGGAGGATGCGAGTAATCAGGATACGACGTTGATGCGGAACCATATTCGGCATGACCTCTTTTCGGGTATGCGGAAGATGGGTGTTGATCCGGCAATCCTGTTTGACCGCTGGCAGCGGCAGGCATCCCGTCTCGCAGCTTTGCTGGACGCACAGGCAAGTACAGCCGAAATTTGGCGGAGGAGCGGTATGGTCAGTGTGTCATGGCATATCTGGCGGGAAATGTCCGGATCCGTAAGGGCATGTGTATTACAGCGCATGATGACGATGCTGTTTGGTGAAGGGACGGTGCTGGGTCGGCGCCATATCAGGTTGGCTGAATTATGGTTGCGGAAAGGAGGGCATGGAGGCATTGACCTGTCCCGTTGCCGTCTGTCGCATCAGGGTGAGGGCTTGCATCTTTCCTCGGTAGAGGTAAGTCTGCATCGGTAAACGGCGGGAAGGCCGTTCGGCTTCATCATGGTTTCATTCTTGCTGCATTATTGTTGTTGACAGAGCCAATTGCAACACTCCTGGTGGATGCATGGTGATTCCATGGATCGAAATTCAAGCCCGGAAATGGGCCGAAGTGGGGAAGGAAATTGCCGCTCATGCGTTTCGCAATTGGCTCGGCAGTAGTGCGCCGCTTGAAATATTTGCAACGGCACCTTACAGGTGAGTAGGAGGCGGTGGGCCGTATAGAGAATATTGAATAAAGGATTGGTGTTAAATGGGTAAAAATCTTCTGTTATGGCTGGTAATCGGGATTACCATGGTTAGCCTGTTCAATATGTTTAGCCCGCCAACGCAGCAGGGTGCGAACGTGTCATATTCCTCTTTTATTGAGAAGGTGGATGGCGGCATGGTGGAGACAGCCAGGATCAAGGGGCATGAGATCAGCGGGCAATACCGCAACCTGCAGGGCGATTTACACACCTACCAGGTGACGGTGCCGGATGATCCCGGTTTGGTTCCACGCATGATTAAGCACCATGTGGAAGTGGATGTAAGCAAACCGGCTGAAGTGCCATTTTTCCTGTCCGTACTGATTTCCTGGTTTCCGATGCTACTGTTGATTGCGGTATGGGTGTTCTTTATGCGCCAGATGCAGGGCGGCGGCATGGGAGGGCGCGGTGGCGCCATGTCGTTCGGCAAGAGCCGCGCAAAACTACTGAACGAGGATAAGAAGAACAAGATTACGTTTGATGACGTAGCCGGTTGCGATGAGGCCAAGCAGGAAGTGACCGAGGTGATCGAGTTCCTGCGTGATCCGTCGAAGTTTACCCGCCTGGGAGGCAAGATTCCCAAGGGGGTGTTGCTGGTGGGTGCGCCGGGAACCGGCAAGACCTTGCTCGCCAAGGCGATTGCGGGTGAGGCGGAGGTTCCGTTTTTCACTATTTCAGGTTCTGATTTCGTCGAAATGTTTGTTGGTGTTGGAGCATCGCGTGTTCGGGATATGTTTGAACAGGCCAAAAAGAATGCACCATGCATCGTGTTTATGGATGAGATCGATGCCATGGGGCGCCATCGTGGCGCAGGTATTGGCGGCGGTAATGACGAGCGCGAACAAACGCTGAATCAGCTATTGGTGGAAATGGATGGTTTTGAGGCCAATGAGGGCGTCATCCTGATTGCGGCGACGAACAGGCCCGATGTACTTGACCCGGCATTGCTCAGGCCGGGGCGTTTTGACCGGCAGGTGGTGGTGCCGCGTCCGGATCTGAATGGTCGCGAGGAGATTCTGCACGTACATATGAAGCAGGTACCATTGTCCAATGATGTGGATGTGAAGGTGCTGGCACGCGGTACGCCGGGATTTTCCGGTGCTGATCTGGCCAATCTGGTGAATGAAGCAGCGTTGAATGCCGCGCGCTTCGGCGCGGATAATGTGGCCAAGTCTGATTTTGAATCGGCCAAGGACAAGGTAATGATGGGTACCGAACGCCGCTCCATGTTATTGTCTGATGAACAGAAGAGAACCACGGCCTACCATGAGGGTGGACATACGCTGGTAGCCAAGAATCTGGAACATGCCGATCCGGTGCACAAGGTCAGCATCATCCCCCGCGGTATGGCGCTCGGCATAACCTTGCAGCTGCCGGTAGAAGACAAATATAACCATGACCGCAAATTTTTGGAGGATCAGATTGCCATTATGATGGGCGGCCGTCTCGGCGAGGAACTGGTGCTGGGTCAGATGACCACCGGCGCATCCAATGATTTTGAACACGCCACACAACTCGCCCGAAAAATGGTGACCATGTGGGGCATGACGGACACCCTCGGCCCGATGGTGTATGGCGAGAATGAAGCCGAGCTGTTTCTTGGTCGCGAGGTGACGAAAACCCAGAACATTTCCGAGAAGACATCGCAGCAGATTGACACCGAGGTGCGCAAACTGATTGACGTGAACTATGCCCGCGCCAAGAGTATTCTTGAAAAACATATTGATCAGTTGCATCTGCTGGCTAATGCGCTGATTGAGTTTGAAACACTTGAAGATGATGAGATCGATCAGGTGATGGCAGGCAAGAAGTTGCATCGTTCCGAAAAAAGGAGTCCAAAAAAGACCAAACCACCGAAACATCCAAGTGCATCCGCGCCTGAAACTGATGGACATGTGCCATCGAAAGGAGCTGGCCAGGAAGCCTGACCTGAATTATTCATAAATTCTGCCATGCCCTTGCTTGTTCCTTTGTCCGAACCGAATCCCTCGTCAGTCGTCCGTATGCATGGCTACGGCCTCCTTCCTCGGCAATCCGTTGCGAACAAAGGCCCTGCGCAATCATCACGGCGATTTATGAATAGTTCAGGCTGACAGTCTGCCGAAGGTAACGTAGGATGATGGGGGTGGCGCCCCCGATTCCATTGCCTGATAGCGGTAGATCCGAGGCGTGCGCTCAATGGATGATTGAAGTGGGGGGGAAAGGGCTTGGCAAGGCTACATCCGGAGTAAAAGGAGTAAAAGGAGTAAAATATGGACAGGACATTCAAGGATTTTGTAGTCGAGGCAAAACGAACAATTGATGAACTATCGCTGGAAGATGTAGTCAAGCTGATGGCGGACAAGCCGGATGTACTTTTGCTGGATGTACGCGAACAGGACGAGGTGGCGCAGGGTCATATTCCAGGGGCGTTGCATGTGCCGCGAGGCCTGCTTGAGGCCAAGGCAGACCTGGAATTCCCGCAGAGAGAACCGCGCCTGGCGGATCGGGATCAGATGATCGTGGCGTATTGCGCCAGCGGCGCGCGCAGCGCCCTGGCTGCGGCCACCCTCAAAGAGATGGGATTTACACAGGTGAAATCCATGGCCGGTGGTTTTGCCGCATGGCGGGCAAGGCGCTGACCTTTCACAAATCACCCTTCGGAGCCCTTCTGAAGGGCACTGCGTCATTCACGTATGCGTGACTGAACGCTCGGGATGATTGCATTCCATATCCTGTCGCCATCATCCAAACTGGCCTCCACTCGCGAGTGGAGGAGCGAGACCGCATCCATGTCGTTGGGCGGCGGCTCAGCATCAGCGATGCCAACGAACAGGAGGCGTATACCGTCATGGACTGGCTGCTCAAACGGGAACCTGTTATTGAGCGGCAACTGGCAGGGAAGCTTGATTTTTGACCATCGGGGATGTCCTGTCGCGATTCAGGTATTTGAGGGCAACACAAACGACCCCGATGTATTCAGTGAGCAAATGCTGAAGGTGAAACAACGGTTTGGCCTTGAACGCCTGATTATCGTTGGTGATCGTGGTCTCATCACTCAGGCGCGCATCACTGAAATTTTATCCTGGACATTGACGAGGGTGCATTCTCCTTTGAGCGAAATGAGGGGGGTATCGCCAAAGATACCGCACTGGACGGGTTTTATGTGATCGCATCTCGGTCTCCGCCGAGCGCATGGATGCCAGGGAAACAGTACGAACCTACAAAAGCCTGTCACGAGTTGAACGGGCGTTCCTCAGTCTGAAGTCGGTGGGATCCGGATCCTCATTTCATGGCACTGGGAAGAGTTAAAAAGAAAAACACATGAACAATGCAGTTGTGCTGAAAGCGTATCTTGAGGAATCGTGAGCGTAAGCCGGCTACAGAACGCAATATCCTTTACCAGAAGGTTGGGCAGCTTCAGGTGGGCTGGCTAAAAAGCCGGGGGTTTGTTGCGATGAGCATTGTAGAGAAGTGCACCGCAATGGACCCTGAAAACGACCATATCAGCGTTGTCCTCCAGCGTGCATTGCTGAAATTATCGAATATCCGCACTGCTACACACTTCTTCGCAGGCCTCCATTGCGAACAAAATGTGCTGGTTCAGCGGGAATTGGACAAACGCCTGTTTGATATAAGCTACAAGCGACCCCCTTCGGGGAGTTCTTTTGGATGAGTTTTTTATAGGCATTGGGAAAGTCTCCA
>CAZBJB010000014.1:0-28111 GCA_964492105.1 uncultured Zetaproteobacteria bacterium
AATGGGCCGAAGTGGGGAAGCCGATCACCGCTCATGAGTTTTGCAAGAGGCTCCTTTAACAAATAAAAATACTGTTTCATACCGTGGTTGACATACATGATGCCTGCGCGATCAGACATCATCGTTCATATTGGGCAATTTTTCCCTTTAGTCTGGCCATCAGAATATCAAATCCATGCTTGCGTAACTCCGTCGTATATTCTACACGTTTCAAAGCCAAATCACTGACGCCCTGTGCAACCACGTTAATAATCCGCCACTGTCCCTTGCGCTGACGCAACAGATAATCCAGATGCACCCGTGTGTGATCCTTCTTGATGAGTACGGTGCGCACAATCACCTGCCCGTGCCTGAACACATGGGAGGACACGGTTTGAAATAACTCGCCGGAATAGCCGTCAAAACGATACGCATAGGTGGCAATGACCAGGCGCGAGAAGATGCGAATAAATTGTGCTCTCTGTGTGTCATTCAGATCATGCCAGTATTTTCCTGCTACAATCCGCACCACTCCGGGGAAGTCATAGCTTTTCCGCAAGGTTGGCTCCAGGTGTGTGTAGCGCCCCGTGTATCCCAGGCTTTTCGCACGTTTCATGGTGGACAGCAAGGCTGCGTGAAATGCGTCAATCACGGTTACCGCGTCATGTGTAGTACCCTGCGCCACCGGTACTTCCGCCACGACTGCGGTCTGCATGCCAAAAAGACATAGCAGCAACCACATCCAGGCATAAATTCGCACAGGTGTCATATGCAACGGGAATGAATCATTCCGCCGCCACCTGCTCATGTTTGTCCGGCGTGGTGTTTTCAGATACTGCATCCCCGATGTCGGCCCGAATCGAAATCACATGGGGTTCTGTATACAATACCGGCAATTCCGGTGCCATCGGGCCCTCCGTACGGGGACCGCGCAACGCAATGGACAGAGCTTTGATCGGGTGCGCCACGGCATCACTCACCGCGGTAGGTTCATAACCGCAATGCGCCATGCAGTTGGCGCATTTGGGATTGCGTCCGGTTCCGTAGGCATCCCAGTTCGTATCTTCCATTAATGATTTGAAGCTCGGGGCATAACCCTCGTCCACCAGCAGATAACAGGGCTGTTGCCAGCCGAAGGGATTACGTGTGGGATTGCCCCATGCCGTACAGTGGTACATCTGATTACCCGCCAGAAAATCCAGGAACAGGCTGGATTGATTGAATCGCCAACGGCTCTTTCTTGCGCGTTCACGTCCACGTTTGAAAATATCACGAAACAACTGTTTGGTAGTCTGCCGCTGAAGGAAAACATCCTTTTTCGGTGCATGTTCATAGGAAAAACCCGGTGAAACATTGATGCCTTCCACACCCATAGCCATAACAGAGTCGAAGAATTCAGCGGCCTCTTCAGCACTTTCACCCTGAAAAAAGGTGCAATTCACGGTTACCCGGAATCCCCTGGCCACAACCATTTTAATGACCTTGACAACCTGATCGAATACCCCTTGCTGGCATACCGATGCATCATGCCGGGCGCGATTGCCATCCAGATGAATGGAAAAGGTCAGGTATGGCGATGGCGTGTAATCATCCATCTTCTTTTCCAGCAACAGGGCATTGGTACACAGATAAACATATTTCCGACGCCGGATGATGCCCTGGACAATCCGTAGCATCTCCCTGTGAATGAGCGGCTCGCCACCGGCAATGGATACGACCGGCGCGCCGCATTCATCCACCGCCGCCAGGCAGTCCTCCACACTCAGGCGCTTATTCAGAATCTCGTCGGGATAATCGATCTTGCCACAACCGGAACAAGCAAGATTGCAGCGAAACAGCGGCTCCAGCATCAGCACCAGGGGGTAGCGCTGTCTTCCGCGCAAACTCTGGCGTACAATGTAACTTCCCACCTGCACGACTTGCCGTAGGGGAATACTCATTCACACTCCTTTCAAAACATCAAACAAAGGCCCGGCACAATCATCCCGGCGATTTATGAATCATGCAGGCCGGGTTCCTGGTATGGTCGACCCAACCCGACTTCGTCATTCTATTTTATAGTCTCCTTATGTTGCAACAACTTTACGCCAATCAGGGGCTTACCCCTGCCCTTTACCCCCACAAATCGTGCCACAGCGAGTCATCCGGTGGCCATATGCAAGGCACGCTCCTGAAGCAATGGTTGTATCCCTTGCAAGAGAGTGGAACGCGGCAGATGGCCGCCGGATGGCTCGCCCGAAGGGAGCCCTTGCACACGGATCATACCTGCGTTGCGGCGCTTGCCAATGGAATAACCATTATCTGCGCACCGCGCCTTGGTCTGACCCGTGTGCAAGGGCTCTGTGGCATGATTTGTGGGTAAAGGGCAGGGCTACCCTGAACTATTCATGAATAGCTCAGGCTACAAAATACCTGCGTCCCATCCGTCATGTCCATTTTACGGGTTCTTTCCGGCTGATGAGACCGCCCGGGTATCCGGTAAATCGTTTTCTGTTCCATCCGGGTTGGAATTGCCCATCTGCTCAACGCGTTCCAGATCAACGCCAACGATACGCGATACACCGGGCTCGGGCATGGATACGCCGATGATACGGCTGGACATTTGCATGCTCACCTTATTGTGCGTGATGTTCAGGAATTGTACGGCGCTGGAGAATTCCTGAACCAGTGCACCGAAGCGACCGACACTGGCATCATCCAATGATGCATCGACCTCATCCAGCACACAAAACGGCGCGGGTTTGATTCGGAAAACGGAAAAAACAAGTGCCACGGCAGTTAGCACTTTCTCACCACCTGACAGCAACTCGATATCCTGCGGGCATTTGCCCGGCGGTTGGGCAATGATCTCCACGCCAGAGGTTCGCAGATCATCTGAATCAAGATGCAACTCCGCTTTTCCGCCACCAAACAGGCGTGGAAATGTCTGTTTAAAATGGGCATTGGCCTGATCAAATGTGTCCATGAACCGCTGGCGTGTGGTACGATCAATACGCCCAATCGTGTCCGTCAGCGTGGCCAGGCTTGCTTCCAGGTCTTCAACCTGGGTGGAAAGAAATTGCTCCCGCTCCGATGCCTGTTCAAATCCTTCAATCGCCAGCAGGTTAACCGGGCCAAAACGGTTCAATCGCTCCTCCAGATCGCTTGCCTTGTACAGTATGGCTGTCTCATCCAGTTCACCTTCCATGTTATCCAGCACCCGCATCAGAGCCTCACCCGTTTGCTGACAGCGATGACGAATTTCATCCTCCATATCCTGCAAGCGGGTCGTTTCAGCAGCAAGGGCGATCTCGTGCTGCTGGCGGCATTCCACGGCACGCCGCAATTCTTCACGTAATTGATGCTCGATCCCGTCCGCTTCATGCGCCGCTTGTTGTAACGTGTGGCCCTGTTGACGGATTCTGTTTAACTCCTGATGCATATGATCGACGGCTCCTGATGCCTCGCGCAGCAACTGATCCATTCCGGATCGCTGTTCCGCTTGCCGGATATCCGAGGCAATCGCGGCAATCGCCGCCTGATCCTGTCGCCGTTGTTTTTCCACCTGCTCTAATTCATCATGCAACCGCTGACGTTCCCGGATAAAGTTCTCGCAGGCCTGTCGATGCAAAGCCAGATCCTGTTCCGCTGTTGCACGGTGGCTTTTTGTCTGGTCCAGAAATTGCCGCGCCTCTGCTTCCAGCCTGTTCCGCCTGTCCAGCGATAGTTGTGCTGCCGCCAACCGTTCGGCGTCCGGCGTGACTTCGGCTTCCATTTGGAATGACCAGTGCTGTCGTTCCCGAGCAATATCCTCAATTTCAACTTTTAATCGCTGCAAGCGCGCGGTTAGTGCATGCGCTTCCATCGCTACCCGTTGAGCTTCAGCACATTTTGTCTGTGCTTTGTTTTGCGCCTCAGTGACCGCCGTATGGGCTTGTTGCCATACACGCCGTTGAGCCACAAGAACTGTTTCAGCCGCCCTGAATGCCTGTTCACATACTTCCAACCGATGCATGGCCTGTTTAAGCTCTTTCTGACGGTCTTTAAGATTACGCCGTGCCGACATGCGGCGGGCGCTGGCTTTGTGCGTGGGTGGAATCAGCCATCCGCTGGATTCCATGCGCCAGCCATCCCTGCTGACAGCCGCGCAGGCCGAAGGCTCCACGGCCATGGCATCCGATGCGCTCATCATATCATCCACCAGCAGGACATGGCCGAATATGGGATACAGCGGATGTTCCATATCAAGGTGCATGGCCTGCGCCAGGCTGCCTCTTATTTCCGTACTGGCCGTTCCTGTATGAAAGGCCACGGGCAATTCCTGCGTTTGCCGAATGGATGTTGCCAAATCAGTCCATCCCGGATTGCCGGGCAATTGCGCATTCGCCCCTTCCGCGCGCAAGGCAGCCGCAAGCGCAAGCTCCAGATCCTCGGGTGCATGCAGTACCTCATCCACCCAGATTGCGCCTGCCTGGCGAAACTCGTTTCGTAAGGGATCCGAAACATCCCGGTTGGATGCACGGCCCTGTAGCTCCTGGATTTCACCCTGCAAATGGTGAACTTCGCCGGATCGGCTGGAAAGGGTCACTTCAGCGCTGGCATGTTTTCTACGTATAGCATCGAGTTGCTGTTGCATAGCTGCTACTTCGGCTTCGGCCTGTTGTCGGTATTCTTCACATGCCTTCACTTCCTGTGAGATCGTTTTCCGCGAGATCTCAATTTGCTTTAGTTGCACCTCGATCTCTTTCCATCGATCAAACAGCAGGCTCTCGCGTTCCTGTAAGTGCCCCAATGAGGTCTCGGCCTGTGCACGCCGGCGTTCGGTACCTTCATACTGGCTGCGAATACGCTCGAATTCGGCCAGCATTTTATCACGCAGTCCGCGCTGTTCTTCATGCTGTCCGCACGCGTCTTTCTCTGCTGATTTCGCCTGTTCCAGGGCTTGTTGTAACGCAGGGTTGTTCTGGTTTGTCATGTAGTTTTCGATAGTTCCGATTCTCTGTTGCAATCGTTTGCCGCGCTCTGATCCATCGTTAAGCCTCAGATCCAGTGTCTGCTTCCGTTCCGCCAGTAGCCGACGGTCTCCCGCCTGCCGTTCGGCCTGCCGCTGTAACTCCGAACATTTTTGTTCCGCCGATCTGAGCCTGTCCTGCGCCTGCTGAGCCTGTTCCTCATGCATAACTAACCGGTGTCGCGCATCGGCAAGGTTACGTTCAGCTTCGGCATGCGCGCCATCAGCCCGTGCTTCCTGATTTTGCGCCATCTCAAGCTGCCGCATCTCTTTCCGGCGTCGGCCATGGTGCTGGCGATAGCGGATGCCCATGGACAAAGCCCGTGTTTGTTGCCATTCATCCTGTAATTTTTTGAAGCGTCCCGCACGAGAAGCCTGCTGTTTCAGGCTTCGGCAATGGGTGCGTATCTCTTCCAGTAAATCCAATACCCGGTCGAGATTCTGCCGGGTATGGTTCATCTTCAGCTCGGCTTCCCGCCTGCGAGCACGGTATTTCATCACACCCGCTGCCTCTTCCAGCAAGGCGCGGCGTTCTTCCGGTCTGGCGGAAATCATGCGGGAGATTGTTCCCTGTTCAATAATGGCATAGGCACGGGTAGAAATACCCGTGTCCAGAAACAGATCCACCACATCCTTTAAGCGCACCATTTTGCCGTTGATAAACGCGTCCGAACCCCCTGCGCGCGTGAGACGGCGGCGTACGCGAATTTCCTCCAGTTCATGATACGGACTGGTCAGTTGCCCGAACTGAACAGCAAATGTTAACTCGACATCACATACCCCGACCGGTGGACGCGTTTCCGAACCCTGAAAGATCAAATCGTCCATGACGCCACCACGCAAATGTCTGGCCGAATGTTCTCCCAGCACCCAGCGAATGGCATCAACGATGTTGGATTTTCCTGAGCCGTTGGGACCGACAATGGCGGTAATGCCGTCGCTCAGATCAATCTTCACCGGGTCAACAAAGGATTTGAAGCCAGCCAGTTCGATACGTTTTAAGCGCATATTTTACTTTTATTTAAATGACTCATTATCAGAAAGCTAACTATACAGGCTGTGAAACTGGAAGCTACAATCATGTACAGCACGACCAGTTGAGCGCTCGCGGCGGCGAGTGGCGGGCTGCCGGCCAGGGTCATGCCGACAAAGATACCGGGCATATGTACGAGTCCCACTACACGCAGGGTGTCAAGGGTCGGAATCATGGCGGTGCGCATACTATCACCCGCAACGCTGCCGCTTGTCTGCCGTTCAAACATAATTGAAATGGCATTCATGCCATTGGCCGCCACCATGCTGCCAAGGGGAATAAGCGTGCGGGTATCGGCATGGATCGCGCCGCTGACGGCCAGCCACGGTAGCGTGACCATACACGCACAGGCCAGGCCGATGCTGGCAGCCAGCCACGCATGCCGCATATCGGTATGATGGCTTGCGCTGGTGCGCCCGGCCATGATGCAAAAACCGAGAATCAGTAATCCCTGCGCTATCCGTGACTGGATATCGAAGACCCAGTGCAACACGAAGGCCAGCGCCAGCAATTGCACCAGGCCGCGAAACGATGCGATCAACATACGTCTGGATAGCCCCAGTCCTTCGCGCCGCGCCCAGAACGCCGCACCCAGCAGCAGCAACCACGCCGCCATGAGTTTGATCAACGTGTCAGAGAGTTCCGTACTCATCAAGCTGTGTCTTTTAACCCGAACTGTTCACGAATGCTGTCATACCCCTGCCGGTTCCTTTTCCCGCAACGAAGCCCTCGTCGTTCGTATGAATGGCGATGCTCTTCTTCCCCGACAATCCACTGCGAACAAAGACGCTGCAATCATCACGGTGAGTTATGGATAATGCGGGGGCTATCAGCCCTCTATTCCCTGGCGATATCGCGCAGTGCGTCACGGATCAGTTTGCGATCTTTTTCCGGCAATTCGACCTCGAACATGCCGTGTTTTCTATGAATACGCGCCAGCACATCGCGCAGCAGCAGGATCTCCTTTTTATAGTTACGGCAGGATTGGCACATGAGTAAATGCAGGCGCAGACGCAGCCATTCGATCAGCGTAAGACTGCGTTCGCATGCATCCGAGGCGAGACGGCTTGCCAGTCTGCACGATTTATTGCCGGTCATATCGCTGGTTCATCCTTATCATTACTCAGCCACCACGTCTTTTGTTCCAATGCTCGCAGTCTCGCATATAGCCGCACATGTTCCGAGGCCAGGTTCTCCGCACCTTACCACGAAACTAACCCGCATGGTTCATCACGACGATTCACGAATAATGCGGGCCAGGCAGTTATCTCCCGAACCATGTTGTTTCCAGGCATTTTCGCAAGGCAAGTCTCGCCCGGTGCATAATAACGTGGAGGTTGGTCGGGGTAATATGGCATGCCTTACAAATACCCTCCGTATCTTCACCCATCAATTCACGCAGGGAGAATACATGCCGATGTTGTTCAGGGAGTTGAGCGATACAGGCATGCAGGGTTCGCAGAAACGCCTGGTCACTGCTCAATTGTTCCGGATTGCCCGCCCATCCGTGGACAGGTTGTTGCCATTGGCCGTTGGCGTTAAAGAACGCCGATGTCGGATCCGTTTCAAGGCGACTGGCAAGATTTCGGTCACGAATCTGCTTGCGTACATAATCGGTAATCTTGTGTTTCAGGATGCCAGTCAGCCAGGTTCGGACGGATGAATCACCGCGAAAATCCTTTTTTGCTTTCCATGCGGCGATCAAGGCTTCCTGCACCATATCGCGAGCAATTTCTTCGTTGTTCAAGCGGAACAGCGCGTAGCGATAAAGATAGTCGCCATGTAGTGTAAGCCATTCTCCGGCATCCCGGTTTTCGGCTTGTTCTCCGGTTTCCTCATGCCTCGCCGGCTTCTTCCCACCCATGCCGCCATCCTGCCATAATGCCGGATGGCATGTAACTACCTTGAACTGTTCGTGGATCGCCGTAATGCCTGCGCAAGATCTTTGTTTATAACTGGATTGTCGAGGAAGAAGGTTGTAGCCACGCATACGGACGACCGACGGGGATCCGGTGCGGGCAAGGGTGCGGATCATTTATGAATCATGCGGGCTAATATGCGATCTTCGACCAGCCAGCAGGCCTTGCGCAGCAAACGGATGTAGGCTACTTTCCAAGAAAGATTAAGAATAAAGGGATGAAACGAGAATATATGCAACGCGAAATCGTGGTGGTATCCGGCTGGCGCAGTCCGTTAGGCAAGGCTGGAGGTGCGTTTGCCCGGATGACGGCCGTTGATCTGGGTGTGACGGTGGCGCGCGAGGTGATTGCACGTTCGCCGGCGAACAGGGGTGATCTGGATACGGTGATTATCGGTAATGTCATTCAGCCCGCGGAAGCGGCCAATATTGCCCGCGTGATCGCGTTGGGAGCGGGGGTGCCACGGTTTGTCCCCGCGCATACCGTGCATCGTAATTGCGCCTCGGGCATGCAGGCGGTGACGGATGCGGCGGAAAAGATCATGGCGGGACGCTCCGAAGTGGTCCTGGCGGGTGGCGTCGAATCCATGACCCATGCGCCGTTGTTGTTTAGTGATCGTTTCCGTGAGGCGATGGGAACGCTTCAAAAAGCGCGCGATTGGTCATCCAGGGCGCGGGCGCTGCCGGGAGTAGCGAAGGCACCGTGGAAGCCGCGTATCAGTTTGCTGGAAGGGCTTACCGATCCCACAGTGCATTTGAATATGGGGCAGACCGCTGAAGTGCTGGCACGGGAATTCAGCCTTACACGCAAGGCCCAGGATGAACTCTCGCTGATGAGTCACCAGCGGGCGGACGAGGCATGGAAGAGCGGTTGGTACGACGGCGAGGTGGCGCATGTGTTTCCACCCCCGGCATATGTGCCGGTGCATCGTGACGAAGGTATTCGTGCCGGCCAGAGCATGGCGGCACTGGGGAAACTTAAGCCCGTGTTCGACAGGCCACTGGGGACGGTGACGGCCGGCAACAGTTCACAGCTGACCGATGGCGCGGCCATGCTGATCCTGACGCATCGTGAAAAGGCCGAGGCCGAAGGTTGGCCGGTTCTTGGCTATTTGCATGACTGGGCCTATTCCGGCTGTGATCCCGCACGCATGGGATTAGGCCCTGTATTCTGTTCACAAAAACTGCTTTCAGCTCGTGGATTGCTCATGTCCGATATCGCAAGGGTGGAGATCAACGAGGCCTTCGCGTCACAGACGCTGGCCTGCCTGGAGGCCATGGAATCCAGGCGTTTCCACGGCGAACATTTCGATGGCGGAACACCGATGGGTGCGCCGGACATGGACAGACTCAACGTCCACGGCGGCGCCATCGCCATGGGGCATCCGGTAGGTATGAGCGGTGCGCGCCTGATCCTGACCCTGCTCAGGCAAATAAAGCATGAAACGGGCGGCGGCCTGGGCGTAGCGACATTGTGCGTGGGTGGAGGGCAGGGCGGAGCAACGCTGGTCGGGAGTGATCCATGGAAGTCGTAGCCTTATCAAGGAAACATGATGTCGCACGATTGTGCTTCGCGCGCAAGGATCGTTCCGTCAATGTGCTGGACGAGACCTGTATGACACAAATGGAAGCCCATCTGGATACATTGGAAAAGAACACGCCCGCATTGCTGGTCATCGAAAGCACCACGCCCGGATGCTTTATTGCCGGCGCCGATCTGGATGCGATTGCGGCGGTCGATAACGCCGAGGAGGCCGAGCGGCTGGCTGAACGCGGTCAATCGTTGTTCCGCCGTATTGAGGATTTGACGTGTGCTTCCATTGCAGTGGTGAACGGTGCGGCCATGGGGGGAGGGCTGGAACTGGCATTGGCCTGTGACGATCTGATCGTGATTTACGGCGACAAGACACGTTTGGCATTGCCCGAAATCAAACTCGGCATTCATCCGGGTTTTGGCGGTTGCGTGCGCTTGCCAAGACGTATCGGCTGGCTGGCGGCCACGGATATGATCCTGACCGGACGTGCCGTCGATGCAAGGAAGGCGAAGCGGATTGGGTTGGCTGACATATCCTGTCATGCCGAACAGGTGGAGGCCGCAGTTCAGCATCTGGCGGCGCGTGGCAAGGCAAAGCGGACCGGTATGAATCCATGGTGGATGCGATTGTGGTCTGCGAGGGTACTGTTTTTCCAACAGGTCAGGAAACGCGCTCTGACCCGTTTCAAACATCTCGATATTGAACAGGCCTATCCGGCCGTTTCAGCGGTCGTTCGCCTGCTTAAGGAGATCGCGGGCGCACGCGAGGGCCAGGCTTATGCCCGCGAGGCCGAATCGCTGGGCAAACTGGTCATGACGTCCACATGCAAGAACCTGATTCATGTATTTCATCTTGGGGAGGGCTTGAAGAAGCAGGAAGCAGCCAGGAAAGGCCGGAAACATCTGGAACGGATCAATCAAGTTGCAGTGTTTGGCGCAGGTGTGATGGGCAGCGGCATTGCCTGGGTGGCCACAAAATCAGCGGATGTTGATGTGCATGACGTAGCTCCCGATGCGTTGTCCCGTGGCATGAAAGTGTTGTCACGTTTCGCCAGGCGCGATGCCAAACGTATGCGCCGGATACGGCCCGTACAGGATCGCAGCGGACTGACTGATTCCCGTGTGGTGATCGAGGCCGTACTGGAGGATATTGAAGTCAAGAATACCCTGTGGCGGGATATTGAAGAGCAGGTCGAAAACACGACGTTGCTGCTGAGTAACACGTCATCCCTGTCCGTGAGTGATATGCAGAAAGCGCTCAAGCGTCCCGGACGCATGGCTGGCATGCACTTTTTCAACCCCGCACCGAAGATGCCGCTGGTAGAGGTGGTGGCTGGCGCAAAGACCACGAAGAAGACGCTGGAAGCCGTTGCCGCGCTGGCGGTAAGATGGGGAAAATATCCCGTGATCGTGGCTGATAAACCGGGGTTTCTGGTGAACCGCTGTCTGATGCCGTATATGGCGGCAGCACTTCATTTGCTGGAGACAGGGCAAAAACCGGAGCATGTGGATGGCGCACTCAAGAATTTTGGTATGCCCATGGGGGCGTTTGAACTGGCTGACCGGATAGGTCTGGATATCTGCCGTCATGCGGGAGACCATCTGGCGCAGGCTTTTGGTGAACATCAGGCCCTGCCCGGGTGGTTTTCCTCCATGGTGGATGACGGCTTGACGGGAGAGAAATCCGGTTCCGGATTTTTTACATACACGGATGGAAAACGTGGCCATCTGAATACTGACCTAACCCGGTACGTGGAAATTTCCGTTCATTCACGAAAAGAAGGTACGGCTACCAATCCGGACGGTGAGACGCCGGCGATGGATGACAATGCCATCGTGGACGTATGCCTGCTGCCCATGCTGGCCGAGGCGCTGAACTGTCTGCATGAGCAGGTCGTGGATGACCCGGCGCATCTGGATGCCGCGATAATCTTTGGTATTGGATTTCCCCCGTTTCGTGGTGGTTTGCTGCATTATTTTGCCACACAGGATGTGAAGGATCTGAAAGAACGCATGACAAGGATCGGACTCGAACCGGCAGGTGGTTTCATGGTGCTGGATACATTGGAATGAGGATTTGAGCGTCTTGCAACACTCGTGCGCGACGATCTGCTGCCCCATTGCCGCTCATCCACGCAGGGTGTTGCAAGAGGCTTGACAGGGTGCGTATCATCTTGGCTGGCCTTTCCGTCCATCTTCTGCGTTCCATTGGCGTGACAGTATTGATGAATCATGCAGGCTAGAACATGTCCCGGGGGAGAGCTTGCCCGGAAGGCCGGATGCCTTTCCGATTTATTGTTTGAATCTCCGAATACATGGGCGGATGTGCCGATGCTGGGATACCGTGAAGATGAAGAATGGCACTGGTTTACGCGTGCCGAGGTGCAGCAAAAAGTCCACCGCGTGGCTGTGTGGCTTTATGATACGGGTGTACGGTCGGGCGATCGCGTGGGAATTCTCGGGCGTAACAGCCCCGAGTGGTGTATTGCTGATTTCGCTATCCTGAGAATGGGCGCGGTGACCGTACCCGCCTACTTTACCGATCCTCCCGAGGCAGTTCAGTATGTGTTTGGGGATGCGGGGTGCAAATTGCTTCTGGTGGATCCGGGTGAGCAACAGGCCAAGCTGGATGCATTCGGAGTGCCCGCATTTACATTACACGGCGATGCATCCCCCAGTCGGGAAGGCATCAGTCTGGGAGCCATCAGCCGGGATGCTTCACGGGATGGAGCCATGGATACTGAAAAACCGGGGCGGGATGATTTGGCGACGCTGATCTATACGTCCGGAACCACGGGAAATCCCAAGGGCGTTATGCTGACCCACGGGAATTTATTGTCCGATGTAGCTGCCGAACTGGATGTGGTTCCGGTGTTTCCAGGCGATCTGTTTCTATCATTCCTGCCTCTTTCACATGCTTTTGAACGAAATGCGGGCCATTTCCTTCCGGTCGCCTGCGGCACGCGTGTCGCTTACGCCGGGAATATTACCACGCTGATGCGCGATATTGCCGAAGTGAAACCGACGATTATAATCTCCGTGCCGCGGCTGTATGAAAAAATTTATGCGGGTATGCATGAGAAGTTATCGCATGCGCCAGCCATCACGCGTAAATTATTCAACAAGGCGCAAGCGCTGGGTGTGGAAAACGTTGAATTAAAACAGAGGGGAAGCCGTCTGTCCGGCGGCAAGGCCATGCTCTTTAAGATTCTTGACCCTGTTGCACATGGAAAATTGCGTACAAAACTGGGCGGAAAATTACGTTTGTTTATTTCCGGTGGTGCGGCCCTGCATCCGGATATTGCGAGATTCCTGCTGGCCGCCGGTATTACGGTTTGTCCCGGCTATGGCCTTTCTGAAACGTCGCCTGTAATTACTGTAAATCCGGAGCATAAAATCAGGCCTGAAACGGTCGGTCCGGCACTGCCGGGTGTGGAATTAAAAATGGGCGAAGGTGGCGAATTGCTGGTGCGTGGCCCCATGGTCATGCAGGGTTATTGGAAGAAACCGGATGAGACCGCGGCGGTGCTGGGTACGGACGGCTGGCTGCGTACGGGTGATTTGGTCGAAATGGATGTGGATGGCTATGTACGCATTGTGGATCGCAAAAAGGCATTGATGGTGTTGTCCAATGGCGAGAACGTGCCACCGGCCCGCGTGGAGAAACGCCTGACTATTGATCCCTGCGTGCTGCAGGCAATGGCAGTGGGTGATCAAAGACCGTACCTGACGGCACTGGTCGTACCGGACGCGGTACAGTTGGACGCGGTATGGCGCCGCGAGCATAAACGCCCGTTACCGGAGGACTGGCGGAAGCATGCCGATGTGCATGCGTGGCTATTACAACGTATGTACCACGGTTGCCACGATCTACCCAGCTTCATGCAAGTGAAGAAATTCGTCTTCGTGGATGTAGCGTGGACGCAGGCCGACGGGATGTTGACGCCCACGCTCAAGCTCAAGCGGCGTAAAATTATGGCACGGCATCAGGTCGGGATTGATGCGATGTATGCGAAAAATTCATTCGTGAAATCTTTTCCGTAGATGGAAAAGGGGGGGCTGCTGAGTAGTTACGAAAAATGAACGGCAACCCTTCCCTGAGACGCGGCTGTGTTCATTTCTGAACAGCCCGGTAATCCTTGTGCAAACGCTTGCCTTCCCTGGCCTGCCAGAGCAATAGTGCCGGAAAGGTAGCCAGGGAATCCGCTGCACGCCTGACCAGCGACAGGGCCAGGGCGCTGGCTGCATCCAGACCGAACAGTTGGCCGAGCAGTATATAGGCACCTTCCTGCACGCCAATACCTGCGGGCATCATGAACGCCACGCTCCTTAAGGCGAAAACCATGGCATCCATGGCAATCACCTGATGCCATGCCAGCGGATGACCAAGAAACGATAATCCAATCCATGTCGGTACCACGCCGATCATCCACGCGGCATATTGCAGGAGGAATGAGCCAAGTAAATGTCTCGGCCGATGATAAATCGCGGTAATCCGCTCATGCATACCCTGCATGGATACACGCATCACGCCCAGCCAGCCGGAACTCCAGCGCGACATCCGATCCTCCAGCCAGTGAAACAGGCCTCCCTTCTGCACCAGCGCAAAACCGGCAATGGCCGCAATCGCAAGCAGTGAGGCAAGCAATCCATGCAACAGCCATGGGAAATCGGGCATGCTGATGGACAGGAGTATCAAGCCGGTGACGGCAAATACAACCTGACTGCCAAGATCAAGCGTCAGATCTACCACGGTGCAGGCCGCGGCATCCACCATGCGTATACCGCCATTGGTCAGGATACGCATGCCCGCCACCTCGCTCCCCAACGGTGGCGTGATAAATAATTCACCCATCGCGGCACGCACCCAGCTTGCCCAGATAAAAAGGCTCCAGCCCATGCGCCGGGAAGACAGCAGCCACCAGGCCAGGGCACAGGGGACAAACAGCACACAGCGTACCAACACCATCAGGAACAGCCCCAGCCAACCGACGCGTACCGCCGCATGGATGACATCCGCCATGCCGCTGTGAACCAGCAAGACCAGTATCAGGCCGACGCCCACAATCCCGCCAATGATGACCGTACGCTTCATTTTAGTGATGAGAATGAAACAAGGCGGATATCGTGACGATTCAATGCGCTGGCCGTATCAGCACTGGTCAATGCCCTTAACTCCGCTACATGCTCATAAGCGGCCATACCCGCCTCCATATTCGTCCAGGCGCTTGTAGCGGGATGGAAATGTATCTCCGAAACCCCGCACGGCAGCACGGCAAGCAGTTGAAGCAGCCGTTCGCGCGTCATATGTCCGGAATCGCACATGCCGAATAACCAGTCATTAAACATGATGCCGGATCTGTGCAGGCGATGGCGCATCCATTCAACCCGGGGTTTGAGAAAAACAGTCATGCCAGGCTCGCGCGGTAAACGGACAGCGTGCAGATCGTAATCGCGGCCAAGTTTGAGAATAAGTCCCAGCACGGTGGGATGAAGGTGCATGTGATTGTGGACATTGACATGATCGAGCATCAGTCCGGTTGCCGCGAACGCCTCGAACTGGGCTCGCATCTCGGATTCCAGCTGTCGGCGCGCCGTTGGCAGAAAAAAGAAGCGCGCCCCGGCCACGCCAAGGTTCTCCGGCAAACGGCCGCTGGCAGGATTCGTAATGGCCGAAATGGTGCTTGGTGGCAAAACGGAAGGCGCACGCGTCACGGCCATGTGCAGGCCGACATGCAGCGATGGCGAACGTTTCGCGCGGGCAATGGCATCATCCGCCGCCACGCCCGCCACCATCAGACTGGCGGTATTGAGGATGCCGCGCACATGTGCGGCTTCAATGGCTTCATTCACCTCAATGGAAACGCCAAAATCATCACCCGTGACAATCAGGCTTCTCAAACCGCGTCTTTTCTCCCATAAAGGAACTGAAAAAACTCGATCCCCTCGCGCAAGCGGCGTTTGGTCATATCCCAGCTCTTCAGCATCTCGAATGTAATCTCGCCGATCTTGGAGGGGCGAAAATAGAAACATTTATAGAATCGTTCCACGGCCTGGAAAATTTCTTCATGTGGCAACTCAGGGTATTCCAGCGAACTGATCTGCACGCCGGTATCCGCAATCAGATGCGCATCCCGAAGCCAGCCGTTTTCCCGCGCCTGACGGTACAGATATGTGCCGGGATAGGCCGCCGCCAGCGAAACCTGAATGGTGTGAGGATTGATCTCGCGGGCAAAACGAATGGTTTCCTCAATAGTCTGCTGCGTTTCACCGGGAAGGCCCACAATGAACGTGCCATGAATGACAATGCCAAGCTTGTGGCAGTCACGCGTAAACTGGCGGGCCCGATCCACGCGCATGCCTTTTTTGATGTTGTACAGGATCTGCTGATTGCCCGATTCATAGCCCACCAGCAACAATCGCAAACCGTTGTCCTTCATCACCTTGAGCGTGTCGTACGACACATTGGCCTTGGCGTTGCACGACCATGTTACGCCCAGTTTTCCAAGCAGGCGTGCTGTTTCCTCCGCCCGTGACGGATCATCGGTAAAGGTATCGTCGTCAAAGAAGAATTCTTTCACCCGTGGAAAATACCGTTGGGCCAGGGCAATTTCATCCGCGATGCTCCGGGGGCTGCGTTTGCGGTAACGGTGACCGCCGATGGTCTGCGGCCACAGGCAGAATGTGCAATGTGATTTGCAACCGCGCCCCGTGTACAGGGAGATATACGGGTGCTGCAGATAACCGATGAAATAATCCTCGGTAATCAGATCGCGCTTGTAGACCTCGGTGACGAAGGGAAGCGCATCCATATCCTCGATCAGGGCACGTTCTGGATTGTGGACGGTTTGATCGCCCTTGCGATAGCTAAGCCCCGCAATATCCGACAGCGGCAGGCCTTCCGCCACCTGCTTAATCGTGTAATCAAACTCGTTGCGGGCAACGAAATCGATGCTGGCGGACACCTGCAATGATGCCTCCGGCGCAATCGCCACATGTGCACCGACAAAACCGATCAACAAACTGGAATTGACTGCCTTGAAGGCTTCAACCACTTTTACGTCGGAGGCGAAGGACGGCGTGCTGGTATGCACAACAAGCAATTCATATGCGTGCGCCAGCGGTAGAATATCCGCCAGCGACAGTCCGCGTGCGGGCGCATCGATCAGACGACTGCCATCCACCATGGCAGCGGGTTGCGCCAGCCACGTGGGATACCAGAAGGAGCGTATTTCGCGCCTGGCCTGATAGCGCGAGCCCGCGCCGCCATCAAAGCCCGCAAAGGATGGCGGGTTAAGGAAAAGGGTCTTCTTCATTTGCATAATTGACACCGCATCCTAACCCGTGTGTTTCGTGAAGTCATGCGGCGGCCTGCCAATGGAATAACCATTATCTGCGCACCGCGCCTTGGTCTGACCCGTGTGCAAGGGCTCTGTGGCATGATTTGTGGGTAAAGGGCAGGGGGGTATAGCCCAATGGAATGTGGATGTAGGGAGCAAGGGCGCAGTAGTGTTTGTGAAGCATGCGGGCTAGCTTGCACCGTCTGGTTGATATGGCAAAGGAGCAGGTGATTGCATGTTTAAGGTTTTGACCAAGGTATTCGGTAGCCGCAATGAGCGGATTCTGAAAGGAATGTATCCCGTCGTGGATAAAATCAACGCGCTCGAGAGCCGGACGCGAGCCTTCTCCGATGGAGATTTGACTGCAAAAACAACGGAATTTAAAGATCGAGTCAGTCAGGGCGAGAGTCTGGACCATCTCCTGCCGGAAGCATTTGCCGTAGCCCGTGAAGTGAGTGATCGCGTGCTTGGCCTGCGCCCCTTCGACGTGCAACTCATCGGTGGCATGATTTTACATGACGGCATGATCTCCGAGATGAAGACCGGCGAAGGCAAAACGTTAATGGCCACCCTGCCCATATATCTCAACGCGCTTTCGGGAAAAGGCGCGCATGTCGTGACCGTCAACGATTACCTGGCCAGCCGTGATGCAGAATGGATGGGGCGTTTGTATAATTTTCTGGGATTAAGCACCGGCGTGATTGTGCATGGATTAGACAATGATGAACGCCGACGCGCCTATGCCGCCGACGTCACCTACGGCACCAATAACGAGTTTGGCTTTGATTACCTGCGCAACAACATGGCCTTTAGCAGGGATGAACTGGCCCAGCGTGAACTGAACTTCGCCATTGTTGACGAGGTGGATTCGATTCTGATCGATGAGGCGCGAACACCGCTCATTATTTCCGGTCCCTCCGAGCAAGCTGACGACCTGTATCAGAAAGTGGATGCCATCATTAAACAGCTGAATACCGATGACTTTGAAAAAGACGAAAAGGATAAGGCTGTTTCCTATACCGAAAAGGGTATGGAACATGTGGAGACCCTGCTCCGCGAGGCAGGGTTGATGCCCGATGGCAACCTGTATGATCCGGAAAACGTCAACCAGCTCCACGCAGCCACCCAATGCCTGCGCGCCAATACCCTGTTCACCCGCGAGGTGGATTATATCGTACGCAATGACGAGGTCACCATCATTGATGAATTCACCGGCCGCATGATGCCGGGTCGACGCTATTCCGATGGCCAGCACCAGGCGCTGGAGGCCAAGGAAAATGTAACCGTCCAACCGGAGAATCAGACGCTGGCCAGCGTCACCTTCCAGAATTATTTCCGCATGTACAACAAGCTTGCCGGCATGACCGGTACCGCCGATACCGAGGCTGAGGAATTCCAGAAAATTTATAATCTGGAAGTGGTCATCGTGCCAACCAATCAACCCATGATTCGTGACGATAAAACGGACATGATCTACCGTGATCAGGCGGACAAAGACGGTGCCATCCTTGAGGATATCGTCTCCACCCATCAGACGGGTCAGCCGATTCTGGTAGGCACCACCTCGATCGAAAAATCGGAACATATTTCCGCATTGCTGAAAAAACAGAATGTCCCGCACGAAGTACTCAATGCCAAACATCACGAGCGGGAAGCAGAGATCGTGTCACAGGCGGGCCGCAAGGGTGTAGTCACGATCGCCACCAACATGGCGGGCCGTGGCACGGATATCATGCTGGGCGGGAATCCGGACATGTTGATCGCACAAGTACCGGCCACGCTCTCGGATAACGAGAGGAAGATAAAGGCACAAGAAATCCGTGACGGATTCAAGGTAGAACATGAAGAGGTAGTCAAGGCTGGCGGGCTGCACATTATCGGTACGGAACGACATGAATCCCGTCGTATTGATAACCAGTTGCGCGGACGTTCGGGGCGGCAGGGCGATCCCGGATCAACACGTTTCTACCTGTCGCTGGAAGACGATCTGATGCGCATCTTCGGTGGTGAAAAGATGCAGGCCATGCTGACCAGGATGGGCTTTGAACAGGGTGAGGCCATTGAACATCCGTGGGTGAGCAAGGCCATTGAAAACTCACAAAAAAAGGTGGAGGGCCGTAACTTCGATATCCGTAAACAATTACTGGAATATGATGATGTCATGAACCAGCAGCGTGATGTAATTTATTCGCAGCGTCACGAACTGCTGACAGCCGATGACGTATGCGATGTCATTGAAGACATGCGCCGTGATTTTATCAGTACGCTTGTGGATCGCCATATGGCTGCGCAGTCCTATGCCGACAATTGGGATTTGCAGGGTTTACACGACGAATTACTGGAACAGCTGACGCTGGATGTACCGGTGCAATCGTGGGTGGATACCGATGAAGTTGCGGATGCGAACAGTATGGCGAATTGTATCTATACCGCGCTGGTCGCCATGATGCAGGAAAAAGAGGCACTGACCGGTGCGGAAGACATGCGCCAATTCGAAAAATTTCTGGTTTTGCATATGCTGGATCAGCACTGGAAAGATCACTTGCTGGCCATGGATCATCTGCGTCAGAGCGTCGGACTACGCGGTTATGCGCAGCAGGAGCCACTGCAGGAATACAAGCGTGAATCCTTTGAAATGTTTGCCGCCATGCTTGGGCGTATCCGGCTGGAAACCATGCTGGCCTTGCATCACGTGCAGGTGGAACAGCCGGTTACGGTCGAGGAGCCTCGGCACACGACGCCCATGCGATTCAGCCATGGTGACGAGGTGGAGGAAGAAACGCCGCAAACCTATCGCCGAACCCAGCCCAAGGTGGGACGCAACGATCCCTGCCCATGCGGTTCAGGCAGGAAATACAAACAGTGCCACGGGAAACGGCAGGCTGCCTGAGGCGTGAGGATTCATGGCCGTTAACCCACCACGTCTGAAGCCGCCCCTGCCCGTTCCGGGATTCCGCGTCGGCATCGCGTCCTGCGGTGTGAAATCACCGGAGCTTCGGGGAAAACGCACCGATCTCACCCTCATTGCCACCGATGTAAACTGCCATGCGGCGGGCGTTTTCACGAAAAACATGTTCCGCGCGGCATGTGTCAAACTGGGTGAACGGGTGATCGGGCGGCAAGGCACGCAAGTGCGGGGCATTGTGGTCAGCAGCGGCAATGCCAATGCAGGCGTTGGTATCCACGAAGAAGGGTGGGCGCGCATGATGATTGATGCCGCGGCCCAATCCATTCACGTTAGGTTCAAACAGATTCTCTCTGCCTCCACGGGTGTGATCGGAACACCCTTCCCCATTGAACGTATTTGCGAAGGCATGCAGCAAGCCGCCGGTTCACTTAGCCCCGGTCATTGGGAGGCGGCAGCCGATGCTATTCGTACCACCGACACCTTCGCCAAGTGGGCTTCCCGCAAGGTTGGCGATTACACGATTACCGGCATCTGCAAGGGTAGCGGCATGATTCACCCGAACATGGCCACGATGCTGGCCTTCATCGCCACTGACGCACCGCTGGCTGCCGACTCGTTACAGCACATTCTGAAGCGTGTCGTAGACAAGTCCTTCAACAGCATTTCAGTCGATGGCGATACATCCACCAATGACACGGTATACCTGCTCTCTTCGGGCATCGGGCTGGGTATTCCGGAACTCGCGCACACGGACGAATTCGAAGCAGCCCTGGGTGCCGTATGTGTGGAACTGGCACAAATGATCGTACGCGATGGCGAGGGCGTATCCAGGTTCATCACCATTAACGTTGAGGGTGCGAAAAATGAAGATGATGCCCGCACGGTGGGTCGCGCCATAGCTGTTTCACTACTGGTCAAAACAGCATTTGCCGGTGGTGACGCCAACTGGGGACGTATTCTTTCTGCCATTGGGAACAGTGGCATTACCATCGAAACGCACAGGATTTCCTTGCGGGCGAATAACGTGACAATCGTACAATGCGGGAATCCACATCCAGACTACCGGGATGAAGATGGCATGGCCGTATTTGCCAACGATGAATTCACGTTGTACGTGTGTCTCGGCATGGGTGAAGCTTCCGCCACGGTCTGGACCGGTGACCTGACGCATGAATACATTCGCATCAATGCGGAGTACCGCACCTGAAGCATTGCCTGCAAGCTGAAACATTGCATAATGGGCCGTATTTGCAGGTTATATAGATGGTTGCATAAGTAGTCGCCGATCATTCGATGCTGTTTCTGTAGCCACTATGATTAAAGCTGGCGCAACATGCGGGGATTTATGCAACCATCTATATTGACGAACTCGATATAAGGAGGATCAAGGGGCGTGTTGAAACTGACAATATTGCCGGAACCGACGCTGCTTTTGCGCCCCGTTCCCGCTTTTATACAGGCCGGATTGCTACAAAATATCTTGGAGCAGATGCTGGATGAAGAGGCTATGCAACGGTTTTCCGAACTGTCCGGCACGCATTTTTTGTTTCGCACCTTTGATGATATCGTTCACCTGGGCATGACGTTTTCGGATGGCTCGATCCGTGTACGGGCCGCCCCTGCGCGGGAAGCCGATGTAACCATCAGCGGGAGTCTTCCGGCACTGATTGCGCTCTGTTTCAGCCTGGAGGATGCGGACAGCCTGTTCTTCTCGCGTTGCCTGCTGTTAACGGGCGATACTGCCAGCGGGCTGTTGTTCAAGAACGTCCTGGCCAACCTGGATTTTGATCTCCACACCGTGCTGCAAAACAGGTTTGGCGCACGTATGGCGGATACCTTATGGCGAATGGCCAGCCGGGCCATCGCGGGCATTGAGCGGACCGATGATAGAATGGAGCGCGTTCGAACGTCCGTCATACGCAACCTTCGCCTGTTCACCACGGATCAGGCGCAGGCTTTGAAAACGGACGTAAAGATGTTAGCCGGACACCATGATGCCATGCAACACCAACTGGCGAAACTTGAACAAAGACTGGCCCGTCGGGTATGAGCCATTCGTTTGGCAAACCGGAACTGGTCTGTCCGGCCGGTAACCTGCCATCACTAAAGGCCGCAGTGGATGCTGGCGGCGACGTCGTTTATCTGGGCTTTCGTAATGCCTCCAACGCACGCAATTTCGAAGGATTGAATTTCAGCGCGAAAGAGGCGCGGGAAGGCATCGAATACGCACACCTGCGCGATGCACGGGTGTATATCGCCATCAACACATCACCGAGACCGGGGCAGGAAGATGTATGGACATCATCGGTGGATCTGGCCGCGGAGCTGGATGCCGATGCCGTCATCCTCTCCGATATGGCCCTGCTGGATTATGCAAAAAGGCATTACCCGTCGCTGCGCCGCCATCTATCCGTGCAGGCAAGCGCATGCAATTATGAATCCCTGGAGTTTTACCGGCGTGAATTCGGCATTGTCCGCGCGGTGCTGCCCAGGGTGCTGACGCTGGACGACATCCGCACCCTGATTGACCGAACATCGGTGGAAATAGAGATATTTTCCTCCGGTGGTCTGTGTGCGATGGCCGAAGGCCGCTGCTGGCTCTCATCGTATATCACCGGAGATTCTCCAAACATGCAAGGGGTCTGCTCCCCGGCGCATTCCGTACGCTTCGAGGATCGGCAGGGTACGCTGGACGTTCGACTTGATGGCGTATTGATCAACCGTTTTGAACCCGATGAAGCTGCGGGCTATCCAACCCTTTGCAAGGGGTGTTTCGAAGCAGCCGGGAAACAGGGGCATGTCATGGAGGAGGCATACAGTCTGAACGTGCTTGAGATGTTGCCTTCTATTATGCATGCCGGGATTTCAGCGCTGAAAATAGAAGGCCGCCAGCGTACCAAGCATTATGTTCATGAAGTCGTCAGCGTGATGCGCGCAGCCGTGGATGCATGTGCGGCAGCGCCTCATACCTATCGCACACAGACCACATGGCTGGAGCGCATGAATGCCGTTTCCGAAGGTGGTGCGCGTACGGTCGGTGCTTATGTAGACGAATGGCGGTAAACGGAATGCGGCGGGACATCAGGCTGTCAATCGGCCCTGTGCTGTTCGGTTGGCCGGAGGAAAAGGTTCGCGATCTATATTTCAGCATGGCCGACAATCAGGATGTGGATATTTTGTATATTGGCGAGGTCGTATGCTCCAAACGAATGATTGCGGGCATCGAACCGGCCGTCCGCCTGGCGGATGAGTTAAAAAGTTGTGGTAAGGAAATCGTACTTTCCACACTGGCCATGCCGTGTGGCGAGCATGAATTACAAGCTATTCGTGACCTCGTCAGTGCTGCTGGTGAACGGCACCTTGCCATCGAGGCAAATGATATGGCGGCGGTATCCATCGCCTCGGAAGCGGGTATTGCATTGGTCGCCGGCCCGCATCTGAATGTCTACACCCCCTACGCCCTGCGGCGTCTATCAACACTGGGGGCTATACGCATGGTGCCACCGCTGGAATTACCTCCCCAAGATATCCCGTCCGTAACGGCGCGGGCCGGGGTGGAGGTGGAATATTTCGCCCACGGCAAACTGCCACTCACCTTTTCCGCGCGCTGCTACAGTGCCAGGGCGCGGGGCCTGCACAAGCGTACATGCCATCATACCTGTTTCATGGATCCGGACGGCATTGAAATGCGTTCACTGGATCACGAGGGTTTTGCCACCATCAACGGCATTCAGATCATGTCTCACCGCCCGTTTACCGTCCTGGACCATGTGCGGGAATTACGGCAACTGGGTGTGGGTGTGCTGCGTATTTCCCCGCAGCACAAACAGATGACGGACATCATTCGCCAATTCCGGGTAGTCGCCGACGGCGCGCGGGACGGCAGGGAAGCCCTGATCAGTCTGGCTGGAAGCTCGCCGTTACAGCAGCAATTCTGTAACGGCTATTACCATGGCCGACAAGGGCGAGTATGGATTGAATAGTATCCTGATCAACAGCTTTGGCTATTACCTGAAGCAGCGTTTTCCGCAAAGAGTACACAAAGTCACGGTTGACGCCGGGTTTACCTGTCCCAACAGGGATGGCAGCAAGGGCCGTGGCGGATGCAGTTATTGCAACAATAAAAGTTTCAATCCGAACAGGCGGCGTGAGATACCTTCCATCGGGCAACAGATCGAAGCCGGAAAAATCGTTGTCAAAAAACGTACGGGAGCGACCCGCGTGCTGGCTTACTTTCAGGCTTATTCCAATACCTATGCTCCACTTTCAGATCTGGAGGATCGTTATGCACAAGCGCTGGCATGTCCGGATGTTGTCGGGCTGAGCATCAGTACCCGCCCGGATTGCATTGATGCCGGCGTGGTGGAATTGCTTGGATCATATCGTGATCAGGGCTATGAGATATGGCTTGAACTCGGTCTTCAGTCCGTGCATGACGTCACCCTGAAGCGTATCCGGCGCGGGCATGATTTCGCGACCTACGCACAAGCCGTCCGTCTGATCCGCGCCAGGGGGCTCCCGGTGTGTACGCACCTGATCCTTGGCCTGCCTGGTGAAAATCGTAATATGATGATGCAGACGCTGGATCGGGTGACGGACACCGGGACGGATGGTCTGAAATTCCATCCGCTACACATCGTGCGGCAGACGCTTCTCGCCCACGAGTGGAAGCGGAAGCCATTCCCTCTGCTTGTCCAGCATGAATACGTGGGCCTGGTCTGCGATATGCTCGAGCGTATTCCGCCCCGTTACGTGATCCACCGGCTGACCGGCACGGCATCGCAGGATATGCTGCTGGCTCCCTCATGGTGCACAAAAAAATGGTCCGTGCTCAACGCTATCCATGCTGAAATGCAGCGCCGTAGCGCTCATCAGGGATGTGCGCATGGTGGTGAACGGACAACGAGAACGTGGCAACTGCCTGAGACGGATCCGGTATCATGCACGCTGGGTAAATCAATCCCCATGCCGGGTTAGCCTGAACGATTCATAAATCTCCGTAATGATTCTGCGGGGCCTTTGTGTCGCGATGGATGCTGTGCTTGTGAAGGTGTGCGTAGCGATGCTGACGGATGCCTGCGCAAGAATTTGTTGTGGACAAAGGAACCAGCAAGGGCGCGACAGCATTCGTGAATGGTTCAGGTTGGCACCCGGCTCCGCGCAATTTCCTGCAACAGCGGGAGATTCGCAAGGGCAGGCATTGAACCCAAGATCCGACATTGACATGCGGCGCATGCCGCAACCCTTTGATTCGCCTGGCATTCCGAAAAATCACTCATCACCAATGAGGTGAATACATGATTTTTCGAAACGCCATGCAAACCAAATACTTACACCCTGCATCCAATGTCAATGTCGGATCTTGGGATTGAATGTGGAGGTGAGATGCAAGTTCTTCCAGAATCCATGTTTGAATGCACACCGAGGTTCCTATATGCTGCGCCGCCTTGTTAACCCGCATGATTTATAAATCGTCATAATGATTACGCCTGCCTGTGCGTGCCGCACGCAGACAGGCCGAACCCCTGTTTGCAACGGATCCCGGGGGAGAACGTAGCTATCATGTGGGCGACCGATGGGAAATTCGTTGCGCACAAAGAAACGGGCAAGGCAGCATTTTTGGATCGTGCGGGTTAGGAAAGTGCTGATGAATCCCGGGGCAAGTCAGGCTGCTGGCTGCAAATGGCACACAAGGCGCTGCTTGCAGCCAATAGCAGGGCTATTGAAGGATCAGTAACACGCACATGGATCATGTCGGACACGAGACAGCACGCCATGCCTTGATCGGTACCTCCTTGAATGGTCCCCATCGTCTAGTCGGCCTAGGACACCGCCCTTTCACGGCGGCAACACCGGTTCGAATCCGGTTGGGGACGCCAATCGAAACAGTTAGCCTGAACTATTCATAAATCGCCGTGATGATTTCGCCTGCCTGTGCGTGCCGCACGCAGACAGGCCGGTTCTTTGTTCGCAACGGATCGGTCACCGGATTGTGCCCCTGGCGGGGAATATGATGGCAATTCGCTCTTGGTACGGCCAACGCCTTAAAACACCGTTTCCACCCCTGAAAAAGTGCTTCTAAGCCCTGCTTGACCCCACTTTTAGGTATGAATCACTTATGTTTCAGTAAGTTGGTCTGGTCCGACCCCTGCTGTCTGTTCTATAATAAAATGTTGGAATGTTGGAACTGACCCTGTCTACCTCGGTCTACTTGCGTAAAAACTGTGATTTAAAATGGTGCAGCCCGTAGTCTTCCCGCATGCAATTCAGGCTGGCAGGAGATTTCATACCGCAAGGCGATCAGCCTCGTGCCATTGCTGAACTGGTGTCTGGCGTGCGCGAGGGCGCACGGTATCAGACGCTGCTTGGCGTCACCGGTTCCGGCAAGACCTACACCATGGCATGCGTCATTGAGCAAATGCAAAAACCCACGTTGATCATGGCGCCGAACAAGACGCTGGCGGCGCAGCTCTATGGCGAATTCAAACAGTTTTTTCCCGATAATGCGGTGGAATATTTCGTTTCCTACTACGATTACTATCAGCCCGAGGCCTATGTGCCGACCTCGGACACGTACATTGAGAAGGATTCATCCATCAATGAGCATATTGATCGCATGCGTCATGCCGCAACGCGTGCGTTGCTGGAGCGTGAGGACGTGATTATCGTGGCTTCCGTATCATGCATCTATGGCCTTGGCAGCCCGGAAGCTTATGCAGACATGCTGTTGTATTTTGAGGTGGGGCGTGAACAGGATCAGCAGAAGGCAGTCAAAAAACTGGTTGAATTACAATATGAGCGCAACGATACTGATTTTCATCGCGGCACATTCCGGGTGCGCGGCGACGTGCTGGAAGTCTTCCCGGCGCATGCCGAGGATTTTGCCATTCGCACCGAGTTTTTTGGCGAGGACGTGGATGCAATTTCCCGCTTTGATCCGTTGACCGGGAAACGCCTGGAATCTCTACACAAATACACCGTATTCCCCAAAAGTCACTTTGTGACGCCGCGTGGCCGGCTGCTGAAGGCCATGGACGCCATTAAAACGGAACTCGCCGAACGCCTGGCTGAACTGCACGATCAGGGAAGACTGGTTGAGGCTCAGCGGCTGGAGCAACGCACCATGTTTGATCTGGAGATGATTCAGGAAATCGGTTATTGCACAGGAGTGGAAAACTATTCGCGTCATCTGACCGGGCGCACACCGGGTGAACCTCCGCCGACACTGCTCGATTATTTACCCAATAATGCGTTGGTGATGCTGGATGAGTCGCATGTCACTGTGCCGCAGATTGGCGGTATGTTCAAGGGCGATCGTTCGCGCAAACAGACACTGGTGGATTTCGGGTTCCGTCTACCCTCGGCGCTGGATAACCGACCCTTGCAATTTCACGAATTCGAGGCAGCGGTGCCGCAGTCGATTTATGTATCGGCCACGCCCGGTTCCTATGAGATGGAGCATTGCGAAGGCGCTTTCGCCGAACAGGTCATCCGTCCGACAGGCCTGGTTGATCCCGAGGTGGAGGTGCGCCCGGCATCCACACAGGTGGATGATTTTGTCAGCGCGGCGAATGAGGTGGTCAGCAAAGGGTATCGTGTGCTGGCTACATGCCTGACCAAGCGTATGGCCGAGGATTTGACGGAGTATTTGAATGATCTGGGTATGCGCGTACGTTATCTGCACTCGGATATTGATACGCTGGAGCGTATGGAAATCCTGCGCGATCTGCGTCTGGGGACATTCGATGTGCTGGTCGGTATCAACCTGCTGCGCGAAGGGCTGGATTTGCCGGAAGTGGCCCTGGTGACCATCTTTGATGCGGACAAGGAAGGATTCCTGCGTTCCGAGCGTTCATTGATTCAAACTATCGGTCGCGCCTCCCGCAATGTTGAAGGCCACGTGATTCTGTATGCCGATAAAATCACTGATTCCATGCGGCGGGCCATGGACGAAACCACGCGCCGCCGTGAAAAACAACTGACCTATAACAAAGAGCACGGTATTACGCCAAAGACGGTGAAGAAGGAAATCAGGGATATCCTCGGATCGGTGTGCGATATGGATTACGGCCATATTCCCGAGGTGGCCGAGCCCGAAGCTGCATATATGCCCGATGCCGCAAGACAGTCCCGCATCGCCGAAATCGAACGGCTGATGTTGGAAGCAGCCGTTGATCTCCGCTTTGAGGATGCGGCGAAATATCGTGACGACATGAAAAAATTAACGGGGGAAGACGCTGGCATAATCCGCAGGATCATGAAAACTGTCGAAAGCGGTATTGATGAGCCGTAAAGGGATCCATGCTAGCCTGAACCATTCATGAATCGCCGTGATGATTGCGTAAGCGTCAAAGCGACTATAGTGGACCCCAAATTTAGGACAGGTTCTTAAGGTAGATTCAAGGGTAG
>CAZBJB010000015.1:0-26415 GCA_964492105.1 uncultured Zetaproteobacteria bacterium
GAATGTCTCTTATTCAAACAGGGCATTTGTCCAATTCCATCTGAAGCAAAACAGATAAAGCAGCTATCCAACTCTGGATGGTTCATATTCTGGAACAGTCACCGCCTCCTGGTGAAAAGGGTGTGGAGTGGTTTCTACTGACAACATGGCCAATCACCTGCATGGATCAGGCGGAGGAGTGTCTGCGCTGGTACAAGTTGCGTTGGCGCATTGAGGATTGGCACAGGGTGCTCAATGCCTATGCATTAAAAAAAAAGTTCCCGGACCATGCCTGCTCGGTGATGCGGTTCGGTTGATTGCAGCAATGGGAGGACATCTTGGCCGAAAACACGATCCTGAACCCGGATATCAAGTGATGTGGCAAGGCTACGCTTACCTTCAATTGATGTGCGAAGGCTTCAAACTTGCAGAAAGTCCCTATGGGAGAAATACTTGTGGGTAAAGGGCAGATCTAGGTTGAACTTTTTCAGCTTGCCTGGCGATCATGATTATCACTTTTACAGAAGACATGCCGCACTGGCAAATTCGAAATGTGGTACGGGCGATTCTGAAAGTACTCAAGTCCTGTTTCTTCGATACCGGATATGTCTCCGGTGATGATGGAATCCGGTGATTGTCCAATGCAAGATTCATCCGTACAGTGACGCATGTGAATAATCCGGGATATAAAGTCCTTGCTCGCCGCTGGCGACCACAACGGTTTGCTGATCTTACCGGTCAGGATGTCGTGGTGCGGACATTGCAAAATGCATTGAAAAACAGCCAAATGGCGCATGCTTATCTACTGACCGGTATCCGTGGAACAGGTAAGACCACGATCGCCCGCTTGCTCGCTATGGTGGTCAATTGTGATCATCCCGGGCATAGCGAGCCTTGTGGTGCGTGTGGAGCGTGCGTCTCCATTGGGCGTGGCAACAATCTGGATGTACAGGAAATGGACGCAGCCAGCCATACCGGTGTGGACGACATTCGTGAAATCCTTGATTCGGTGCGTTATCCGCCTTCCACACTCAAATATAAGGTTTATATCATTGATGAAGCGCATATGCTGTCCAAGAATGCCTTCAATGCATTGCTTAAAACCCTGGAAGAGCCGCCGGAACGGGTGTTGTTTATTCTGGCCACGACCGAGGTCGAAAAGCTTCCTGTTACCGTGCGTTCACGTTGTCAGCGATTTGATTTGCGGCGTTTGGGCGTGGATGAAATCAGCCGCTATCTGGCGCACGTGTTGACTGAAGAAAAAATAGCTCATGAACCGGAATCCCTGCATGAAATCGCACATGCCGCGGACGGAAGCGTACGCGATGCGTTGAGTCTTACCGAGCGAGTGTTGGCCTATGCCGGAGGGCAGTTCACCATGGTCGATGTGCGCAAGGCACTTGGGCTGGTTGGGCCTGAGATCACACGCTGGTTGTCTGATGCCATTTTCACCGGGAAAAGCAAAGCCTCTGTAGAGATCTTGCGGCGCTCAGTGATCAGTGGTCATGCGCCACGCGCCGTGCTGATGGCCATGGGAGAAACATGGCACGAGCTGGCATGCCTGATGGTGGATGATACGCTGCTGGAGAGTGATCCGGGGGAAGTGCAGCGGCAATGGCTTTCGGGTTGGTCGGGTTGTTGGGATGCGCAAAGCCTGGACTTGCGCTATCAGGTGTTGTTGCACGGCTTGCGCGATTTAGAGGTGCTTGATGAACGCCGGGGTGCGGAAATGCTGGTGCTACGCCTTGCCGGGTTATATCGCCTGAATGCACCGCGAAAAACACCCGAAATGGAATCGAATATGGCGGGTCGGTTGGACACTGGTAATCTTGTGGGTGAAGGGCCGGATGGTGACGGGAGCTTGATGGTATCACATCGGGGTAAACTGACGGAGGAGCATGCCGACAGCGACAGTACGCCTCTGTCTTCTACTGAAGTTAACAGATATGATGAAGGTCACAAACCGGAAGGAACCCTGCTTCCGGATCCGTGGAAGGGGATGCCGGGCCGACGTTGCACCAACTGGAAAGAAGCAGTTGCCGCGTATGGGCAGGTGCGCACCGGTATGGCTGCCATGCTGGATCATGTATGGTGTCTGGATTTCGCAGAGACGGTTCGTCTGGCCCTGGATAAGCATCAGGAGAGAGCCATTGCGACGGCGGATCGGCTGGCGTTTTCCGAGTGGCTGGGACGTGAAGTGCATTGGGAGCCGCGTAGTGAACATGAAGGCGAAACGCTGTCGCAGGTACGTATCCGTGAGGCCGAAGTATGTCAGCGGCAGTTGGAACGGGCTGCCCGTGAAGAACCTCATGTTCAGGCACTCATGCGCGAATTCGGAGCAAAGATCGAACATGTCCGTGCACCGGGGATAACAACGGATACGACATTGGAGGAACAACCATGAATATTGAGAAAATGATGCAGCAGGCGCGAAAGATGCAGGAGAACATGCAGAAAGTACAGGAAGAGATGGCCAGTGTGGACGTGCGTGGCGATGCCGGGGGCGGCATGGTGAAGGTTGCGATGGGCGGAGACCGTGTGGTACGTAAAGTCGAAATTGATCCTTCCCTGTGGGATGAGCAGGATAAGGACTTGCTGGAGGATTTGGTGGTAGCCGCCATGAATTCCGCGCTACAGTCGGTTGATCGTATGATGCAGGAAAAACAGCAGGCCATGCTTGGCGGCTTGCCGCTACCACCTGGATTCTCGCTGTGAGAGGGTTTTTTTTACCGGCAGATGAATAGATCGGGTTATATATTCCCCGGCATGCCAGCGGCGTTGGCACGGGCGGTGGAGATGCTTTCCTGTTTGCCGGGGATCGGACCCAAAACAGCACTCCGCCTCAGCCTGAGTATGCTGCAGAAATCCGCGATGGAGATGGAGCAGATGGCGGCTGCGTTGTCGGGTTTGCATCAGGCCATTTCTTTTTGTGATCGTTGTGGTTGTTTTGCCGAGCGAGGGCACTGTACGATCTGTGATAATGCGCGCCGCGATAGCAGTGTGGTATGTGTTGTGGAGCAGCCCGTGGATGTGTTAATGCTGGAGCGCGGGCACGGCTTCCTGGGGTATTACCATGTATTGCACGGTCGTTTGAGTCCCGTGGACGGCATGGGCGTGGAACAGTTGAATGTATCTTCCCTGGATCAGCGTGTCGCGGGCGGCACGGTACAGGAATTAATTTTGGCCACCAGCACTACGGTGGATGGTGAAGCAACAGCACATTTTATAGCACGCCGGTATCGTGAGCGTGAGATAAAGGTTTCGCGTATTGCCCGCGGGGTGCCTGAAGGCGGAGAGCTGGAATATCTTGATGAATATACGCTGGCGCGGGCACTGGATCAGCGGGTGTTGTGGTCGTGATGGCCAATAACGGCAACGGGATCTGATGTTTTTTTTGACAGCGTTATCCGCCAGGGCGATGTTTGCGGGTTTATGACTGCGGCAATTATCGGGCACAGGCCATTGGGCCAAGCGCCGTGCCGGACAAACAACAGGAAATCAACCTGCATTATTCATAAATGAAGCCGCGCCCCTGGCTTGCCCCTTTGTCCGTACCAAAGCCCTCGCCGGTCGTCCGTATGCACGGCTACGATCCTCTTTCTCGACAAATCCGTTGCGAACAAAGGCCCGGCCTGTCTGCGTGCGTTCACGCACAGGCAGGCGCAGTCATTACGACGATTCATGAATAGCTCGGGCTAGGGATAATGCTAAATACCACCGCCACCAAGGAAACGTTCCAGGTTTGAATGTTCCTTGTCCATGTCTTTTTCGACATCCGTCCTGTGGCCTTTCTTTTTTCTGGTATCAGGGTGTATCTCGTCAATGCGCGCATTCACATCATCAACCAGTCTCAATACATGCCGAAGCGCCTCCGCCACGGGATTCGGCATCAGATGATGATCCAGATTGATTTTACCGCCCTCAATGACCGTCTCGGTCGTGCCGACGATCATGCCGGGGATGCCAATCACCGTAGAATGTGCGGGCACATCCCGCAATACCACTGAATTGGCTCCGATCCGGGTCTGTTCACCAACGGTAATCGCACCCAGGATTTTGGCACCTGCGCCAATAATGACGCCATCTTCAAGCGTGGGATGGCGTTTTTTCTTCTGCCACGTCGTACCACCCAGCGTAACACCATGATACAATGTGACATCATGACCGATTTCCGTTGTTTCACCGATAACCACACCCATGCCATGATCAATAAAGAAACGGCGTCCGATGGTGGCGCCCGGATGGATTTCGATCCCGGTCAACCAGCGGGTCAAATGCGAGACAAGCCTGCCCGGAAACTTCAGCCGATGTGTCCACAACCAATGGGCCATACGGAACATCCAGATCGCATGCAGACCGGGATAGGTTGTAATCACCTCCAGCGTTGAACGCGCGGCAGGATCCCGGTCAAAGGCACTGGCAACATCCTCTTTCAGGTAATCCCACAATTTCATGGCAGTGAATACATTCTCAACGGCATAAGGCCAGCACTGTAACCATGCCGCACTAGCCCTGCAAATCCTCCGGAAGAGCATTTAAGGCTTTATCGGGGCCACTAAAACTCCACAGGGCCGGCGCACAAAGGTGCCTGTTTGCCCATGAGCGCAGATCTTCGAGTTCAACCCGCCTCACGCGCTCCACCCATTCACGCATGGGTCGTATCCTTTTTTCATCAAGCCGCGCGCCCAGATGCATCATATTGGCGTCCGTGGAATCCATACCCATGCGTATTGAAACCTCCAGCTGCCGCTTGGCCCTCGCCAGCACCGGTGGACTCAGCACATTGCAAAATGATCCTATCACATCCTGAATAATCCCGGTGCATTCGGCCAATCGGTCAGGATCGGTGCTGGCGCTGATGGTCCACGTTCCCGCATCGCTCAGGCTGGAAAGATGAGAGGAAACGCTATATGCCAAACCACGTTTCTCACGTACTTCACGAAATAATTGCGAACTCATACCCCCGCCCAGCGCCAGATTGGCCAGCCACGCAACGGGACGATCTGCCGATGCCGATGCAATGCCGGGGAATGTGCATACAATGTGTGCCTGCTCATCATCGCGTACCAGTTTTTGCACACCTGTTCCCATGTGTGGCGTCTCGCGATCCACGAACACACTGGCCCGCGGCCAATGCCAGGCCCTCACATATTCCAATAATGATTCATGATCCACGCAGCCCGCGGCGGCAATCAGCATGCGTGGCGGTCGATAGCGGCTCCCAAGAAAAGCAGCAAGCCCGTTTTGGCTGAAATCGGCCAGCGTTTCGCGCGTACCCAGAATGGATCGTCCCAGCGTTTGTCCGGGAAACAAGGCTTCCGCATGACGGTCAAATATCCACTCCTCCGGCACATCCTCCGTCATGGACATTTCGGAGAAAATTACCTCGCGTTCGCGCTGCCATTCATCTGCCGGCAGTGTCGGCGTCAGTACCATGGCACACAGGATGGACACCGCCTGTTGACAATCCTCTCGTAACACCCGCATGTGGAAACAGGTACGCTCGCGGGCGGTAAATGCGTTAGCCGTTCCACCCAATTCGTCCAGCAATTCACTCAATTCATGGACATTATGACCGTGCGTGCCCTTAAACAGCATGTGCTCCAGCGCGTGGGCAATACCCGCCTGTTCCTCGCGCTCATCACGGCTGCCAACATCCAGAAAAATCCCGATGGACACCGTCTGCGCGTCAGGCATGGCATGGGTCATCAATAACGGGCCATCCTGAATCCGCGTTTCGCGAATGGGTGATATGGTCATCTATGCGTTCCTGAACCAAACAGGAAGAGCCTGAACCACGAAGACACAGAGGGAAAGGCAACGAAAAAGAGGCGGAATACCCGCCCCTTCCTGTTCCGCCCTGCTTCGAACAAATCAAGCATCTTCAGCATCACCACCCTCTTCCAGCAGCGCCTTCATGGACAGACGAATACGTCCATTGCGATCTACATCCAGTACCTTGACGCGCACGACCTGACCTTCCTTCAGTTCATTGGAGACCTTTTCAACACGATGGGTGGCAATCTGTGAGATATGAACCAGACCATCCGTTCCGCCAACAACACGTACAAAAGCGCCGAAGTCCATCAACTTGACCACCTTACCGGTATAAATCGCACCGACTTCCACCTCCGCTACAATATCCTCGATCATTTTTCTGGCTGCCTTGCCGGCATCACTACTCACCGCGAAGATCTTGATCGTACCATCGTCCTCAATATCTACCTTGGCACCGGTTTCCTCGACAATGCCGCGAATCACTTTACCGCCAGCGCCGATAACCTCGCGAATCTTGTCCACCTTGATCTTCATGGTGAACATGCGCGGTGCATGCTCGGCAATACTGGCACGCGGTGTTTCAATACACTTGGCCATTTCATCCAGAATATGCATACGACCCGCGTGTGCCTGCGCCAGTGCTTCCTTCATGATCCCGCGGGTAAGTCCGCCAATCTTGATATCCAGTTGCAGCGTAGTAACGCCGTCACGCGTACCGGCCACCTTGAAATCCATATCTCCCAAATGATCTTCATCACCAAGGATGTCGGTCAGTATGGCATGGCCGTCTTTTTCCAGGATCAGGCCCATGGCCACGCCAGCTACCGCCGTTTTTACCGGTACACCGGCATCCATCAGTGCCAGGGAGGTACCGCAAACCGAAGCCATGGAAGATGAACCATTGGATTCGGTAATTTCAGATACCGAACGGATGGTATAACCAAAATCGTCCACACTCGGAATTACAGCCTCGATCCCCCGCCGCGCGAGACGCCCGTGCCCGATCTCACGGCGCCCCGGCGGACCCATGCGGCGCGCTTCACCGACGGAGTACGGCGGGAAGTTATAGTGCAGCATAAAGCGCTGTTTGCTTACGCCTTCCAGTGATTCGGTCAACTGCATATCGGAATCGGTACCCAATGTGATGGTCACCATCGCCTGTGTCTCGCCGCGGGTGAACAGGGCGGAGCCATGCGTACGCGGCAGCACCCCGATCTGACAGTCAATCGCGCGCACCTGATCGGTGGCGCGACCGTCAATACGCGGGTTCCCCGCAAGAATGGAACGGCGAACCACATTCTTTTCCAGACTCTTCACGGCAGAGCTTACATCGTTGGCGGAGAACCCGCCCGGATCCTCTTCCGTGCCCGCCAGTTTTTCCTGTGCCGCAGCGCGAATCCCTTCCACCCTGGCTGAACGAACTGATTTATCAACAATCGAATACGCCTCACGCACATCAGTTTCAAACGCGGCGTTGACAGCCTCCTGCACAGCATCATTACCCGCCAGATCGACAAGCAGCTTCTCCTTACCGGCAGCCGCGACCAGGGTGTTAATAGCATCAATCACTGGCTGATAGCCTTCCTGACCGAAGGTGATCGCATCAGTCATCTGATCCTCGGACAATTCCTTCGCTTCGGATTCAATCATCAATACCGCATCGCGCGTACCTGCCACGATTAAATCCAGATCGGATGTCTTCATCTGCGCATAGGTCGGATTCAGTACAAACTCACCATCAATCAACCCCACGCGGGAAGCAGCAATGGGCCCGTTAAACGGCACATCGGAAATCGCCAGTGCCGCAGAAGCGCCGTTGAGCGCGACAATGTCCGGATTGTTATCTTCGTCGGCGGAAATCACCGTGGCGATCACCTGTGTTTCATGAAAATAGCCTTTGGGAAACAACGGGCGGATCGGACGGTCAATCAGACGGGAAGTCAGCGTTTCCTTCTCGCTTGGGCGCCCTTCGCGTTTGAGGAAGCCGCCCAGAAAACGTCCCGCCGCATAGGTCTTTTCCTGATAATGGACGGTAAGTGGCATGAAATCCACGCTTTGCAGAGGCTGTTTGGCCGCAGTGGCAGCAACCAGAAGCACGACATCACCGTATTGAATCATGACGGCACCACCAGCTTGACGGGCGATGCGCCCGGTCTCCATGGAAAGTTCACGGCCGGCAACCGTCGCGCTACTTTTCTTGATATTAAACATTAATTTTCCTTTGTGAACCCATATACAGGCTGAGAATACGGAACGGAAACAGTATGAACAAACGCAAGAGAAGGGAGGGAGGGTTTACTTTCTTCCACGGAAAAACCGACAGCCGAACACCGGAAAAGTGAAACTGTCCTCCTCTTTTACCCTTGATGGATGTATTAACGGCGCAACCCAAGACTATCAATCAGGGTACGATAACGATTGAAATGCTTGGTTTTCAGATAGTTCAACATATTGCGTCGGGCACCGACCATTTTCAGCAAACCCCTGCGGGAATGATGATCCTTGTGGTGCGTCTTGAAGTGTTCGCCCAGTCCATTGATGCGAGCGGTCAACAGTGCAACCTGCACCTCGGGGGAACCCGTATCACCCTCATGCGTGGCAAATTTACTGATAATTTCATTTTTCTGTTCCAAATCCAGCGACATTGAATCCAGCGTTCCTTTTTAATTTTTTTTCCTTGTTATAGGGCGTCGAACCATAGCGCCCGGAAACCCGCCTTGCAATGCTCGCCTGCGATGCCGTTACGATCTGACAGCCGCACCCCGCGTACGGGGACTAAAAAGAGGCGTGCGCAAGGACGGGCGGGTTGAAATATCGGGATCATGGTATCCGTTATCCACGATCGCGGCGACCCGAAAAAGTTCTTGCCAACAGGATGGTATCTGAGTATAAATCGCGGCCTTTCAGATTTAACAGGAGTAGCAACGTGAAAGCTGGCATTCATCCGGAATACAAGACCGCAAAGGTCACATGCTCTTGCGGCAATACATTTGACACCCGATCAACGGCGGGCGATATCCACATCGAGATTTGTTCGGCCTGTCATCCGTTTTATACCGGCAAGCAGAAAATTGTGGATACGGAGGGCCGGGTGGAACGCTTCTACCGTAAATACGGAAAAAAACCGGCTAAGGCCCAGGCATAATTGGAGTCAGACATGTACGCAGTCATTCAAACCGGTGGCAAACAGTACCGTGTTCAGGAAGGTGATGTGTTGCGCGTCGCGACACTGGACGCCGAAGCGGGCAAACATGTCAGCTTTGACGATGTTTTGTTTCTCGGCGAAGGTGATGCCGTCAAGGCGGGATCGGATCTGATCACGTCCGGCGTGGTGGCGGAAGTTCTTGCACACGGACGAGCCAAGAAGGTAGAAATCTTCAAGAAGCGCCGCCGCAAAAATTCGCAGCGGACACAAGGGCATCGTCAAAGGTATACCTCGGTGCGTATCATCGGGATTGGCGCCGCCAGGGTCACGCCCGTGACGGAGGCGGAGATTAAGCCGGATACAGTCAAACCCGTGCCTGACAATTCGGCTTCCACCGGCGCAACCAATGAATGCTCAGTAGGGGAGTCGATAGCCCCCGCCGCGAAGAAGCCGGTTTCGAAGAGCGAGGACAAGGAGTAATCCATGGCACATAAGAAAGCAGGCGGATCATCCCGAAATGGACGTGACTCCAATTCAAAGAGGCTGGGCGTCAAGCGCTATGGCGGCGAAGTTGTACGCGCTGGCAATATTCTTGTTCGTCAGCGGGGTACCAAAATTCGTCCGGGCGATCATGTAGGGTGTGGAAAGGATTATACCCTGTTTGCCCTGACTGACGGTCAGGTACAATACTTCAAAAAGGCCGGACGCACGACCGTGCGTATCGTTGATTGAGGGCCCGTCGGGTGTTGCACTCATGGGGCGCGGGGAATCGCGCCTTTTTTTATTTCGGCCAGCATGCAATTTGTTGATGAAGTGACCATAGATGTTCGCGCCGGCAACGGCGGTGCGGGATGTGTTTCATTCCGGAGGGAAAGGTATATTCCGAGGGGAGGGCCGGACGGAGGCAATGGCGGGCGTGGCGGGCATGTCATGCTGGTGGCCAGTACGAGTAAGAATACGCTTCAGGAGTTGTATCTGAGGAAACATCTTTATGCCAGAAACGGACAGCCTGGCAGGGGATCGGACCGGCATGGAAAGAATGCCGTGGATATTGTCATTGAAGTTCCGACGGGGACGCTGGTACGGGATGAGACAGGAGCTTTACTGGCTGATCTTGCTTGTGCGGGGACACAATATGTGCTGGTTCGCGGTGGTCAGGGAGGCCTTGGTAATGCTAATTTCAAGAGCAGCACCAACCGGGCGCCTCGCTACGCCCAACCGGGCGAAGCAGGTGAGGAGGGCAGGCGTGCACTGGAGTTGAAGGTGATGGCGGACGTCGGTCTTGTGGGTTTGCCCAATGCCGGGAAGTCTACCTTGCTTTCAAGGATTTCCAACGCCCGGCCTAAAGTGGCGGATTACCCGTTTACGACACTGAAGCCAGCCCTTGGTGAAGTGTTCATGGATGACGGTAACGGATTTGTGGTTGCTGATATCCCGGGGTTAATCGAAGGCGCACATAAAGGTAAGGGACTGGGAATGCGTTTTCTGCGTCATGTGGAACGCACCAAGGTGTTGTTGCATCTGGTAGATGCGGTCAGTCTTGATATTGATACTCAAATACATGAAGTGGAAGTAGAACTGAAGGGTTATGGCGATACGGTATGGAATAAACCGAGGATGCTGGTGGTGAACAAGATGGATGCCCTGACATCCGATATGCGGGAAGAGGCCAGAAAACAGGCTGCCGGAACGGGGCTTGCGATGTATTTTATTTCAGCGGTGACGGGTGAAGGTATCCCCGTACTGCTGAGGGCGGTATCGGAACAAATCGAAACCATGCGGGAGCCGGCTTCATGATTCAAAACCGTAGTGGGCTTTCGTGTGTTCGCCGCCTGGTGATCAAGATTGGCAGTTCACTGCTGGCGGATGCCCATGCGGGCGTGCAGCAAGCCAGGGTCGAACGATTTGCGGATGAAATTGCGGAACTGCATGCGCAGGGCATGGTAATCGTCATTGTCTCTTCAGGTGCGGTGGCGCTCGGGTGTGTACACCTGGGCTGGGTGGGGCGCATCCTTTCCGTTCATGAAAAACAGGCTGCTGCGGCGATTGGGCAACCTGTGCTGATGCATGCATGGAAGCAGGCTTTTGCCAGGCACGCCATTAGTGTGGCACAAATGCTGCTCACCCGGGATGATTTGCGGAACCGGCGCCGTTATCTTAATGCCAGTAATACCAGTGAAACCCTGTTTTCCGCCGGCGTTATCCCCATTGTAAACGAGAATGACACGGTGGTGGCGCGCGAAATCAAATTCGGTGATAATGACAATCTTGGCGCACTGGCCAGCCTGCTGATTGATGCCGATTTACTGGCTATCCTGACGGACGTGGAAGCCCTGTTTGATGCCGATCCTTCCGTCAATGCGAGGGCCCGGCGCCTGGGCCTGATAGAAGCGGTGACATCCGAGGTGCTGGCTACGGCCGGGGAAACAGGCAGTGCTTTTGGCACGGGCGGCATGCTGAGCAAGCTACGGGCCGCTCGTATTGCCACGCGCGGAGGTGTGGCGACAGCGATTCTCAGCGGGCATGAAGAGGGGCGGCTTTCGGCTTTGCTGCGAGGCGAGGATGTAGGCACACTGTTTGCCTGCGGTGCTGACAGGCAATCGCGTCGACAGCACTGGATTGCGGAAGTGCTTCCGATAAGTGGGCGGATTATTATCGACGGAGGAGCGGAGCATGCCATTGTTAAATGTGGCGCCAGCCTGTTACCGGTAGGCATGACCGTGGTTGAAGGAACGTTCGATAAGGGAGAATGTGTTGAAATTGCGGGAGGTTCCGGGGTTATCGCGCGTGGTTTGTGCAATTATCATGCTGAGGAATTACGCCATATGATTGGCGTGGCCAGTGATCGAATCGAGGAGGTGTTGGGTTACCGGGATTTTTCTTCGGTGGTGCATCGGGATAATCTGGTACTGATAAGCCCCCCCCCGCAACACGCGTGAGCGACGATTTGCATCTGCCCGGATGTTCAAAATCAGGTGAAAGGAGTATAAGCGTGGGGGAAAATGTGAAATCTGTGATGCGGGATCTGGGCAAACACGCCAGGGAAGCCTCTGCGCGGATGCGCATGGCTGAAACGCATGTAAAAAATGATGTGTTAGGGTTCGCAGCCGACGTATTGCGGCGCGAGTGTGAAGAAATCCTTGCGGCGAATACCATGGATATTCGGGCCGCCAGAGATAACGGGGTTGGCGATGCGTTGCTGGAGCGCTTGTTACTGACGCCGGACCGGGTGGAAACCATGGCTGAAGGGTTGGAGCATATCGCAGCCTTGCCCGATCCTGTAGGCGCAATCAATGATCTTGTTTATCGTCCTTCGGGCATTCAGGTGGGTCGCATGCGCGTACCCTTGGGCGTCATTGGCATGATTTACGAATCTCGTCCCGACGTGACTGCCGATGCGGCGGGACTGTGCCTGAAGTCGGGTAACGCAGTCATTCTCCGTGGCGGCTCCGAGGCTATTCATTCCAACCGGGTGATTGCGGCATGTCTTCGCCGCGCCATGGTGGTGGGGGGCTTGCCGCAGAATGCCGTGCAACTCGTGGATACCGTGGATCGTGCGCTGGTTGGTGAAATGATACGGGCGGATGCGTTTGTGGATGTGATTATCCCGCGTGGCGGACGCTCGTTGATCGAACGTATTACCGCCGAGGCGCGCGTGCCTGTGATTAAGCACCTGGATGGCATTTGCCATGTGTTCGTGGATGCGGCGGCCGATTTGAAGATGGCGCTTAATATCGCGGTGAATGCCAAAACCCAGCGGACGGGGGTATGCAACGCCATGGAGACCCTGCTGGTTCATCAGGCCATTTCGGATGCCTTCGTACCCGATGTCACTGCGGCTCTGCGGAACAAGGGCGTGGAGATCAAAGGCTGTGAACAGACAAGAACGCTGGTAAAGAATGTTAAGGAGGCCAGTGAAGCGGATTGGGCGACGGAATATTTGGCACCCGTACTCTCCATTCGCATTGTAGGGGATCTGGACGCCGCGATTGCCCATATCGGACAATACGGATCGGCACATACGGACAGTATCGTCACGGAGGATTACAGCGCTGGCCGCCGGTTCCTGCGCGAGGTGGATTCGGCATCCGTGATGTGGAATGCCAGCACGCGCTTCGCAGATGGTTTTGAATACGGCCTGGGTGCTGAAATTGGTATTTCCACGGATCGCCTGCATGCGCGTGGGCCGGTGGGTCTGGAAGGACTGACGACGCAGAAGTGGATTGTCCTTGGGCATGGCGAGGTGAGGGAATAGGTCCATATTATATCGGTATCTTTGGCGGAAGTTTTGATCCGCCGCATATGGGTCATGTGGCCGTGGTTGAAGCTGCGCTTGCTGCCCTGGATTTGCCTGAAATATGGGTTATTCCTGTCGGCAATCCCGTACATCGCAAACTTTCGGGATATGCGAGTCCCGAGGTTCGTTTACATTGGCTGGAGCGGATTTTCTCGCGGCAGCCAATGGTTCGGGTTCGGGATTGGGAAGTTCGTGGCGATAAAGCAGTTCCAACCCTTGATACGCTTCGCTATATCCGGCACCGGTTTCCTGATTGTTATCCCGTTTTGTTACTGGGAACGGACGCCTTTGCGGGCATACGCCAGTGGGTGAAATACCCCGAGCATATTGCGCTATGTGATGTGGCCGTACTGGATCGTACGGGATGTCCCCGCGTTCGGGGGCAGGGGTGGGAAGAGATCCGTATCAGGCAATGGAAAAGTGAGGCGGGTAGCGGAAGATTGTTATATGTAGCGTGTGCATTGCCGGATATATCGGCGACCACCGTGCGCCAACGGGCGGCCGCCGGAGGATCGCTAACGGGCATGGTTCCCGATTGCGTATGTATGGAGATTGAGCGGGCTTACGGAAGGAGTGAGTGTGGAAGCAATGATTGAACAATGGACTCGGGATGTGATACAGGCGATTGAAGACAAGAAGGGTATGGATACATTGGTGATCGATGTACGGGGCCGTAGTGCTGTTACCGATCGTTTTGTGTTGGCGTCGGGACGTAATGGCCGGCAGTTGAAGGCAATGGCGCAGGCGGTGGTGGAAACGTCACATCAGCACGGGATGTCCGTGCATATCGAAGGACTGGAAGCATCTGAATGGCTGCTGATTGATCTTGGCGATGTGGTGGTACACCTGTTTCTTCCCGAGGTGCGGGATACATTCCAGCTTGAACGATTGTGGATCGCACCGAAACGGTGTGGGGAAACCGGGTAAGGCGTTCTTCGCATGGGATCGTACGCGCATTCATCATCACACATGGATCCTGCAAGGGCTTGTGCTATGCATGTGCAATCACTTGCAGGATCCAGGTCACACATGGAGCAAACGCCGAAACCCGTGAGCGATTACTTGGTATGATGGATATGCCGATTCCAGGAATCAGGCGCATGGTACGCATCGGCATGGGTCTTCTGGTCGGGCTGACATGCGTCGTGCCGGTATGGGCGAGCGGTAATGTGCATGTTCAAATCAGGCACATTCAACGGGAGCGGGCATATCTGAAAGGCATACGCGAAAAACTGGCATTGCAGCTGGGGGAACTGGGACGATCAGTGAAACATATGGATCGGGCATTGATCCGGGCACGTGCCGATTCCAGACAGGCTGCCGTGGCCGTGCAGCGAGCGGATATGCGTCTTGCCGATTTGACGGCAAGGCGACTGATACTGGAGCAGCGGGTGGATGTGCTTAAACACCATATGATGCGTGAGGCCGCCGCCGCCTATCGCCATGCCGGAAGGCCGCCGCTCTGGCTGGATATCATGTTTGGTGCGCAGGTGACTGATATTCCTCATCACCAGTATATCCTGTCCCGCCTGATGGGTGTGCAGGCGGAGCATCGCCGCGCATTTGTACAAATCATGGCGAATTTGACGCGAATGGAACGGCAGATCGGACATCAGCGGACAAAACTGGATCGGCTGAAACAGGAAAAACTGGCACGCCAGCAACAATGGGTGGAACGCCAAAAAGCCAAGCGCGGGTTGTGGAAAAAGGTACGCAAGGATGCCAGGCTGCAGAAGCAACGCGATGCGGATCTGGCGCGGCAGGAAGCCGCACTGAAACGCTTGCTGCAGGGCATTGGTTCAACCCTTCTTTCCTCCGACAAGGGATTCAAGCAGGTGTCAATGCGCAAACAAAAGGGACGTTTGCCGTGGCCGATCAAGGGTAAAATCGTGGCGTATTTTCATTCCAGGCCTGCACCCGGCCGCCCCCGGCTGGCAGGTATCCAGCTTGCGCCACGCCATGGACGCGGGCAGGTTAAGGCTATTGCCGCCGGGCAGGTTCGCTATGCGGACTGGTTTGGCGGTTACGGATTGATGCTGATTGTGGATCACGGGGATGGCCTCATCACCGTATATGCGCATAATGACGCACTTTACAAGAGCCTCGGCGACTGGGTCGAGGCAGGCGATGTGCTGGCTGATGCAGGTAATACGGGCTGGGTGAAGAACGTTCGCCTGTATTTTGAGGTGCGCGATGAAGGGCGTCCGGTGAATCCCGTGCGCTGGTGCCGGAAATAGAAAATAATGGAGATGACGGATGAAGATTGTATATAAAACGGTATTGATTTCAGGTGCGATCATGATGGCTGTAGGCGGATTTCTGGCATGGAACGCGTGGACGGATCAGGCGGTGGCGGCGACCAACTATAAACAATTGCAGAAATTTTCTCAGGTGATGAATCTGGTACGTCGTTCCTACGTGAAAAAAGAAAGCGATGAAAAACTCATTGATGGCGCACTTTCCGGTATGCTTTCCAGCCTCGATCCGCATTCCACCTATATGAACAGGGAAATGTACAAGCAGATGCAGGTGGATACCACCGGGAAATTCGGGGGGTTGGGAATCGAAATATCCGCTTCGGAAGGCGGCATCCGTATTGTGGCACCCATTGAGGACACGCCCGCATGGCGCGCGGGGATCAAGGCAGGGGATATTATTATCAAGATTGATGATCAGTTGGCACGGGACATATCTTTACCCGAGGCCGTCAAGTTGATGCGCGGCAAGCCCGGTACCTCTATTGTACTCACCATTTTCAGGAAGGGTGAACAGGAACCGCTGACATTCAAAATCGTACGTGCAATTATCAAGGTCAAATCCGTCAAGGGGGGGGTGATGGCGCCGGAATATGCGTATCTGCGCATCACCCAGTTTCAGGAACGTACGGCGAAACTGTTGAAAGCCAAAGTGGCGGAACTGACGAAGCTGGCTGGCGGCCATCTGGATGGTGCAGTGCTTGACTTGCGCAACAATCCCGGCGGCCTGCTCAATCAGGCTGTGGAGGTTTCCGATCTGCTCCTGGACAAGGGCGGCATTGTCAGCACCAAATCGAGAACGGGCCGCAGCATGTCATTCACGGCTAAACCGGGAGATATACTGGAGGGGGTCCCCATGATTGTACTCATCAATAATGGTTCAGCTTCAGCCTCGGAGATTGTGGCGGGTGCTTTACAGGACAATCACCGCGCTATTTTGATGGGTACACGGAGTTTCGGCAAGGGTTCGGTGCAGTCGGTCATAACCTTACCGGATGGATCCGCCATCAAGCTGACGACCGCATTGTATTACACGCCCAGCGGGCGCTCTATTCAGGCGATCGGCATTAAACCGGATGTGATGGTCAGGCAGGTGCGTATCGTGCAGGCTAAAACGAAGAATAAACAGGTTTCCGTGTTTGAACGTAATCTGAAGGGACATTTGATGAATGGAAACAAGAAGAAACCAGGCAAAAAGGTGTTGAAACCACGGGGAAAAGTAAGCCAGCTGATGCGAAAACGCCTGAAAAGGGACAATATATTGCAGCGTGCGCTGGAGATGCTTAAGGGACTGCATGCGCTACATGTTGTTGCTCACGGCTAATGTGTGCCGGTGCTATGGGCTGCGCCGCGGACCAGGGAATGAGCCGGCGGCACGGCAATATTTGTGAATAATGTGGTCTAACGCATGGCTCCAAAAAGACGCCCATCCTGGTTGTATGCCACCCTGCCCGTGCTATTGGCCATTTTGGGGCTAATACTCTGGGCGGGTGTGGAACATCACCACCGAATGCAACAGCGTCCCGTGGTGTCCCTGCCGGAATCGTCACCTGTTATCTATGAAGATACACAGCACCTTGCCGCGCTGAAGATCATGGATGGGGTACGGAAACATGAATGGCAGGCGGGACTGTCCCGTCAGGGCATAGCGTTGATTCTGGATGATGTGGGTTATAATTTGAGATCACTCAGGCGGGCTCTTAACTTGCCGTATCCCATAGCTATTTCGGTGATCCCCGATGCCCCCTATGCCGTTCGTGCCGCGGAGATGGCACACGCTGCGGGACACGTCGTCATGTTGCATTTGCCGATGGAGCCGGCCAACCCCAAATACAGCCATCGGATGGATAGCGCCTTCCTGCGGGTCGGGATGAGTCAGGGCGATGTGCGCCGGATTATGCTGGGTGATTTGGCGCACATACCGTATGTGGCGGGGGTGAATAATCATATGGGGTCACGCTTGACGACCCTGAAAGTACCGATGCGCTGGGTGATGAATGTTTGTCGTGAAAGGGGGCTGTTTTTTGTCGATTCGCGTACCAGCAAGGATTCAGTTGCGGCAAAACTGGCCAGGGAGGCCGGGTTAACCTGGGGTGAACGGCGCGTATTCCTGGATAATAGTCTGAGAATGAAGGATATGGAGGCATCATGGCAGGCGGCCAGACGTGAGGCATCGCATCACATTCCCGTTATTGTGATTGCCCATCCGCACAGCGCTACACTCGATTTTCTTGAAACATATGTGAAATCCGGTGATGCAAATCGTATTCTTCCACTCAAACGCTTACTGTTTGCCGGACGAACCGCCCGCTTTGTTGCAAGCGGATCCTCGAATGTGCGGCCATCCGTGGGAAGTATTCATGTCGGAACCAACGCCAACTAAATCCGCGCCCGTTATCAGGGATCATACATCCCGCAGAACCCGGCAACTGGCGGATGAGAACCACCAGTTGCGTCAATACGTTACCGAGGTTATGGAACGTCTTCGTGCAAATGAACACTTGTTCTCCCGTTTGTTTGAGCTTGAGGCAACGGTGCTGGCCGCATCGGATCCGGAAGACCTGTGCTTTGCCTTGTTGCGCGGGTTGCGCAGCAACTTTGAGCTGGACATGGTGCGTTTCTGGTTTGATCGATCCAGCTTTATGGGTGGAAGGATCATGGAGGGCATATCCGAACGCGATCTGGTATGGGTTGAACAGAGGGAGATCGTGAAAATGGGACTCAACCGGCAGCATGTGTGGCTGATGCGGTTGACCCGAGAAAAGAGTTTTGACTGGTTGGGAGAACGTGATCATCACCTTGGATCCCTCGCATTGCTCGTATTGGGCGATCAGTTGCGCCCATTTGGTGTGCTGGGCATGGGTTCAGTGGAGACAAGCCGTTTCGAGCCCGGTCAGAGCGCGGACTTTTTGCAACATCTGGCGCAAGTGGTGGGCTTGAGCCTTGAGAATGCAGTGTCACGTGAACGTCTGGCCCGGCTGGCTATCACCGATTCATTGACTGGCAGCCATAACCGCCGTTTTCTTCAGCCGCACAGCCACCAGCCATTGTCGAGATGGTTTGGAAAGGGTATCGGCGTGGCTTGTCTGTATATGGATGTGGATGCCTTCAAAGAGATCAACGATCGCCATGGCCATGAAGCGGGTGATGATGTGTTAAGCAGGATTTCAGGGGCGATAGGTAACATTGTGCGTATACAGGATCCGCTGATTCGCATGGGGGGTGATGAATTTGCCCTGTTTCTTCCAGGATGTTCGCCTGAACAGGCGGGAAGTATTGCCGAGAAGATCATCAAGGCATGTAATCAGATTAAACTGGACGAAGATAGCGTGGCGGTGAGTGTGGGGTTGGCATGTTCGCCCGCGGAGAAGGATTTGAAGGTGAAAGAACTGATCTCGATGGCGGATCAGGCCATGTATGTCGCCAAGGCACTTGGTGGGGGGCGTCTTGAGGAGACAAGCCCGCATGGTTGAGTAACAAAAGCGTAAGACCTGGATCCTGCAAGTGTTCGCGCACACATAGCGCAACCCCTTGATTCATCTGGCATATCGAAAAAACATTCATCACCAATAAGGTGACAACATGTTTTTTCAATGCGCTATATAAACCAATGTCTTACACTCTGCATGCACGATCACTTGCAGGATCTAGGTAAGAGGCTTGTAAGATATTGATTTTATTACTCTCGGCCTGGAGGCCACGCAGCAGCGCGAGGCGCTATTCATGAGGCTTTCCGAAGCCATTGCCGAATACTTAAGGCAGCTTAAGGATATACGCCTTGCCTCACGCCATACCGTTGCAGCCTACCATCGTGACTTGAACGGTTTTTTAACGCATTGCGGGGACGTTTCGCTTTCCACCGTCAACCGTGGTCAGGTGCAGGACTGGCTGGTGGCTTCGCATGCATCCGGTCTGGCCCCGGCCAGCCTGGCCCGGCGTTTGTCCGCACTACGCAGTTTTCTCGATACGGCAGTCCGTATGGACTGGTGTTCAGAGAATGCCGCGGATGGTCTCAAGGCGCCCAAACAACCAGGACGCCTTCCACGCGCACTCCCTCCGGAACAAACGGCATTGCTGCTGCAACGCACTGATGCCGCAAGCGAAAAAAGGGATTTGGCATTGTTCTCCGTGATGTATGGGTGTGGTTTACGTGTATCCGAGGTGGTCGGGCTCAATCTGACGGATATCGATATGGGCGAGGCGGAAATACTTGTGCGTGGAAAGGGGGGCAAGGAACGGATTGCACCCATTCCGGATGGTGTGCGCAAGTTGTTGCCGGATTACCTTGTCTTGCGCACGGGGCATGCGGACTACAGCCAGAAGGCGCTGTTTCTGAATCGCCTGGGAGGCAGGCTTTCAGTCCGCGGCGTTCAACGGATGCTTAAAAAACGCGCACTGGCTACGGGCGCGGATGTATCGGTGACGCCACATCGTCTGCGTCATTCCTTTGCAACCCATCTACTTGCGGGAGGGGTCGATTTACGTGCTATACAGGAATTGCTTGGCCATGCATCACTCTCGACGACTGAACGCTATACGCATCTGGATATGAACAAGTTGACCGCTATTTATGATAAGGCACATCCGAGGGCCAGGAAGCATTGATGAAGCATGCCGGCGGGGTTATTTTGGGACACCCCTTCGCGCCAGTTCATCGGCACGTTCATTCCCCGGATGACCGGCATGGCCTTTCACCCAGACCCATGTCACATCATGGCTGGCACTCAGTTGTTCCAGTTCCTCCCATAAACTTTTATTGGCAACCGGTTTTTTGCCGGTATTTTTCCACCCATTCTTCTTCCAGCCGTGAATCCATGTATTCATGCCCTGAACGACATATTTGGAATCCGAATAAATGGCAATCCGGCAATGTTTTTTGAGTGCTTTGAGTGATTCGATGGCAGCCTGTAATTCCATGCGTTGATTGGTGGTCTCCGGTTCCCCGCCCCACAGTTCCTTCTCATGTTGTCCCATACGTAACAATACGCCCCAGCCCCCCGGGCCGGGGTTACCGGAGCATGCGCCGTCGGTAAAGGCTTCAAGTTGCATGTTCATTGATTTCTGATTTCCAGAAAAAATCTCGGCACCCATGGAGGAGAGCTAAACCCTTGCATACTCATTCCGGCGACTGTTCCAGATGCACGGTGCGTGTCGGGAAGGCGAATTCCAGACCCAGTGATTCGAGCAGCCCCATGATCTGCAAATTTACCTCCTGACGTACCTGCAGGTGCTCATCCCAGCGTGTGGTCGTGGTGAAATAGTAAAGGAATATGGACAGTGCGGAATCCTCGAATTCATCAAATTTAACCAGGAAGAAATCATGATCCACGCCATTATGATGGCGAAGGATATCTTCAATGCCCCCGACAGCCTGTCGCATTTTCTCTACCGGCGTATCATAGGTCAGGCCGAGGCGCATCTTCACCCGCCGTTTCGGACGCGCATCAATATTGTCAATAACCATATTGGCCATGGCTGAATTAGGCACATTGACCAGTGTCTTGGCGAAGGTACGAATGCGTGTGGATCGGAAACCGACCTCCTCGACAATCCCTTCGAATTCACTGGTTTTAATCCAGTCTCCGATAGAGAAAGGACGATCTACCAGGATCATGATGGATCCAAACACATTGGCAATGGTGTCCCTGGCTGCCATGGCAACGGCAATGCCACCGATACCCAGCGATGCGATCAAGCCGGAAATGGAATAACCCATATTCTGGGCCACCACGAGTACACCCGTGATGACAATAAATATTTTAAGGGTCTTGGCTACAAAGGGAACCAACTGATCATCCAGTGAGGATTCGGTCTTTGCCGCACGTGCGGTGAAGTAGGCGGCCAGTCCGTCAAGCAGCCGCCACAGAAACCATGCGCCGATCAGAATGGATGAGATTCGGCCAAGTCGATCGACGGCGGCAACAATGGGAAAAATGGCGACAGGTGGGTTCAGTACATGAACCGTGGCCAGAATGCCAAGAATATAAATCAGCCACCCGGCGGGTTTTTCCGCTACTTCCAGGAGCAGGTTGTCGAGCGGCGTCTCTGTCCGGTTGGCCAAATCCTGGGCCAGCACATGGAAGATACGTAGCGCCCATCGCCGTCCGACAACGGTGAGAAACACGATAACGATCGCGGTCATCCAGCGGGTTACGGTAATATCAAGCAAGGTCCATGTTTGGATTTGTCCCCATAGCGGCGCCATGCTTTATTCTCCTCATGTATTTAGCCCGAACCATTCACAAATACTGTCGCGCCCATGCTGGTTCTTTCGTCCTTGCCTGTGGATGCACGCAGGCAGGCGAAACGAACCCACTCATCGGTTGACCGTATGCACGGCTACGGTCTCCTTCCCCGGAATCCGTTGCGAACAAAAAGCCGATGTCATAATCACGGTGATCCATGGATAGTCCGGGTTAGTGTACGTCAATCGTGCAACTGCCGCAATAATTCTGGCCAGTTGAGCCCCGGTGTAATCATGCCACCGCAGACATCCCGTCTTGCGCCGGTGACGGCGCTTAAGACATTACTCTGTCCGAGAATCGTCCGGTGTGCGAGAATTGCGAATGATACCGCTTCAACCGCCTGCGGTGGAATGCCCGCAGTCTCAGTGGTAGCGACGATCGCCGGAGCAAGCTGCTCGGAGAGTGTTTGCATCAGGTACGAATTGCGGGTGCCGCCGCCGCAAACCAGCCACGCATCCGGCACCCCTGGAAGGAAGTGGATCGCGGCGGCAATGCTACACGTGGTAAACGCGCATGCTGTTGCGATACGGTCCGCATCGCGCAACTTCGGCCATGCAAGGGTTTGGTTCGTCATTTTCTGGACGAAGTCCTCCCGGCCCGTCGATTTCGGAGGATGCTGTTTCAAAAAAGGATGCTGCATCAACTGGTCCAGCAACGCATGGCAGACCGAACCTCTTGCGGCCAGTTTTCCATCCGCATCATAGCTGCGACGCCCCCCGGTAAGCGTTAGCATCAATGTATCCATGAGGATGTTGCCGGGGCCGGTGTCAAAACCGACAGTAATCCCGTCGGTGCCGAGCCATGTGATATTGGCGATACCACCGATATTCAGTACGGCGATGTTTTTATCGGATCGGGCGAACAACAACCTGTGTGCAAGCGGAACCAGCGGTGCACCCTGGCCATCAGCCGCAATATCGCGCCTGCGGAAATCCGAGATGGTGGTGATACCGGTCTTTTCCGCGAGGGTTGCCGGGTCGCCGATCTGGATCGTGAACGGATGCCTGGCCCGCGGGCGGTGGCGAATGGTTTGACCGTGGCATCCGATAACGGCGATATCGTGCGGCGTTAACTCCGCGTATTCGATAGTTTCGAGCGCAGCATCGGCAAATGCCGATCCCAGAGCGCGGTCAAGTTCACCCATGGCATCAATCTCATCAATGCCGGGCCCGGATAACCTGAGGATGGGTTCACGCAGCTTTTCAGGCATGGAGTGTCCGGAAAAATGAACCAGTTGCGGTTTCTCGGTCATACGTACAATGGCGACATCAATACCGTCAACGGACGTGCCGGACATGATACCGATGAACAGGGGTGATTGGCTCACTTCAACATTCATAAACGGGCCGTTTTCTCCGGTTTCCGGATCACCTCATACTCCTGCTGAATGATGTTGCGGAATGTCTGGCTCGCTGAGGCGTAATCCACCACATCAACACGGTATGGCAGATCGGATTCGGAGAACGCCTCTTTTAATTCGCGTAACCGGCCAGAATTGATGGGCGCATCAGCGATGATGGCCAGATCAATATCGGAAAACGGTTTCAGAGTTCGCCCATGCACGCGCGATCCAAATATCCAGACCTCATATTCAGGGATAATTGAGCCCAATATATTTTGAACTATCACTATATTCTCGCTATCTAATTTCATCAGGCATTCCGTTTTTGGAGGGCAGCAAGCAAGCTTCGCGCATCCGTTAGAAAGGCAAGGGCTGTTCGATATACATTTTGAGCCACTTCCTCGTCATAGGTATGCGATGTCAAGTTTCGCTTTTCGCGGTAGTTGAACCATAAGAGGGGGTCATCAATCAATCCTCGCTCCGCGCCTGCCCGGATCATATCCCGGAAACTCATTGCATCGATGGCTTCGGGTGATGGAACGTCCAGTTCCAGGCGGCGTTTGAGCATCTTCCAGCAAAGTTCGTATGTATATTCAAAACGCTGGATGACACTGTCTCTGAGCATGTCATCTGTTTTTTCCCGTTCCGTGCGATTGATAGCGAACGCCAGGCTATCCAGTGCTTTTTGTAAGGGTGTTAAATCGAGTGACTGAGACATGTTGCTTACCGCCTTAACGTTGTTTGCTCAGACGAAACCACGCGAACAATGGTGCTGACAATTAGCGCTAATATTTCATCATTCATGTTTGCCGCTCCTTAACCCGTATTATTCATAAATGCTACCGCGAATCCTTACTTGCTATTGTCCCGGCCTGTGCGATACACGCAGACAGACGCAACGAATCCTTCGCCCCCCACGGGATACCCTCCTTGGCGCAATTCACCTGATCGGTGATCGGCATGGATGGCTACGGTCTGTTTTTTTTGGCGTCCGTTGCAAACAAAGGCTCGGCGGCACGCGTTGAGCAATAAAACCAGGATGCCGCCATCCATATCCAATCCTTCCAGCCAAATCTCATCTCCTTGTGGCCCATTGAAAGCGCATGTCAGAAATCTAACGGGCTTTTGGCCTGTTGGATGCTCTGGCTCTGAACCGTATGGGTATATATCATGGTTGTTTTCAAGTTGCTGTGCCCCAGTAGTTCCTGGATGGTGCGGATATCATAGTTCGCTTGCAATAAGTGCGATGCAAAGCTGTGTCTGAATGTATGCGCTGTCGCCCGTTTGGGAATATGCGTTTTCTGCACAGCTTTTTTAATCGCTTTTTGCAGATGCGTTTCATGTAAATGATAGCGGCGGTATTCATGCGTTGCCTGCACATGGGTCAACACTTTGGCCGGGAAAAGCCACTGCCAGCTAAAATCTCTACCTGCATTTTGATATTTTCTCGCCAGTGAATCAGGAAGAAATACCCCGGCATACCCGGATGCCAAAGCCTCCTGATGCAGGTGTTTAACCTTTTCAATTTGCGCATTGAGCGCCGGAACCAACACTGCCGGCAAAGGTACGCTACGATCCTTCTGACCTTTGCCATCATGAACGGTTACTATCTTCGTATCGAAGTTCAAATCCTGCATGCGCAGCTTCAGGCATTCAAACAGGCGCAGACCACAACCATACAACAGTTGCACTGCCAGCCTATGCGGCTCTGTCAAATGATCGATTACCCTGTCCACCTCCTCACGCGATAACACCACGGGGATATAGACTTTCCGTTTTGCCCGCACGACCCCTTCGATTTGTTCAAACTCTTTTTCCAGTACATGTCTGAATAAAAACAGCAGTGCGTTGAAAGCCTGATTTTGTGTTGAGGCTGCGACCTTCTTTTTGACAGCCAATGATGTCAGGAAACCTTTCACATCATCCATGCAGAGCAGTTCGGAATCCTTGCTACGCGTAAACGTCTGGAAGTGTCTTATCCATGAGCGATAAGCCTGCAATGTTTTTTTTAGAATAGTGCCTGACTTTGATAGCCGAATTCAGCTTGTCGTAAACAGCCACCCAGCTTGCGCCGGTTAATTTCAAGTCACCCTGGTCGGCCCGGCCTGATTGGTCCGGGGCTGCTGTAACCGTACGTTCCCGGCCAATAGAGGCTTCCTTGCGATGAACCTGATCGGAGGGTCGCTTGTTTTTCAGCTTGCTTTCATGATGACAACGAAGCAACTGATGGTACAGCACTACCGCAGCATACGCCTGCCTGCACGATGCTTCATTCTGATTCTTCGAATCCAGTTTTTCATGAAATCTGGAGAAGCTCTGTTTATCCGCCGGAAAAAAATGATATTTTTGGCAGTAATCCAGATAATAGCGAAGCCATTTCTTATAATCGTTGCATTCACGGCTGACGATGTTTCTTTCAGCCAGAATAGCATCATAGGACTGCACCAGTTCAGGTGACAATGGCAACATTAGCTGATATCCATATATGAATATAATTCCATGGCGAATGATATACAGTTGGATATTCCAAAAGCAAGTGAATTTACATGTCTATTCTTGCCTATACCGCGCCATCCTTGTTATGCTATGCCGAAACAAGGGAATAAATAGTTCCTGGCGACTTCGTCGCCAGGAACCTCGGTGCTGACTTCGTCGAGCTCCTTGCCCCGTCGCTTCGCGCCGGAACAAGAAGCTCGACCCGACTGCGCGCGATAGCTGTCCGCAGGCAAGCCTGCTACCATCTATCGTGCTCGCGGGTCAGCACCGAGATTAGGCAACCAAAGGAATTCATGTCAAAGGAACCTTCATTCAATGAAAGCTGAAAGCTTTAAACTAGCATCTGATAATTTCTGCGTTGCAATTGAGTTTATAGAGAATCAAGATTATTCTGCTCTTAATAACGCTTTGCTTTGTTTGTTAAAAGAAGCGGAGCGTGAGAACAATAGGTTGCTATCTTCATTAAATGACGTAACACTAACAAGCCTAGCTATTAGAAATTTGTTTGAAATTTACCTTATCTCTAAACATATTTACAATGATGAAAAGGCTCTAAATAATTGGTATGGGCAATCTCACAAAGATTCAAAAGAAGTAAGAGATGGCTTTATCACTCTTATGAAAAAGAAAGGCCTAGACACTACAGAACTTGAAGAAATTCAAAAATTTGAAGACGAATCTTTAAAGGAAAGCCCTTTTGAATCAAAAGGAGGCTTTCAGGTTCGAAACTTAGCTGAAAAATATGGATACTTAGATGACTACCAATTTATTTACAAGCTTAGTTCGAAAATCGTTCATCCTTCATCAATGAAGTTAATGACTTACTGAAGTGGACCCCATTGCAAGGACAGCTTTCCGGGTGATTTAAGATGTATTTC
>CAZBJB010000016.1:0-26340 GCA_964492105.1 uncultured Zetaproteobacteria bacterium
TTCAGAACCGTAAGTTTGGCGCCAGTGCGGATCGCATTGATCTCGCCAAACAGCCTGGCCTGTTCAATGAGGCGGAAGCAGTCATTGAACAGGAAGATCATGTGGATGAGCCCACAGAAGTCGTGGTTGCAGCGCACAAGCGTAGCGGCAGACGTAAATGCCCCAAGTCATTGACACATGTTACGATTGTGCATGATATTCCTGAAGCAGATAAACAATGCGGCGAGTGCTAACAGCAGCAATGGAAACGATTGGGGATTGATTTGGGTCGGTCATTGCTATTGAGCTGGGTTGTGAAGTGTGGAGCTCTGTTCTTTTGCCTGTGGGAGCTTATGCGGCAGGATCTTCAGGCATCCGATTATGTGCAGGCAGATGAAACACCGGTTCAGGTTTTGCATGAGGAGGGGTGTGTAGCCAGTCAGAAATCCTATATGTGGTTATTCCAGTGCGGGCCCCGCCGGGTAAACGCATTATCCTCTATCATTATGCTCCGACCCGCGCAGCATGCGTACCTGCTGGCATACTCGGAGAACTGGATATTCGACATAGCGCAGCTGCAGACAACAAGAATGTTCCAGAGGACGAACAGGCATGGATGAGAAGCTGCTCAAACGCAGTGATGGCAGGATATTCCATATGATTCTTCAGGAGTATGTCGGGGGCGTATAAAAGTCAGCCGGGTGATCCGGACAAGCCAGCACTTCGGCAAAAGCCAGTAAGCCCTGCCGGCCGGTTCTATTGTTTTGCTTCAGTTGGAATTGGACAAATGCCCTGTTTGAATAAGAGACATTCAAACGAAGGAGCATGGCATGACAAACAAGAGAAGACAGTTCAGTCCCGGGCAAAAGATATCGATACTACGAGAGCATTTGGTTGAGAAAATTTCTGTACGCGTTAAAAAAAGCGTTTGGGGAACACTGATGGGTAGCCGGGTTTCCCCGAGCACACGTGATGAAATCGTCGATTATATGTGGCGCTATATTCCGCTGACGGAACTACCCTTAACGTGCTTTCCCGGCTGGCTTGGTGTTGGCCGGTCAAACGGAAGCAGCACAAAACGATAAAGACTTTACCTTTGAAAGCCGCAAGGCGCTGCGCCTGCAAAAATCAAGGCCGATACTTGATACGTTCAAACGGTGGCTGGATCAGCACAAGGATGATGGCCTGCCATTGATGGCATGGCTTACATTTGTGCTCGAAGAACTGCCTCGCTGCACAAATGATGAAGAGCGCCGTGCTTTACTAACCCCATCATTCCGACAGGAAGGATCAATAAAGAAATTTAGGCAGCTTATGCCATTGCTTTGACGCTTACGAACTATTCATGCACGATCACTTGCAGGATCTAGGTATGAATAATTCAGGCTAGTTATTGCGAGGAGCGAAGCCCCCGCGCCGCATAGGCAGTCGTCGACGGGTCATCTGCCTCAGTCTCGCTTGCAATGGGACGGACATTGCTGCGAGAGTGTGCCTTGCATGTGCAATCACTTGCGGGATCTGGGTCTGATCATGTTTGACGCAGTTATCGGGCAAACCAGGGGATAAGCTGAGTTATTACCCGGATTTGAACCGTCACAGGAGGTTAGTTTGAGTTTGCATCACACGATTCGTCACTATAGCCGCGATATCCTGATCCGCATGGTGGTTGTATTTATCCTCACACTGAGCCTGATCTTCTGGCAACTGGATTTTCTAACCAGTATCTATCTTCACCATCAACTGACACATGCCGGCCTGTTGATTAATGGCGCTATTATTATCCTTTTCCTGGCCGGTATAGTGCGCCTGGTCATGGCATTCTTCTTTTATGCCGGTGAGGAAGAATCGCTTCGTCGCTTCGTGGATCACATGGATCAGGACTTTCCTAATCCGGTGGAAGGCGTCAAGCCGGATTCCATGATTGCCCGGCGATATGCCATGATGTTCCATCTGCATGAACGCGCTACGCCGATCAATCACAACGCCATGGCTGCATCCTTGATCGCCGCCGAGAGTACGCGCACCACGATGCCGAAATTTGTCAACAATGTGTTAATTTTGACCGGTGTTTTCGGTACAATCGTATCCTTGTCTATCGCTCTGGTCGGCGCTTCGGATATGTTGCAATCGGCCATCAGTGTTAGCGGCATGGGCCTGGTTATTCATGGCATGTCCACGGCGTTGAGCACCACTATCACGGCGATTAGCTGTTATTTTATTTTCAGCTATTTCTTTAGCGCTCTGGGCGACGTGCAAACGCACCTGCTCGGTCATATTGAAGGTATAACGGCAACCCGCCTGATGCCGTTGTTTCAGGTTAATGCCAAAGATATTGATTATCGTGTTGCCGATCTGCTTTCCACCATCAGCGGTTTGATCCATCGTATGGATGAGGGTCAGTCGGGCGTGCTGGCAATCACGCAAAGGCTTGAGGCATTGCTCGGGCAGGATAGTGCCATGCAACAAAGCATTATCTCCGAACTGGCCAGCATCCGGAGAATGCTCCGGGAGGGCTTTCGGCTTCCGGGCAGGGATGAACCATGAGTGGCGCTTTTGTTGACCTGCGCCTGAATTCACACGCCGGTCAGAGCAACGAGGGCTTCTGGCCTTCCTTCACTGATATCATGACCGTGGTCGTCATGATTTTCATGATGGCCATGCTGCTATTGTTGTTGAAAAACATGCATCTGGTACACCAGTTGCAGGCAACGTTGGCAGCCGAACACACGGCCAGCAAACAGGCAAGCAACGCCACATCAAAGAACGCTGACCTGCGATCACAACTACAGCGTGCCGAACGTGCACTTGGCATGCTACAGATGCAGTTAATGAATATGAGTGATGAAAGAGATCGCCTTTCATCCGCGCTGACCAGGATCACCTCGGCACAAAAGGCCATGGCCTCCCGTTTTGCAGCAAATCAGGAACAACTCGCATTGAAGCGTACACAATATGCGGAACTTGAGACTGAACTGAACCGAAACCGCGAAGCTTTGACCCTTATGCACAAAAACAAGGCCAGGGTGAGCCAGCGACTGGCCTCACTTACAAACGAATATACGACGTTGAAATTCAGGTACAATAAACTGGTTCGACCGGCCCGTACCGCGAAGGGGAAATACGTGGTCATGATCCGGGTCAGCAAGGTGAACGGCCGGGTGCGAACAGAGTTGAAGACACCGGGAACAGCTGGCTTCTCAGCAATCAACCGGGTACGCCTGAATCAAAAACTGGGCCATTTCCGCCAGCAGCATCCGCATGATATGTATGTAAAAATCATCTTTCCCGAGGACAGTGGCCTTTCATACAGTGAGGCATGGAACCTGACCGAGTCATTACTTCGAAAATACGACTATTATTACCATTCCATACAGTAGCCCGCATGATTCACGCTCGACAATCCGTTACGGACAAAAGCCCTGCCTGTCTGCATGCGGCACGCACAGGCAGGCGCAATCATCATTGCGATTCATGAATCATGCAGGGTAGATGTCCGGTGGTGATTTTATCAGTTAGCCATGATTCCTGACAATGGGGGAGAGGGTAAAATCACCCGCATCCTTTGACAGCCCTTCCAGTACCAGCACAAAGCCACGATCGCCCAACGCAGTGACATGTACGCGATCCTCCGGTGGCGTCACGTAAGGCACATGGCGAATATCGCGCATGAACGGGGCAGATGTGTACCTCCGCACATTTCTTCCTCGGGGATGGGTGATGTGATTGTTTCGGCACCCTTCCGCGATTGGCCGTAGCTGAATTCAGCCCTGCATCGGCGGCAGACAAGGATGGCGTCTTCATCCACGCCATCAAGCCGGTAGGGCATCTGGCAATGCGGGCAAACGATGCGCATGGCCGGATCATGTACCGTCCCGCAACGTTTGTCAGCCTTCAGGGGGGATCCGCGGATTTTCCCGCACATCCCTTTGAGGGCTGACAATATACGGGCATCCAGCTACCGTTTGGGCATGATTCAGGCGCGACAACTTATGCTTCGCTATCCTACTGGAAAAACCGCGCTCTCAGGCATTACCCTGAGCATTGCCAGGAGACGTTTTGTCTATCTGACAGGAGAAAGTGGTGCGGGAAAATCATCCTTGTTGCGTTGCCTGTATGGCGGCATGCGCCCCACATCGGGGCAATTAACCGTACAACAGCTTGACTTGATGCGGGCTCGGCAGCATCAGGTGCGTAAACTCAGGAGAAGGATCGGCATTATTTTCCAGGATCACCGGTTGCTGTTTTCCCACACTGTATTTGAAAATGTGGCTTTACCATTGCGCGTACAGGGATGGAGGCCGGATCGGCTGGTTGCCCGTGCCCGCAAGGTGCTCGGGTTTGTAGGACTTGCGGATCGTTTGTGGGCGTTTCCCGAGGCATTATCCGGGGGAGAACAACAACGCGTGGCGATTGCGCGCGCCATGAGTACCCAGCCCCTGCTGATCCTTGCCGATGAGCCAACGGGCAATCTGGATATTGAGACCGCCCGCCATATTATGGACTACCTGATGAAACTGAACAGGCAGGGCAGCACGGTGGTGATGGCCACGCATGATCTGCAATTGATGGAAACCCACCCCGGAGACCTCGTCCGCCTCCATGCGGGCGTACTGGTGGAGGAGTTGCGCCGTGTGTTGCCGGAACCCACGGAGGCAACCCCAACACCGACATTGCATCCAAGAACCGACATTGAATGTATATGAGTTCTCCCAATGCGCGATCCGCACCCCGGCTGCCGGGAGGGTTCTCCCTGCCGCCATTCGGTGTTCATCAGTGGCTGGCACTGGTTATTGTCTGTGTAGCATTGTGGACACTGGGTTTTTTGTGGCTGGGTATGAAAGCGGGATCGCAATGGATGGGAACATGGCAGCACGATATCCATTTCCATGTTTATATGGAACATGGTAGCCGGAATAAATTGAAGCATCTGGCGGATCAGCTGGCATTGCTACCGGGGGTCTCTTCGGCGCGGGTGATTCCACCTCAAGAGATGGAAAACTGGTTACATGGCTGGCTGGGTAGCGGAGCTGTGGATGAAAATGAGTTGCTGCATGGTCTTCCCGGCACGGTGGAAGTAACCCCCAGCGCCAAGGCGGGGCAATTCCTTTATTCGGACATTAGCGATGAGGCACGGCGTTTCGGCGCCACTCTCAACAGGGGTGAAATACACCTGTTTCAGGCACGGCGCTGGTTAGCGGATATCGAACGCTTACTATGGCTGGTAACCCTGATTCTGGCGCTGGCCATGGGTATTATCATTTCCAACACCTTGCGTATGATTCTTCTGGCCCGCACCGATGAGGTACAACTGATGCGTTTGCTGGGTGCAAATGAATGGTTTGTTCGCATGCCATTCATTCTTGAAGGCATGTTGTTGGGCGCAGGAGCAGGACTGCTGGCCTGGTGTTTGCTGTGGCCTCTGATTCTGGGATCCACAGCCTGGTTTGCCACGCTGGATGTTCACCTTAACGGTTTTGCCCTGCTGGTACCGCTACTGTTTGGTGGTAGCATCGTCGGGGGCCTTGGGGCGTGGATCGCGACCATGCAGATGCCAGATGAATGAGTTCCCGGAATATCAGGCGGATCAAAGGGTTGCGGCATGCGCCGTATGTCAATGCCGGATCCCGGGTTTCAGCAATGCTTTCAGGCGCTGATTGACCAGCCCCGGGTTGGCCTTGCCCCGGCTGACTTTCATGACCTGGCCGACAAAGAATCCGAACAGTCGATCCTTGCCATTGCAATATGCAGCAAGCTGATCGGGATTTTCTTCCAGCACCTGCTGGATCATCGCATCAATCGCGTCTGTATCTGAAACCTGTTTCAACCCTTTCTCTTCGATGATGGTGTCGGCATCGTGGCCGGTTTCCAGCATGGTATCCAGCACGTCCTTGGCTATTTTTCCGGAAATGACGCCATCCGCCATGCGATCCAGCAGGCAGGCCAACGCTTCTGGTGAAAGCGGGGACTCCATGATTTCGCGACCGGCTTCATGAAGGCGGCCGAGCAGCTCATTGGCCAGCCAATTGGCGCAACGCTTGGGATCAGCCGGATGAGCCGCCACCAGAGATTCATACCATGATGCAAGTCCGCGTGTTTGAGACAGTACATCCGCATCATAGGCGGACAACCCATATTCTGTTTCAAAACGCTTGCGCAACTGGCCCGGCAATTCCGGCATGCCGGCTTTGATGGCATCCACTTCCTGCCGGGAGATCCTCAGAGGCGGAAGATCAGGCTCGGGGAAATAGCGATAATCATGCGCCTCTTCCTTGCCACGCATGAGCCGGGTTTCTCCTTTGGCTGAATCAAACAGGCGGGTTTCCTGCCGTACGGTGCCGCCGTCTTCAATGCGTTCAATCTGACGATTGATTTCATAGTCAATGGCCTGTTTGATGAAACGGAATGAATTCATATTCTTGAGTTCACAGCGCGTACCAAACGGGGTTCCGGGCTGATGAACGGACACATTGGCATCGCAACGAAATTGTCCCTTTTCCATATTGGCGCCGGAAACACCTAAAAATGAAACCAGTTGATGCAATTGTTTCAGGTAGGCAATCGCTTCATCCGCTGAACGCATGTCCGGTTCGGAGACAATCTCCATCAGCGGCACGCCGGAACGGTTCAGGTCGATGTGGGACACGCCGTTCAAGCCTTCATGCATGGATTTCCCGGCATCCTCTTCCATGTGAATACGCGTGATACCAATGCGTTTCTCACCGGCTCCCGAGGGAATATTCAGGTACCCCCGTTCGACAATGGGTACCGGAAACTGGGTAATCTGATAACCCTTGGGCAGATCGGGATAAAAATAATTTTTGCGGTCAAACTTTGATTCCAGATTGATATCGGCGTTAATGGCCAGTCCCGTCAGAACGGCCTTTTGTGCTGCTTCCATATTCAAAACAGGAAGCTGTCCCGGCATGCCGAGGCAAACCGGACAGGTTTGCGTATTGGGTTCCGCGCCGAATGTCGTGGAGCAACCGCAGAATGCCTTGGTGGCGGTATTCATTTGAACATGGACTTCCAGTCCGATGACGACTTCCCAACTCATGCAGCGTTTCCTGTCCTCTTCGCGGTAAAGTCCGCGGGCGTTTTGGCATGCCAGTCCGTGGCTAACTCATAGGCGCTGGCCGCCGAGAGCAGAATATCTTCGCGCCATGCGGGTGCAATCCATTGCAGGCCAACGGGCAAGCCAAAGGCCATACCGCAGGGCTGTGAAATGCCTGGTAGACCGGCCAGGTTCACCGCAATGGTAAAGATGTCCGATAGATACATGGCCAATGGTTCGGCAGTTTTTTCGCCGATGTGAAAAGCGGGAACAGGTGATGTTGGTGTGGCAATAACATCGACCTGTTCAAAAGCATTGAGAAAATCCCGGCGTATCAGGGTGCGTACCTGTTGTGCTTTTTTATAGTAAGCATCGTAATAGCCCGAAGATAATGCGAATGCACCAGTCAGAATACGGCGTTTGACTTCGGCACCGAAACCCTCGTCACGGCTACGCGTATACATATCAAGCACATTTTCCGGATGATCACAACGGTACCCGAAACGTACGCCATCGTAGCGGGAAAGATTGGCGGAAGCCTCCGACGGGGCAATGACATAATAAGCAGCCACGGCATATTCGGTATGTGGCAACGAAATATCAACGATGTTCGCACCCATGGCTTCGCATTGCTTCAGGGCTGTTTCCACAGCCTCGCGCACCTTGGTGTTCATGCCATCGACAAAATACTCTTCGGGCTTGCCGATCTTCATACCCTTCATGTCAGTTCGGCCACAGGCACCTGGCCAGTCCACACCGGGGGTATTGGCAACGGATGTCGCATCGCCCGGGTCATGTCCGGAAATAACCGCGGCAATCATGGCGGCATCCTTCACGGTGCGGGCCATCGGCCCTGCCTGATCCAGCGATGAGGCAAAGGCGATAATGCCGCGGCGCGACACGCGTCCGTAGGTGGGTTTCAGCCCTGTAATACCACACAGCGCGGCAGGCTGACGGATGGAGCCGCCGGTGTCCGTACCCAACGCCGCCGGTGCGAGACCGCCCGCAACAGCCGAGGCCGATCCGCCGGAGGAACCGCCGGGTATACAATCGATGTTCCACGGATTGTGGCAGGGGCCAAAAGCGGAGGTTTCGGTGGAAGAACCCATGGCAAATTCATCCATATTGGTTTTGCCCAGTAATACGGCGCCAGCCTCCTTGAGCCGGGTGATCACGTACGCATCGTAGGGTGCGTGGAAGCCCCGTAAAATATTCGAGCAGCACGTGGTCGGGCCATCCTGTGTGCAGAAAATATCCTTTACCGCAATCGGTAGCCCTTCCAGGGGCCGTGCATCATGTTTGGCGCGGTGCATATCGGAAGCCTCCGCCTGCGCCATGATATATGCGTGATCAATATGCACAAAGGCGTTCAGCGTACCGTTATGGGCATCAATACGATGCAGTGCGGCCCGGGCAATCTCACGGGCGGAGACTGCGCCGGTATCCAGGCGGGCCTTCAACTCAGACAGGGCTGAAAATGGCATTATTCAATCACCTTTGGCACAACGTATAAGCCGGACTCCGTGTTTGGTGCGGAATCTTGCAATCTCTCGCGACGATTCGTATTGGTCACCACATCGGCCCGTAGTGGCATGGCTGCATCATGCGGGTGTGCGGTCTCAACCACGCCTTCGGTATCCACCTGTTGCAGTTGATTAACATAGCTGAGGATGTCGGAAAGTTGTGGTTCCAGATCACCCGCCTCTTCATTGGTCAGACGAATACGCGCCAGCATTGCTACCTTCCGTACATCAATATTCATGCGATTCCCCCATGCGTTTTTACCATGCGATTCATGGCGCAGCATAGTCATAAATTCAGAAAACGGAAGGTTACTGTTGTTGACACTCCCTGGACAGGTTCGTAACGTTCGCGCCTTCTATTCCCCGGTAGCTCAGTTGGTAGAGCGGGTGACTGTTAATCACCTTGTCGCTGGTTCGAGTCCGGCCCGGGGAGCCAGTAGCAGGGGGCTCCAAGCACCCACAAGAAAAACAAAAAAGCCTGTAAGCCTGGTTCTTGCAGACTTTTTTTGACGTTCTATTCCACGGCGTTCCATCATACCCCATTGGAGCCCCTGATTGTTGGAATTTTTCTACTTTACCAAAATGCCGGGTTAAAGGGTCTGGTCAAGGAGCCTCTTGCAAAACGCATGAGCGGCGATCGGCTTCCCCACTTCGGCCCATTTCCGAGCTTGAATTTTGCTCTATGGAACCACCATGCAGCTCATTCAATCCCGAAAATGGTCTCAAAGGGCTTGTGACGAGATAACCTTTACAATCCTACTTGTCTTTTTGCCCATACCCTACGTTACACAAACAGTTACATAGCAATACTATGTGCCTGGTTAATAAACAGCCAGACCGACAAATCGGGGCTTGCGTTGGTGTAATAGCCGCCCCCCATGCTGCGGGATTGTTGTTGTTTCCTTCCCATCCTGACAGAACCCTGTCCATGCGCACATGGTAAAGCAGGCTGACGAATATAAATGAGACAGTGTCCGTGCAGATATGACAGGAAAACATTCCAACTGTATGGCAGAACCGGGGGATCGCTTGGCGATGACTCATTTCTGGATAAACCTGAAAAAATGGCAAAGTGAACTTTCCGACCACACAAGCATGGCACCCAGGATCCGGCCTTGTACCATTCGGATCGGCGTAAGCGAGATGATCGTTAGTGCCAGTCAGCACCATGATCATGAATAATATCCGTTAACATCCCGATATGCTCTTCACGATCATTCAGTGCCGGGATGTACCGGAAGGATTCACCACCGGCATCCATAAAAAATTTAGCGTTCCGGATGCTGATTTCTTCCAGCGTTTCCAGGCAATCCGTGGCAAATCCCGGACAGATGACGGCTACATTCCTGATGCCCTGATCAGGGAATATCTTCAGCGTCCTGTCCGTGTAGGGTTTCATCCACGCTTCGCGTCCAAAGCGTGACTGGAATGCCAGCATCCATGCGTTGTCGTTCAGTTCCAGCGCCCCGGCGAGCAGTTCCGCCGTACGGCGGCATTCATCGGGGTAGGGGTCGCCGTCGTCGCAAAAACGCTTCGGGATACCGTGAAACGAGAACAATAATTTGTCCGGGCGGCCATGGGCGTCAAAATCCTCGCTGATGGTGGCTGCCAGCGCCGCGATATAGGCCGGGTGGTCGTGGTAATCACGCACAAAACGGATTTCCGGCATGTCGCGCGAGGATGCAAGCGTTTGGGCCAGCGCATCGAAGGTGGAAGCCGTGCTGGCCGATGAATATTGTGGATACAGTGGCAACGCCAGCACACGCCTGCAGCCACGGTCGGCCAAGCGCCGCATGCCGTCTGCGATGGAAGGGTGACCATAACGCATGGCCAGTTCGACTCGAAACAGACCGGGATCGTGAGTATCCAGCGTACCTTGCAACCTTGCCTGCTGGCGCAGGCTAACATCCATCAGGGGTGAACCGCGCCCTGTCCATATCTTGCGATACAACGAGGCGGAACGTTGCGGACGAATATTGAGGATGATGCCGTTCAGGAGCAGCCACCACACAGGCCTCGGCAGATCGACGACACGCCTGTCCCACAAAAACGCCTTCAGATAGCGGCGCAGGGCGGAGGTGGTCGGTGCATCGGGTGTCCCCAGATTGGTCAACAGGATGCCTACAGGGCCAGCCTGCATCATTTATAAATCGAAGTATTGTGCACTGAGAGCCTCGTACAACACTCGTGAGTGGCGATCTGCTTCCCCGCTTTGGCCCATTTTCGAGCTGGAACTTCGCCCCATTGAACCGGCATGAAGCTCACACCATTTCGAAAATGGACTCAACGTGGGATTGCCGATCATCCCTCCAGAGTTTTGCAAGAGGCTCCTGAGTCGTTGTGAATTATGCAGGCCTGGCATATCAATCCTTATTTATACCGATAAGGTTGAATAATTCCAGCCGTGATGAGGGGTTATTGAGGAATGCACCGGTTAGTTTGGATGTGGTGGTCCATGCATTCGTTTTTTTCACGCCACGGTGACACATGCAGAAATGCTGACACCGGATAATCACGGCAACCCCCGCGGGTTGCAGCACCTCTTCAATCACATGTGCAATTTGCATGGTTAATTTTTCCTGTACCTGCAAACGTTTGGCGTACACATCCACCACGCGCGCCAGCTTGGATAACCCGATCACGCGCCCATTGGGAATATAGGCCACATGCGCCTTGCCAACGAAGGGGGCGAGGTGGTGTTCGCAATGGCTATGCACTTCGATATCCGAAACCAGCACCACTTCATCATAGCCACAAACTTCCTCAAAGGTTTTTTCCAGATGTTCGCGGGGATCTTCAAGGTAGCCCGAAAAATACTCACCAAAAGCGGCTAACACACGTTTGGGCGTCTCGTGCAGACCCTCCCGGTCCGGGTCATCGCCAATGTATTCAAGCAAAGCGCGCACATGCTGCATCGCGGCGACATTTTTCGGATCGGTCGGGTCAAAATTTTGCATGGAAACCTCGGAGGTGCATGATGCACACACGTTAACGCATTTACGCCAAACGAAAAACCCCCGGAGGGATGATGACAGCGACGATTGATCTCTTGCGTCACGGCGCACTGGAAGGTGGTATCCGCTACAGGGGCAATACCGAAGCCCCGCTGACACGGGCAGGGCGTGCGGATATGGATGCGGTATGGTGCAAGTTGGATGGCAGTATTGATAAGATTGTGACTTCACCGTTACAGCGTTGCCGACAGCCGGCGATAGCATGGGCCAGGGAGGCGGGTATTGCCTGCCGAATCGAGCCGAACATACGCGAAATGGATTATGGCGTGTGGGAAGGGTTATCAAAGGAGGAAATCGAAGCACGATTTCCCGGTATGTTGCGCAGCTGGCGCGAGAATCCCATGGGTATGCAAATTCCAAAAGCGGAGGGCATGGAAGGTTTTAGCCAACGTGTAATCGAAGGCTGGAAGGTTATCATGGATGAATCATCCGGCAGGCATCTGCTCGTTGTGGCGCATTCCGGATCCTTGCGCGTGATTCTGGCGCATGTGCTGGGATCGCCGTTGCCTGCTAACCGGCGTTTTTCGATGCCGTATGCATCATGGAGTCGTGTAATAGATGAGCATGGTACGCTTTGTCTGAAATATTTTAACCACCGGATTTGACTTCCTCTCTGTTACCGGGTCAGGGCCGCGAATTTGTTCTAACCCCCCGCACGAAACACCCCCGCACAGACGCGGCCTGATCACCGATCCAGGTTAGATGTATCGGAGGCGAGGGCTTGGCTGAGGTGGTTGCGTTCTCCGCGTCCCGTTTTTGTGTCCGGCATCGCGACCCCAACCTCTGCAATGTTTTTTTTGTCCACGATACGGCTCGTTTCATGTTAACCCGATGGTTGCACCCTGCATCCACATTCAATGTCGGATCTTGGATTCAATGCCGATTTCTGGGTTTAACGAATCTGAACGTCATCCGGTCGCTCTCCCCGATCTTCTTGTACGTTTTTTTCTGTGCCGGGGTGTCGCCCCATGAAAGATTGGGCGGTAACCTGTGTACATTGATGGTGAGCGGATCCTTGGGGTTTTCATTGACTTTGGAAACCCCGGTCAGCCGGAAACCGGTTTTAAGCGCCAGATTAAGGACGTAGTCTTCCGGTAGCCGATGCAGCCTGGGTGCACTGATGTCTGGATTGACATAGGGCAAAGCCCGGTGGGCAACCACGCCGAATATGCCACCGGGTTTGAGAACGCGATAAACCGAACGGAGTACCCGTGGCAAAACGTGTTTGATTTGCCAGTTGTGCAGATTGCGAAAGGTGAGTACCCTGTCTGCGGAATCGGGCTTCCCGAGTGCCTCTTGAGTGGGCGGTGCAAAGGGGATGATGTACACCCTGGAATACAAGTTGGGGTTCGCTTTTATTTTGGCAACAAAATGCTGGTGCATGCGCCGCATACGGGCACTGTTGGCATTGCCTGGTGGAATGGCTTCAATAAGCTGGCCACCGGCCTTTAGATAAGGCGCAAGCATTTCCGTCCACCAGCCGCTCCCCGGATCCAGCTCTATCACGGTCATCCGCGGTTTGATCCTGAAAAAGTCGAATACCTTGAGAGGATGACGATAGCGATCTCGTCTAACAAAAGCGGGCGTACGCCAACTGCTATCCACTACTTGAGCCAGCGTGGCATCGGAGGAGGCGGGAGGTGATGAGGCGGCCCAGGTCGCGGGCATCAGGGAAAACATCACAATCAGGGTGACAGACAAAACCTTGGACATCATTGAACCTCCACCGGATGGGTTGGCATAAACCGATACAACCAAGTATGCACAAGGATATACTGTTCGTGTTGCGTGTGTCTATTTTTGATTGCAGAAGCTGGATATTCGATATAACAGCCCCGAACGAACAGGCACCCCCGGAACATACCACAGAGCGAACAGATATGGCCACGAAGTCCCTCCAGCGAAGAAGACAAGGAGTACATAGTTTTTCAGGTTCGAGGCGAGGAGTTAATATAAATGCCAGCCGGATTATTCTGGCAAACCTGGATTTTCAATGGAAGCGGGCAGAAAGCTACTGGGTTCTGCCGGTGGGTTCTCTCTCAAACAGGGTATGATTCTTTCTCGCTAACTCCCCATCTTTACTCAGCCCGCTTGAAGACGTGCCCTGTCTGACCTGCCTGCCATTAAAGCCTGCCAGGTGCATCAGCGGCTGAGACATAAGGTCTTTGGAAATACCGGGCTGATCCTTGTGGGCAGTCTGCCATACAAGACGATCTGCAATGGTATTCGAGGCCTTCGCCGAGATGTTTTTACTGCCTTTCATGTCCATAAGCATACAGGATGCTGCTTGATGAATCAGCTCATTAATACATGCAACTATTTGTATTTATTGAATAAAACGTCCGGCATATTTCGCATCTGATGCGCTTTTGTCATCTCAATGCGAGCGGGGGCTCCGTCATTTTGACGGGTAAAGATTGCTCATAGCCATGTGGAGGCGCTTGAAACGCCTTCTAAAGGCATTAGCGAGTGGGCGCGAAAGGTTTGCCCCGGCTGACTCCTTGAGGAACGATCCTTATGTCGAATATCCAGATTGAACACGGAAAGAATGGCATGGATCGACTGACGACTTATGCCGGTGCGGCTGGCAAAACCAGCAACACTTTCCTGCATGGCCGGCAGTACATCCTCACGCAGCACATCGCCGGGATGTCTGGGCTTGCGATTGGGTCGCCGGGTGATCATCAAGTCATTCATGTGGTACCTCCCCATGATAGGAGTCTCTTGCAAACATTGTGATCGACGATCGACTTCATATTCAAACGTCAGGCAAAAGGGGCCGTTAATATGGATGCTGTAACGTTTTGGTTTGCCTTTCAATCCTAATGATAACGAAAGCATTATTCCGTTTGATCCTATAGACTAGCGAGATGCGAAATCTGCGCAAGCAACTGATCGATACCCTGTCCGATGCAAGGAAAAGGCAACATCTTCCCATGCCTGTCCCGCGGCTGGCCGCCGTACTGGTTCACGATTTCGCCAGCCTGCTACTGGAAGCGCGAAAAAAACGTACCGTGATGCACTGGCGGCTACTCAGCCATGAACACATGCACCGGCATGTTATCACCATTCGCTGCCCGGATCAGGCATTTTACCTTGATGCGATCAAAAGCTATTCCTCACGTCACAATATCCAGCCACTTGAGCAGCAAACCATGATTGTGCGACTGGAATATCAACATGATGACGCTCCTGCCATTCATCCGTCCGACACGCACACAGGTGAGGCATTCATGCTTATTGCCTTGCACATTTCCGCGACCGTGGTCCCCGACGGAAAGCGTCTGGCCAGTCACATGGCCTCTATATTGCGTGCAGTCACCCTTTCCGTGCACGACTTTCCCGCCATGCGGACATCGCTGGCCTCTTGTGCCGTAAAACTTGAAACAGAGATACCTCATGCAGCAGGGCTATTGCGCTGGATGGATGAAGACAGATATATCTTTCTGGGCATACAGTTCGGACAGAAACGGCTGGGCTTACTCAAGAACCGTCAGGTCACTGAACGTGTCGTCAAGGGGATGCAGCAGGAAATCGCCTCCCTTTCCCCACCCGTGAGGCCCGGACTTGAATGGATTCATTTGCAGGCCAGCCAACATCATCTGTATATTATCACCAGTCTGGATGTGGTTCGCATTTGCTGGCGCGAAGGACAGCATTTGAATCACCTCATCCTGCTGGGATATTTTTCCCGCAGTGCCCGCCATGCTAATGCCAGCCGAGTTCCCCTGCTGGAACAAGACTGGCATGTCCTTCTTGCCCAACCCCTTCTGGCGCAATCCGCCTTTTACCGGCGTGAGATTCGCACGATCTTTGATCGTCTTCCCAAACCGTTGCTGCTTTCAGTGCCCGTACTGGAATTATTGACGCCGCTGAAAGCCATTGGCGACCTGACCGGACCTACGCAGACCTATACGGCGCTCTTCTCTCCCGAGCCGGGTAATGTCATGCTCCTGCTGGCGGCAATCCCCGCAGATCGCTTTGGACCCAATGTGTTGCGAGATATGCTTGAACACCTGCGGCGTATTGGCATACAGGAATATGCAAACCACTCCTTTGGAATCGGTAGTCACCGTCTGCTGCTGCTGGTCTGTAGTCACAAAACGGAACAACCCGAACTTCAAGCCATTGCAAGCGCTGTCCAGCGTTCAGTCATCTTCTGGAAGGATTTAGCCAAGACTCATGTGTTCGAACACGCCAAAACATTAAAGATTCCCGCCACGCTCGAAAAGCTGGAACGACTACCGACGCTGTATCAGAATCTCTTTCCCCCGGAGCAGTTCATCGGAGATATGCGAGCCTGTGAATGGGTGCGGGAACACAAACGTGTAAGGGTTCATGTCCGAAAGGCGGGAGATGGCGTGGACATCCGGATGTTCACTCAAAAGCCGCAGCCTCTTGGGAAGCTGGTAACCACCATCCAGGGGTTTGGGTTGACGGCCATGAAAGAAGCTGTGGTCGAATTCAAAGACAATGGCGACATCCTGTATCTGAGCAGTCTGCACTGCACATATCCGCGGGAATTACATCCCGAGGGAATCTGTCGCCTGACCCTGGCGCTGGATCGTGTACTCAATGGGGAAGCGGATGATGAAATCATCAATGCGCTGGTGTTGTCTGCGGGGCTGGATATCCGGCAAGTGGCCATTATCGCTACGCTACGCAGTCATTTGGTACAACTGATGCCCGATGCCGCCCCCCTGCTGCTGACGAATATGTTGAACCGCCATCCATCGGTAGCGGCCCATTTGTACCGAACGTTCGAAGCCCGGCACAAACCGGCCATGCCCGCGATCTATGAAGCGCAGGCGAGGATTGCCTTTGATCAAATGATGAAATCAGTCAAGAGCCTGACGGACGACCGCTGGTTCCGGGCGCTGGCCGAACTGGTCGAGGCCAGCCTGCGTACCAATGCCTATGCACGCGAGCCTGACGAACCGGTTGCTATAAAAATAGCTCCATCCAAGCTTAGTTATGCACTCAAACCCGTTCCATATCGGGAAATATTCGTTCACGGCGTGCATGTTGAAGGCGTACATTTGCGTGGTGGGCCGGTTTCTCGCGGTGGCCTGCGTTACTCTGACCGACCGGCTGATTTTCGCACCGAGGTACTGGAATTGATGGCGACCCAGATCGTCAAAAACGGGCAAATCGTGCCGACTGGTGCCAAGGGAGGGTTTGTGATTCGCGGCGGTTGTGATGAAGCCTTCGTGCGAAGCCAATACCGCATCTTCGTACGTGCCCTGCTCGCGATCACGGACAATCTCGTACAAGGTGAAGCTGAGCCACCCGTCGGCATCCGCATCCATCCGGATGATGCGAATGATTCCTACCTGGTCGTTGCCGCGGACAAGGGCACTGCGCGTTATTCTGATTGCGCTAACGCAGAAGCGCGATTAGCCGGATTCTGGCTGGATGATGCCTTTGCCAGTGGCGGCATGCATGGCTATGACCACAAGGCTGTTGGCATTACGGCGCGTGGCGCATGGGTATGCGCCGCACAGCACTTCGCCGCCATGGGCATGGACGCATACAGGGACGCCATCACCGTGGTTGCCATTGGCGATATGGGTGGTGATGTATTCGGCAACGGTATGCTCATCAATCCCAATATTCTCTTGCTGGCGGCATTCAATCATAAACACATATTTCTCGACCCGTCGCCCGATACCGTCAGGGCCAGTGCCGAACGTAAACGCCTGTTTGGGCAAGGGTTGGGCTGGAATGCATATGATCCCCGCGCCATCAGTGCCGGTGGCGGTGTGTTCGATCGCACGGCCAAGCGAATACCTGTTTCCCCCGAAATCCAGGCCATACTGGCTATCGAAGAGGACGATTTATCTGGCGAGGCCCTGATTCAGGCTATCCTTACGTCGCCCGTGGACATGCTCTATAACGGCGGTATTGGCACCTATGTCAAGGCCAGTCACGAACGTGATTCCGAGGTGCGTGATCCGGCCAACAACGCGGTGCGCGTCACCGACGATGCGTTGCGCTGCACGGTCGTTTGCGAGGGGGGCAACCTGGGATTCACTCAAGCCGCCCGTCTGGAATATGCTGCTTCAGGGGGACGTATCAATACGGACGCTATCGATAATTCCGCTGGCGTGGATATGTCCGACCACGAAGTCAATCTGAAAATTCTTTTTTCAAAGGCGAGCGGTCAGTCATTAACATTGCCTCGCCGTAACCGGATATTGCGTTCATTGACGGACACCATTACTGAACAATGCCTGGACGACAACCTGCAGCAGTCACGCGCTCTGATGCTGGCCGAACTGGAAGCAAAATACTACCCGCCTCGCATGCAACGTTTGCGTGATGTATTACTGGCCGAGGGGCGCATCGATCCACAAACCGATCCGGGTATAGGCGATAATACCACATTACATCTTCGGCCTCAGTTGTCCGTATTGCTGGGACACGAGAAAAACCGCATCCATGAACGGCTGCTGGACTGCTGCTTTGTACAAAATGACTGTTTCCGAACCTCATTGTTGGAAACCTATTTCCCCGCATCCATCCGCAAACACTTTTCCACCGCCATTGGAGCACATTCGCTGGCAACGGATATTATTCATACCATGGCGGCCAATCATACGATCAACTATTTTGGACTGGGTTCGGTACATCATCTTGAAACCCTGATCGACCATACCACGGGGGAAATTGTTCTCGGTCTTTTGATGGCTGAATACATGCTGGATGGGGATGTCTTGCGCCAGGCTATCTGGCAAGAAGTGGAAGATGCGGACATCGCCTGCGCCATGCAACGCACCCTGCAGGAGTACATCATGCGTTTCGCCGAAGAGATGTTGCGCCTGTGCCCCGTCATTATACTCACGCAAGCATGGATGAAACGACAACGATCAGGATTAAGGCGCTTCCGCCATTCGCTGGCTGCGCAGGGCATTGCCGGTATGGAAAACAGCCGTTTTCTGGCGCTGTTAAAAACAGCGGGACAGGCGGGTCTTAGTCCTGTTCACGCCGCACATCTGGCCAGCATGCCTGATTTGTCACAAACGGCCACATCCCTGCATCTCTCCTCCACACTGAACCAACCCCTGCTGCGCTGTCTCAAAGCCAATCAGGCCTGCCTGCATCTGCTGCCACTCCGTGAGACGGAATCACCCCTGCGCACTGCGGATTGGGGGGATCATGATACCCATGCCCTGCGTTGCGAATGGCTACACCGGCTGACCATATTCAAAAGCCAGGCCATTCGGCAGTTGCTGAACACCCGGCACCGGGATTTGCTACAGGCAGGGGAGGCGCTTTGGGTCAGGCATCGCCATTGGGAGAGTATTCAACGGTTACGCACCGAACTGGATGAAACCGATCTCAGCCGGATGAAACTCCTGTTGTTGCTGACCCGGATGGGATCACTGATTACGGAATCGGAAATGTCTGCGTAAATTGGCCTGCCCTTCGAGCCTCTTGCAAAACTCTGGGAGGAAAATCGCCGCTTATGAGTTTGTCGAGTAGACCGGATTCTCTGATTGCATGGCTCGTGTTTGTTTTCTCTGGCTGGTTTCCCGTCAGTGCCACAATATCCTTACCATACTGCCATTGTCTCCAGGCCCCTCACGGAATCGTGCTGGCGCTATTCACGCACACGGATCCTCAATGCCGAACGACATCAATGGCGAACTGGTCAATATGTACCGTGTTGTACAGCATCATCTTGAAGAGTGTGTAAGGCAGTTTAAATGGGCATTAACCAGCCGTAAAATATTCGAGTGGGAGCAAATGAAACTCCCGGAAACGCTGACAGGTATCCAGCGGACTGCACGGTTTTTCTACCTTCAAAAAAACTGCTTCGGAGGTAAGGTCGACGGGCAGCATTTTGGCTATGCAACGACGGCCGGTCCAAAGTTCAACCTGATGCGGATTGAGGAGGATTTATCAACAGTGCACATCCGGCTGGCCGGCGCGTATATCGAGCGCCTGCCCTGGGATAAATGCATCGCTAAGTACGATCGCAAGCACACGCTCCAACGCGCCGGCAATAGCAAAAAGACAGGCGAACTACTTATCTATAATTGGAGTTGAAAAGCCGTTTACACCCTGGTTGAATGCCCGCATCGTCATTTTTCTGATACATAAAACCAAGTGTCGTAGTGCATAAAACCATGTGCCGCGTTACACTGAGTAGCGACTCACCCCGCTTCGCGGCGCCCAATCCAAGAGTAACAAAATCAAGCACCTACGATTTTGTTACCCAAGAGTTACAAACGGTGAAACTTCAATACACAAATACTTGCACCATAAATATTCATGGGGTGGCCGAATATTTACCAAAAGATTGACGTAACGCATTTGAATATAGGGAAAACTGGTGGCCAGGGACAGAATCGAACTGTCGACACGAGGATTTTCAGTCCTCTGCTCTACCGACTGAGCTACCTGGCCGTGTACCATATCCGCAAGGGAGGCTGGATTATTCTGTCAATACTCACCGGATGCAAGCGGTTTTATATTTGCATGATCCATCCAGTGGCATATCATCACGGGAAATGCACGGACTGGAGGCGTCGTATGATCCGGGTACTGGTCTGCTTTACAACGGGTGTTGAAGAGATTGAATTGATCGCTGTGGTGGACATTTTGCGGCGGGAAGATGTTGGGGTCGTGATGGCCAGCCCGGACGGGAAATCCGTAACGGGCCGATCGAACATCACGATTGAGGCAAATGCGGCCTTGCCGGATGTCATGAACGAAGATTGGGACATGGTCGTACTTCCGGGCGGACTGCCCAATGCCCATCTGTTGCGCGACGATGCCAACGTAAAGATTGTGGTGGAACGGTTGCGCAATGCGCGCAAGTCCGTCGCCGCGATATGCGCCGCACCTGCGGTATTGGCAGCTTACGGGATTACCGCAGGGAAACGGGTAACATCATACCCCTCCTGTCAGGAAGAGATGCAAGCATTGGATCCATCCTCGGTTTATGTCAATGAAAGTGTCGTCGAGGATGATTTCCTGACCACAAGCCGTGGCCCCGGAACCGCCATTGCGTTTGCGCTTCGCCTTGTTGCCAAACTTTGTGGCGAGGATCAATCGAAAGCAATTCGGCAGTCTATCGTGGCTTGATCGTAACGATTCAGGAGCCCTGGATTTTGTTCCCTGACAAGACGGCGAGAAGCGCGGGATCCGTAGCATATGTATTTATGTGAAGATTCGAGCATCCGATCCAACGCAGATAGATGGTCGGCGGGCGGGCTCATGCTTCCGGACGGGCCATATCCCTGCGTTGCGCCTTGTTCTGACCCATCCTGAAGCATACTTTGTTAAAGGGCAGAGCTAGTGATTACATTCCCGGTTTACGACCGGATTACGTTGTGGCGGATGCGAATATGCGAAATATACAGGCGGTACGGGTACGCATGGCAACGTCGGATATTGGGTTTAAGGGCTTGTAACGAAATAAACTGTACTATATTACGCAGGGTATGGGCAAAAAGACAAGTAGGCTTGTAAAGGTTATCTCGTCACAAGCCCTAGGGAGGCATGATGTCCGTGACGTTCATCCTGGGCGGAGCCCGTAGCGGCAAGTCGAAACGAGCGGAGGCATTGGCGCGCGGTTCGGGCATGCCCGTTATCTATGTGGCGACATCCCCGGACATGAAAGAGGATGCGGCATGGCAACAGCGCATCAAAACGCATCGTTTGCATCGTCCGCAACACTGGAAAACGATTGAAGAGCCATTGGCATTGCTTGACATTCTGCGAGATGAAGAACACGAAGGAAGCCTGTTACTGGTGGATTGCCTGACCCTGTGGTTATCGAACCTGTTATGTGCGGGAAAGCATATTGAGACAGAAACGGTACACGTGTGCGCGGCTCTGGCGCAACGTACGGATCCCGTTATCCTGGTATCGAATGAGGTGGGCATGGGACTGGTGCCTGAAACAGAGTTGGGCCGCGCGTTTCGCGATGCACAGGGTCGCTTAAATCAGGCTGTAGCCACGGTGGCCGATCGGGTGGAGTTTATTGCGGCGGGCCTTCCACTACACTTAAAACTAAAAGGAGAAGTACATTGTCCGTCAAAGTAATGAATGTGGATATCGAACGGGCGGCGCGGACGCATCAGGCCCGGCTGACAAAACCGCGAGGTGCATTAGGAAAACTGGAAAACATCGCCTGCTGGTTTGCCACCCGTCAGGGCAAAATTTTACCGGATACCCTAGAACCGCATATCACTGTGTTTGCCGCTGATCATGGAGTGACGGATGAAGAAGTCTCCGCTTACCCATCCGTGGTGACGGGCGAAATGGTCAAAAACTTTGCACACGGTGGCGCCGCTATCAATGTGTTGTCGCGCCAGTCGGGGGCGTCTCTCGCTGTCGTCGATGTCGGCGTTATTTCCGATCTCTCGAAGTTGCATGGCATCGTGCATGCCAGGGTCAGGGCGGGTACGGCCAACTTGTTAAGGAGGCCGGCCATGAGCGAAGCCGAATGTATAGCTGCTATCAACGTGGGACGGGAACAGGCCAGATCGGCTATCCGTGCGGGCGCCAACCTGTTGATCGCCGGTGACATGGGCATCGGCAACACGACGGCTTCGGCCTGCATCATCTGCAGACTGGCGGATGCATCGCCTGAAGACGTGGTCGGCTTCGGCACGGGTATCAATGACACAGGACGTCAATTGAAAGTGAGTGTAGTAACACAAGCGCTGGAGCGTATAGCCGGAATGCATGATACGCAGGTTTTGCAGCAGGTGGGCGGATTGGAGATCGCGGCCATGACAGGCTTCTACCTGCAAGCTGCGGAATGTGGCAGACCGGTGATACTTGACGGCTTTATTGCCGCGGCTTCCGCACTTGCGGCACGGGTGCTTGAACCGGCAGTCGTCAACTGGATGCTGGCCAGCCACGTCTCGCGGGAACGTGGACATGCGTTGGCGCTGAATGTGCTGGGACTTTCCGCCCTGATTGACTTTGAGATGCGGCTCGGTGAGGGGTCAGGCGCGGCGTTGATTGTACCGCTGTTGCAATCGGCTATCGCCCTGCATAACGGGATGGCCACGTTTGAAAGTGCTGGTGTAACGGCCAGGGATGGATAAACCGGTCATTATTGACCTGTTGCGTCACGGCGAAGTGGAAGCGGCGGACTGGGCTTTTCGCGGCAGCACCGATATTCCGCTCTCCGGACAGGGGTGGGATCAAATGCGCGCCGTGGCGGCATTACTTGACCCTCCAGAACAGATTGCCACATCTCCATTGCAACGTTGTCGGTTATTCGCCCGTGCGCTAGCCGCGGATATGCAAACTGAGCTGATCTTGCTCAATGGCATGCGCGAAATGGATTTCGGGGCATGGGAGAATCGCGGCTTTGACGATCTGGAGGCGGAATACGGAGCGTTGCTGCATCAGTTCCGGCAATCGCCGGTTGGTGTCCAGGCACCCGACGGAGAGCGGTTTGATGCATTTAGTCAGCGTGTCATGGACTGTTGGCAGGCATGGCTGGATTCGGGAGCGGGCCATCGCCGACTGCTGGTTGCGCATGGTGGCGTCATTCGCGTGTTGCTGGCGCATCTCCTTGATATGCCCATGGCTGCATTGTGGCGACTACATTTACCCTATGCGTCATGGAGCCGGATTTCATTACTTGACGGACATCAACCCAGGTTGTTGTTCCTGAACAGGGCCACTACATGAAAGGGGCGCTCATCGCCTTCACTTTTCTGACCCGACTGCCGCTGCCGCAAGCCAGGGATTTCAAGCCAGAGGATTTTCCCGCATCCGTCGTCTGGTTTCCCCTGGTCGGGCTGGTCATCGGTACGTTACTCACCGCCGCCGCCGAGATCGGGTTATCCGTAAATGACTGGCTGGCCGCCCTGCTGGTCGTTCTGGCCTGGATTGGCATAACTGGCGCATTGCACCTGGACGGGGCCGCCGATCTGGCCGATGCGCTCGGGGCGGCCCACCGCGATCCTGAACGCTTCTGTGATGTGATGAAGGATCCGCATATCGGCGTATTCGGTGTCGTTACCCTGATCGCCATCCTGATGACCAAGCTGGTTGCCACGTCCGTCCTGCTGAAATCACAGGATAGCATGCTCTGGATGTTGCTGCTCATTCCTGCATGGGCGCGTTTTGGGGCTATATTCTGGTCGCGGACGCTGAAAGCCATTGCGCCGGGAAGTGGCGAACGGTTTGCGTGGGAGTCGCAAACCTATGCAATATGGGCCTGGGGACTGGTATTGTTCATGGTCAGTGGGATGGCTATCACTTTTTCGTTTGCCATGATTGCCGTACTCTGTCTGCTGCTATGGCGAACATATCTGAAATGGCGTTTGAACGGCATGACAGGCGATTGCCTCGGTGCCGGAATCGAGGTGTATGAAAGCTGCATGCTGTTGCTGGGGATATGGTTTGCGAGTTAACCTTAAATTTACCGTCATATTGCTGTTGACCTGCGGCCTGCTGCTGGCAGCCATGTGCGTTGGTGATTCATGGATCAATCCTCTGCACATGACTGCGCTGGATCATACTGTTTTTCTGGAATTACGCGTTCCACGCGTACTGGTTGCCTTCGCCGTAGGTGGATTGCTGGCATTGGCCGGAGCATGGTTTCAGGTGCTGTTGGGTAATCCACTGGCCGAGCCGTATGTATTGGGTGTGGCGGGTAGTGCGGCGGTGGGTGCAGTCACGGGATTGATGTTGTTGCCTGAATCGGTATGGGCGATGTCCGTCGGGGCATTCGCCGGGGCATGGGTTGGCATTGCCGTGGTCATGACTTTTTCGCATCTGGGGCCGTCGCGCGTGTTGCTGGTCGGCGTGGTGCTGGCCGCATTCTGGTCGGCGGTGCTGGCTTTGTTGCTGACGTCGTTGCCGGAACACGGGCTTGGACGCGCCCTTGCCTGGATGATGGGTGATTTATCGCATTCGGAGATCCCTGTTTCGATATTGTTGCTAACATGGGTCGCCGCGCTGGGCTGTGGCATGCTGCTGTCCCGTTCACTGGATATGCTGCTGTTGGGCGAACGTCATGCCGAGGCACTCGGTGTTGATGTGACATCATTACGCCGGAGAGTGCTGTTCATGGCCAGCGCGGTGACGGCGGTTGCGGTAACGGCGGCGGGCACAATCGGATTTGTCGGGCTGGTTGTACCACATCTGATGCGGTTGATATTCGGATCGTTGCACCGCTTCGTTTTGCCCGCATCCGCGATCGGCGGCGGCCTGCTGCTGGCGATGGCCGATACGGTGGCGCGTACGGTGATTGCACCGGCCGAACTACCGGTGGGCGTACTCACTGCCATCATCGGCGTGCCGGTATTCCTTTACCTGATCCTGCGGCGTGTATCATGAATCTTCTTGAACTGAAACAAGTCACACTGCGGCGCGGCGGGCACACATTGTGCACGAATTTTTCCAACGTCATTATTACGGGACGCGTGACGGCCATCATGGGGCCCAATGGCACAGGCAAGTCCAGCCTGTTGCTGGCGCTTGCGGGTATGATTCCCGTTACAGGAGAAATTGTATTACGGGGTAAGCTGCTGAATGACTATACAAGAGCGGAGATAGCGCGGGAGATTGCATGGCAAGGGGCATTGCCGCCAACGGAATTCGGGCTGACAGTCGCGCAGCGTTTACGGCTGGCCGGTGGTGAAGATCAATCAGGAATCGTTGAACCCGCGAGGCTTATGGAAACGGAGAGCTTTCTGGATCGATCCCTCGGTGATCTTTCGAGTGGTGAGAGGCAACGGGTGGAACTGGCGGCATTGATGTTGCGCGATACGCCTGTGTGGTTGCTGGATGAACCGAGCACACATCTGGATTTACACCACCAGATGGCGTGCCTGAATATGCTGCGGCGGCAGGCGGAACACGGACGCGCGATTGTGGTTGTGTTGCACGATATCCAGCAGGCCATGCGCATCGCGGATGATGTGGTGTTGTTCGATAACAGGTGCCATATCGAAGCGGGTATCGCAACGGGGATGCTGACACAGAACCATTTACAGACAGTGTTCGGGGTTCCTCTCCATCCAACATCCCTGTTGCCGGAATATTAACCGGAATTCTTCCGGATACGATCAGGAGGCCGAAGATGAAAATACGTGATAGACGACAGGGGTTGATCGTGGTCAATACCGGCGATGGAAAAGGCAAATCATCTTCCGCCTTTGGCATGGTGTTTCGGGCCGCGGCATGGGGTATGAAGGTGTGCGTGATCCAGTTCATCAAGGGCAAGTGGAAAACCGGAGAGCAAAAAGCGGCGGGGAAATTTGACGACATTGAGTGGCATTCCCCCGGTGACGGGTTTACTTGGAACACGAAGGATCCTGAGCAGGATATCAGAACCAGCCGTGAAATATGGGATTTGTGCAAAAAAAAGCTGCGTTCGCATGCGTATGATATGCTGCTATTCGATGAAATTAACTGTTGCGCATCTTACGGCTGGATTTCGGGCGCGGAGATTGCCGAACTGTTGTGCCATGAACGGCCTGAATGGATGCATGTGATCCTGACCGGGCGGAATGCGCCTCGGGAAGTCATTGAAGTAGCGCATACGGTGACGGAGATGCAAAAAATAAAACATGCCTTTGATCAGGGTATCCAGGCGACTCAGGGTATTGAATTCTAATGGTATCCGTTATCCTGCATGATTCACGAATGTTGCCGCACCCTGGCCTCCATCCCGAAAAATCCGTTGGGAGCAAAGACCAGGCCTGTCTGCGTGCACATGCACACGCATCACAGTGGAGCCTCTTGCAAAACTCATGAGCGGTGATCGGCTTCCCCACTTCGGCCCATT
>CAZBJB010000017.1:0-25351 GCA_964492105.1 uncultured Zetaproteobacteria bacterium
TCCGAGCTTGAATTTCGCTCCATGGAACCACCATGCAGCTCATTCAATCCCGAAACTGGTCTCAAAGTGGGATTGCCGCTCATCCACCCGGAGTTTTGCAAGAGGCTCTAACCTGAACTATTTATAAATCCCCACCCAAGCCTGATCCGGCAATAATCCGTGTATCGGGAAACAGCTTGTCTCAGGCTCACAGTCTCTTGTATGCTCAATTCGCTACCTTTTATGTTAAGCTCGCCGCATGAATATGAACTCAATCATTCACGGCATCAGCATCTGGGCGTTGCCCGTCATATTCGCCGTAGTCTTGCACGAAGTGGCGCATGGCTGGGTGGCGGATAAACTGGGTGATAATACGGCCCGCTGGATGGGGCGGTTGACGCTTAATCCGATCAAGCATATCGATCCTGTTGGCACCATCCTGGTTCCCATTCTGCTGCTGATTGTCCACTCGCCATTTCTGTTCGGTTACGCCAAACCGGTGCCGATTGATTTTCGCAAGCTGAACCGGCCAAAGCAGGATATGGTGTGGGTGGCACTGGCGGGGCCTGCAACCAATCTCCTGCTGGCATTGGCCTCGACGATTCTGCTGTATGGCATGGCCAGACTGCCGATGACCATGATCTGGCTGGCCGGCCCCGTAGGGGCAATGTGTCAGGCTTCGATCATCTTCAACCTGGTGTTGTGCATTTTCAATCTGATTCCGTTACCACCACTGGATGGCGGGCGAATGGCCGTGGGTCTGCTACCGGGGCCGGCAGCCTATCGTTTGTCCCGCCTTGAACCCTATGGATTTATTATCATTGTTGTCCTGCTGCTGAGCGGTGTGTGGCAGAAGGTGATCGGCCCCCCGATTCTGGGTTCCGCCCGGATTCTTATCACCTGGGCCGTGGGTGGCTAGCTCTGCCCCTTACATGCCGCCACGCCCTTACGGGTTCCTTTGCCTGCGACGAATCCCTCGTCGGTAGACCGTATGCACGGCTATGCTCTCTTTCCTCGAAACTCGTTGCGAACAAAGGCCCGACTTCATCATCACGGTAATTCATGAATAGTCCGGATCATGAGCCATGGAACGTAGTTTTCACTTGATTGTCCGTCACGGTTTGGGTAGAAAGCGCACCACTTCACACACCGCCTTGTCTGATTGTGCCCGGATGGTTATCCAGCAGGGCTGTGGGCGGTGGAGGGTATAACAATCGGAGGTAGACGACATGTCTCAATTTTTCATGAAACAACTGCTTGAGTCCGGTGTTCACTTTGGTCATCAGACACGCCGGTGGCATCCAAAAATGGCCCCTTATCTGTTTGGCCAGAGAAACGGCATCCACATCATTGATTTGCAGAAAACCCTGAAGATGGCCAATGAAGCCTACCAGTTTATGAATGCACTGGCGGTGGCCGGTGGCAGGGTGCTGTTCGTCGGCACTAAACGTCAGGCGCGTGATGCGATTCGCGAAGAAGCAGGTCGGGCCGGGCAGTTTTATGTCAACCATCGCTGGTTGGGTGGTGCCTTGACCAATTTTTCCACCGTGCAACAATCCGTGCGAAAAATGAAGGATTTACAACGGCAGCAGGAAGAGGGGGTTTTTGAGCTGTTGACCAAGAAAGAAGCGTTACAGCTTCAGCGCAAGCTGGAGAAGCTGGAACGTTCCCTGGGTGGTATCAAGGAAATGCTTAGCCTCCCTGACTGTTTGTTTGTCATTGACATTCGCAAGGAGGCGCTGGCAGTCGCGGAAGCCCGCAAGCTGGGCATTCCTGTTGTTGCAGTCGTGGACTCGAATTGCGATCCGTCGGGAATTGATTATGTCATCCCAGGCAATGACGATGCGATTCGTGCCATTCGGTTGTTTTGCAGTAAGATGGCGGATGGATTGATCGAAGGCGCTGAAACATGGCGTCTGGAAAACGTTGAGCAAGAAAGGGAGGATACCCCCGTTTCCGATCCTGCAGCCGGAGATGCATCCACGGGAAAAATATCCGCCGAGGTAGCTACTCCTGCGCGGCAGGATCCGGCCATGGAAGTGGGGACAGAAAAGAAAAAAACCAGGCTGGAGCAATCAGAGGCAAAAAACGTGGCACTTTCGATCAGGAAGGTAAAAACGGGTGGCACACAGGCTCTGCGCAAGCATCACGGCAATTTATGAATAATGCGGGATAAAAACGGAGGGAATGAATGACCATGATTACGGCTGCTGATGTCAAAAAACTACGTGAGATGACGGGCGCGGGCATGATGGATTGTAAAAAGGCATTGTCTGAATCGGATGGCGCTATGGACGGTGCCGTGGATGTGCTGCGTAAAAAAGGGTTGGCGGCTGCGGCTAACAAAGTGGGGCGCGTGGCTGCTGAAGGGGTTGTTCTGGCAACATCTACCGGACATGCGGGCCTTGTGCTTGAGGTTAATTCCGAAACTGATTTTGTTAGCAGGAACGAACGGTTCAGAAAATTTGTTGATAGCCTGGGCCAGCTTGTTCTGGATGAAAACCCGATCGGCATGGATGCGTTGCATGCACTGAACTTTGATGGGGAATATTCGGTCGAGCAGGCACTTTCCCGTTTGATTTCAACCCTTGGTGAACACATGAATATCCGCCGCTTCGAGCGTGTGAGGCTGGATCATGGTATTGTTTCTTCCTATGTCCATGGCGCTGGCAAGATCGGCGTACTGGTAGGGATTAAGGGCACCTCGGACTGTGCATTAAACGATCTTGCGCGCAACATTGCCATGCATGTAGCAGCAATGGATCCTCAGTATATTCGCCGCGAAGAGGTGCCTTCGGAGATGGTGGTACGTGAACGATCCGTCTTGTTCGAGCGTGCGGCGGCGTCGGGGAAGCCTAAACACATTCTTGACCGGATCGTGCGTGGTCAGTTGAACAAATTCTACTCCAGGATTTGTTTGATGGAACAGAATTTCGTCATGGATACGGATCAAACTGTCGCCAGGGTTTTGGCTGCGGTTCAGTCGGATGCTGAAGTGGTGTTTATGTGCCGTTTCCAGCTTGGCGAGGGTATCGAAAAAGTAAAAAGCGATTTTGCCGCAGATGTGGTTGCCCAGGTCAATGGCTGATTCACCCGAATCCAAAGCATCACATCCGTTTGGGACAGATCACCTTTACAAGAGGGTATTGCTCAAGCTTTCCGGCGAAGTGTTGATGGGAGAGGCGGGCTATGGCATTGATTCCGAAACCATTGTCCGTCTTGCATGTGAACTGGTCGATGTCCGAAAATATGGTGTACAACTTGCCGTCGTGATCGGGGGCGGAAATATTTTTCGGGGACTGACGGGTTCAGCAAAGGGTATGGATCGGGCCAGCGCCGATTATATGGGGATGATGGCGACAGTGATGAATGCGATCGCCTTGCAGGACGCCATTGAACGGCAGGGTGAGACCGTACGTGTCGTTTCGGCATTGCACGTGAAGGAAGTAGCCGAGCCCTATATCCGGCGCAGGGCGATCCGGCATCTGGAAAAGAACCGTATTGTAATTTTTGCCGCGGGTACCGGTAATCCCTATTTTACGACCGATACCGCAGCCAGTCTGCGAGCAATGGAAATCGGTGCTGATATTGTTCTGAAGGGCACCAGGGTGGATGGTGTTTATTCAGCAGATCCCGAGCTGGATCACCATGCGAAACGTTATACGGAACTGTCATTTACGGAGGCCTTGACGAGGAAACTGGGTGTGATGGATGCGACCGCAATGTCGCTCTGTCGGGACAATGATATGCCGATCATGGTATTTGACGTTAACAAGCCGGGCAACCTGATGAAAGTAGTTCGCGGCGAGGCAGTAGGAACCGTGGTCAGGGAGAACCGGGATGCTTGAAAATGCTGAATTGAGAATGCAAAAATCCATTGCGGTTTTGAAGGATGAATTATCAAGAATTCGAACGGGACGTGCCAATGCGTCATTGCTCGATCATGTTCGGGTTTCATACTATGGCAGCGAGGTGCCGGTGAATCAGGTCGCGAGTCTTTCCGTGCCCGAACCTCGCATGATCGTGATCTCTCCCTGGGAAAAACCTATGCTTCAGGCGATTGAAAAGGCCATTCTTGCCTCTAATCTTGGAATAACACCCAATAGCGATGGAGAAGTCATCCGTATCACATTACCGGAATTGACAGAGGACAGGAGAAAAGAATTTGTGCGGCAGGTCAAACAACTGGGTGAAAAAACAAGGGTAGCAGTGCGCAATGTGCGCCGTGATGCCAATGAAGATGTAAAAAAACGGATGAAGGATGAAGGCATGTCTGAAGATGAGGGTAAGCGCATGCAGGAGAAGATTCAGACGCTGACCGATCTCGCCATTGCTGAAACAGATCAGGTGCTGGACCGTAAAGAGCAAGATATCCTGACGGTTTAATGCCTTCAAAACACTCAATTCCTTGCCATGTCGCTATCATCATGGATGGTAACGGACGCTGGGCCATGCAGCGGGGATTGCCACGCCTGGAAGGGCACAGACAAGGTGCGCTCAGGGTGCGGCAGGTGGTGGAATGGGCGGCGGAGGCGGGTGTGCGGCAGCTTTCACTGTTTGCTTTCTCGACGGAAAACTGGTCCAGACCGACAATGGAGGTGCGTGGGCTGATGTCCATACTGGCATCCCTGCTTCCACGCGAGATTCCGGCCATGCATGCAAAGGGTGTGCGAGTGCGCACACTGGGGGATACCCATGCCTTACCGAAAAAGGCACAACGGGCGGTTGAAAAAGTATGCCGGGACACCAGGGCGAACGATCGGATTGATCTGGTACTTTGCCTGAACTATGGGGGCTGGCAGGAAATACTCGCAGGTGTGCATGCGGCGTGTCACTGGGCGCTGGCACAGCCGGATACGGACAAGGCGCTGGTGGCGCTGGATGCCGAAGGGTTCAGAAAATTTCTGTGGTGCGGGAACCTGTTGCCTGTTGATCTGTTAATTCGTACCGGCGATGAACATCGAATTTCCAATTTTTTCCTGTGGGATGCCGCTTATTCCGAACTTTATTTCTCTAAACAATACTGGCCCGCATTCACACACGAGGAATTTAAAGCTGCCCTGGATGATTATGCGTGCCGTGAACGGAGATTTGGCAAAACCAGTGAACAGATTGACGGCAATGCATCGAATGCTGATCAGTCTGACGTGAGCTGTGGGTGCGTTACATGAGGCCCGAGCTGGTGAAACGTATTCTAACCGCATTGATTCTCGCTCCCCTGGCGGCTGGGTGGATATTGCTTACGCCATCCCCATGGTTTGGCTGGCTTTTAGGCATCCTGGCCATTACTGCACTGTTTGAGCTTATCCACATGCTTTGTTTGCCCCTGCGCTTCTGGTTCGCATTATCCGCCAGTGCTGCGGTTGCCATGATACTGGCGGGCCAGCATTCCGTTGTAGCTGTTCTTTTACTGGGTGTGATATGGACAGCCCTACTGATGATTGCAGGCAGAACATCCACGGGTGAGGCGCTACCCGATCTCATTCATCGTCTGGCCATGGCTTACTGGATAGCTGTCTGGCTGTTGTTGTTTGTATGGACGCTGTTATTGTTGCATAAGTTACCATTCGGAAACCAATTCATATCGGGTGCTTTCGTGGGTATATGGATATCGGATATTGCGGCCTATTTCGTCGGAAAGTATTTCGGCAACCACAAACTCTGCCCGGCCATTAGCCCCGGTAAAACGGTGGAAGGCGCATTGGCCGGCATGCTGCTTGGCGTCTTGGCGGCGGCGGGTATTTGGGTCTTGTTCGCCCGTATTTCCGTATATCTCGCACTCGTACTCGGCGTGGTGTTGGCTTTTACAGGCATCATGGGCGATCTGGCGGAGTCGGCTGTCAAACGCGCCGCCCATGTGAAAGACAGCGGGAACCTGTTGCCGGGACACGGAGGTCTGCTGGATCGTATTGACGCCCTCGTGCCGGCTGTTTCAGTGGCGGGTTTACTCTGGATTGGGCTGTGAAATATCTGACTATTCTGGGGGCGACGGGTTCTATTGGCGGCAGTGCGGCTGATGTTTTGTTGCGCCATGCGGATGTCTTTTCCGCCTATGCCCTGGTCGGACATCGTAACCATCAGCGTATGCTGGAACTGGCGCATACCCTCCACCCCCGCTGGGTTGTGATGACGGATCCTGATGCCGCGGGATCACTCAGGGGCCGATTGCCCAAAGGCGTACAGCTTGAGGCAGGCATGGATGCGGCGATTGTCATGGCTACGGAGCCTTCGGTGGATATGGTGCTCGCGGCGATGGTGGGCAGCGTTGGTTTGCCCGCCGCGCTGGCTGCCGTCAGGGCGGGGAAGCGGGTTGGTTTGGCGAACAAGGAGTGTCTGGTTACGGCGGGCCGTATTTTTATGCAAACAGCGCGGACGTGTGGCGCCGAGGTGGTTCCCGTGGATTCGGAGCATGCAGCCGTGCATCAATGTCTGGCGGGACATGACCATGCATCGGTTTCGCGTATTATTCTGACGGCTTCCGGCGGCCCGTTTCGCGATCGTGATCCGGCCACCATGCATTCCATTACGCCTGATGAGGCGGTGGCGCATCCCAACTGGAATATGGGGGCCAAAATCAGCGTGGATTCGGCGACCATGATGAACAAGGCCCTGGAGCTGATTGAGGCGCGCTGGTTGTTTGACATGCAGCCGGATAAGCTTTCCGCCATCATTCATCCGCAAAGCATTGTACACGGCATGGTGGAATACATGGACGGTTCGGTTGTGGCGCAACTGGCCGAACCGGACATGCGCGGTCCTGTTGCCTATGCTATGCAGACTTGCCCCCGCTTGTCGTCCGGCATTTCCATGCTGGAACTCGCGACGTATGGGCGTCTGGATTTTCAGAACGTGGATGAAGCACGTTTTCCGGCCATGCGCCTGGTGAAAGGGGTTCTGGCGGGTCACAACTCGCTGGCAATCGTATTGAATGCCGCCAACGAAATCGCCAACCAGGCATTCCGGGAAAGGCGTATTGCTTTTACGGACATCGTACGCGTGGTTGAGCAGGCTCTGGAAGCCAGTGAAGATATTTCCGTTGATGGTCTGGATGATGTATGGTCGCGTGACCACGAAGCTCGGCATTCGGCGGAAATGTTCATAACAAAATTATAGAGACAATCATGTTTATCAGCATTGTGTTGCGCATCAACATATGGAGGATGCTTTGATCGAAACCATTCATACCGTGGCTGCTTTTGTTGTCGCTATTGCATTATTAATCTCCGTGCATGAATTCGGACATTTTATCATGGCCCGTAAACTGGGTATCAAAGTGGAGAAATTTTCCGTGGGGTTCGGCCCGGCACTTTTTTCATGGCACAGCAGAGACGGGGAAGTGCTTTATGTCATTGCGGCTGTTCCGCTTGGTGGTTATGTCAAGATGCTGGGCGAAGATCCGGATGAACAGGGGGAGGAGACCAGGCAGGCGTTATCCGAGGAGGATAAGGCGCGTGCTTTTGATGTCCAGCCTATATGGAAACGCGCTTGTGTTGCCGTCGCCGGACCGAGCTTCAATTTTCTTTTCGCTATTGCAGCGTACATGCTGGCGGGCTGGTTGGGTCAGTCCGTGTTACCGCCTGTCGTGGGGCGTGTGGCGCCCGCATCCCTTGCGGAGCAGGCGGGTTTCGTGACCCATGATAAAATTATCGCACTGAATGGTCATGCGATTCATTCATGGCAACAAATGGAAGATCGGCTTAAGGATGCTGTCGGCAAGCCTCTGGCCGTGCAGGTGGAACGTGGCGGTGATATCCATGTTTTGCATCTCGGGATGCCTGTTCCGGACAAGGATCCGCTTCTCCTGAATGTTGCTGCCGGTGTGCTGGGCATTGATCCGGGCATGCATGTGCTGGTGGCGGAGGTGATGGCGGATGAACCAGCGGCGAAAGCGGGCCTGAAGCCAGGGGATGAAGTATTGCAGGTTAATCACGAGGCCGTGACCAACATTGGTGGCTTTATTCGCCAGGTGCAGACTTATGCCGGTCAGTCTATTACCCTGCATATCAAGCGTGGGCGGAAAATACTTCGTCTCGCCATTACGCCTGAAAGTGATAAAAAGGGCCGTGGTCGGATCGGCGCCAGAATGATGGCCAGGCCCCTGTATCCGTTGATCATCTATCGCATGGGGCCAATTGAGGGACTGAAACACGGGTTTACACGCGCATGGGAGGTCACCGTATTGACCGTCCAGGTGCTTGGCAAGATGTTGACGGCGACGATCTCTCCCAGAAACCTGGGCGGACCCATTGCCATTGCCCAGATTGCCGGAAAAGCGGCTTCACTGGGCTTTGTGGCATTCATTTCTTTTCTTGCCCTGATCTCGGTGAATCTGGGCGTACTCAACCTGCTCCCCGTGCCCGTTCTGGATGGAGGCCATTTGCTTTATCTGTCCATTGAGAAGGTGCGAAACGCACCGCTTTCGCCCAGGATGATGGAACGTACCCAGATGGTCGGCATGGTGCTCATTGCCGCGCTCATGATATTTTCTTTCTATAATGATATCGCGAGATGGTTCAGGGAATGAAGGGTGCGCAATGGGTCGCCACCGCGCTATATATGATGGTGTGTCTTTGTTTGGCATCACCTGTGTCGGCTGCTGATGCGGCGTCAGCGGGAGGAAATGATACAATTGTATCCGTTGGCGTTGCTGGCAACCGTTTTATTGCGACCGGTGCCATCATGGACAAGATTCGTACCAGGGTAGGCCAAAAACTTGATAAACGCCGTATTAGCCGTGATGTCAGGCGTTTGTTTGCAACCGGGTTTTTCTCGGATATTCGCGTGACGGGCGTCGTCAGGAATGATGGCAGGCATTTGACCTATCACGTCAAGGAAAATCCCATGATTGCATCCGTGACGCTGGATGGATTGCATGCGGTGACGAAAAAGGACCTTAAGATGAGGCTGAAACTTAAGGCTGGCCGCATATTCAATAAATTCGATCTGGATCATGATATCCGTATTATCCGTCAGGGATATCTGAAGAAAGGTTATTATCAACTCAGGGTCAAGGTCATCAGGAAACGGCGCGGTGATGGCCGCATGGACTTGACGCTTCGCGTGCATGAGGGTGATGTGACACGCATCAAGCGCATCCGGTTTATCGGTAATAAAGCCTTCCCGGACGATACCCTGGCCAAGGTCATCGCATCCCGGCAGTCCGGCCTGATGGCCTGGTTCAAGAATCGTGATGTGTTTAACCGGGATCGTTTAAAAGCGGATAAGCAGCTTATTCTGCAGTATTATATGAATCAGGGATATCTGGATGCCAAGGTGGAATCCACACTGGTCTCGCTTTCCTCGGATAAGCGCTCATTTTACCTTACTTTTTCCATCCATGAAGGTGTGCAATACAAAGTCAGTGCCGTTAAGCTGCAGGGCGATATGGTTCCGGACAAGGATACCCTGATGGGCCTGGTGCAACTGAGTAAGGGAGATTTGTATTCGTTGACCAGGATGCGCAAGAGCATCGATGATATGACGGTTCGGGTGGGCGATGAGGGCTATGCATTTGCCACGGTGACGCCATTGCTTCACCGCAATATTTATGAGCACACCGTGGATATAACATTCGATATTGAAAAGGGTCCGGAGGTCTATGTCGAGCGCATTGAGATCAGCGGCAATAATAAAACGGATGACCTCGTAATCCGGCGTGAGCTGCGGCAGCAGGAAGGTGCACGATTTTCCAGCAGCAAGCTGAAAATTAGTAAAGAAAGGCTGAAGAAATTGTCTCTTTTTCAGGATGTACGCGTATCCATGCCCAGGGGCAGTGCGCCGGACAAGGTCAAGATGAAGGTGCGCGTGAATGAGAAGAAGACGGGGTCTTTCTCCATTGGTGCCGGATTTTCCCAATTGGAGAAGGTATTTATCCGTACATCGATCAACCAGCGGAACCTCCTTGGCAAGGGTTATTCCGGCCGTCTGAGCGGAGAAGTAGGCGTCAAGACCCAGAATTTCACCGGAAGTATCACGGATCCGTATTTTTTGGGCCAGAATTTGAGCACCAGTCTTAACGTGTTTAAGCGGCAGACGCGTTTGCAATCCCTCACATCCTTTAAGGAGAACAGTTTCGGCGGCGGATTTGGCATCGGGATTCCCATCACCGATCATTTTAGTTACGGCATCAGTTATCAGTTCAGCGATACAAATATTTTTGGTCTTGCCCCGAATACCTCGCTGATTTTGAAATCCCAATTCGGCAAGCAGACGACGGGAGAGATGACGCAAAGCCTGACCTGGGATACGCGCGACAGTTTTATTACGCCAACGGAGGGATACCTGCTTGGTGGAAGCCTGGGGGTGGCTGGCTTGGGAGGAAGCAACAGGTTCGTGCAATCAACACTTTTTGCCAAGGCCTATTTTCCGATGGGTGATAATTTTACATTGAATCCATCGCTGAATATGCAATATATTCGTGGCTATTCAGGGCGGAGTGTTCCAATTTTTCGTCGTTTCTCAATGGGGGGTATTGGAAGTATTCGGGGATTTGATCAGTATGGTGTCACCATTCGTGATCCGGCGACGGGTGAAGTTATTGGCGGCAACAAAACGGCGAGGGCTTCCGTTAATTTGTTTTTTCCTTTTCCCTATATGCAATCCTCTGGGATTCGTGGCATAACATTCGCTGATCTTGCTTCAATCGCGGATTTTAACCAAAACTTGAAATTGTCCCAGGTACGGGCATCGGTCGGGTTCGGGATTGAATGGCTTTCCCCCATTGGGCCCGTTGGATTGATATGGGGGTTCCCCGTACGCAAGCAGCCGGGGGATCGTACCAAAAGTTTTGAGTTTGCCCTGGGTTCAACATTTTAATCTGAAAAGAAAACGTATAGCGTTAGCTAAACCAATCAGGAATCAGTCCGTTTATGGAGCACAAGGAGAATCGAATGCGATATCGTATATTCATGGCAGGAATTTTGGCGCTGGGAATTTTCACCAGCGGGCAGCTTCATGCCGCTGAATTGAAAATTGGCTTTGTTGATGTGAAGAGCGCGATTGAAAATACAAAGCAGTATCGCACGGGTCAGCAGCAACTGGAGGCCATCAAAAAGACCAAGATGAAGGAACTGAAAGCCCTCAAGGATCGTATTACCCGGATGGACAAGGATTTGACCAGCCAGTCCATGGCGATGTCACCGGATCGTTTGTCCAGGAAGCAACAGACCCTTAATGATATGAAAAAGGATTTTAAACGAAAATTGCAGGATGCCCAGGAGGCGATGTCATTTGAAAGAAATCGTGTTCTTTCGGGGATCAATACGAAATTCGGCAGGGAAATACGCGCATTCGGCAAAAAAAATGGCTATGACCTTATTCTGACCCGCCCTTCGGTTCTTTATGTGTCTCCCGCACACGATGTGACAACGCAGGTGACCAAGCTCCTTGATGCCAGCAAATAACATCCACGGGCAGATGCTTCTTCGCGATATTGCCGGACTTGTAGGTGGTAGACTGGAGCATGGCGATCCGGAAACAGAAATTACCGGTGTAAATACCCTGGAACGGGCCGGGCCGGATCAAGCCTCTTTCCTGGCCAATATGCATTACAAAACACAAGTCGAGACATCGGATGCCGCTGTTGTTTTGCTCAATGACAATATCCTTCCGGAGACCTCCCGTTCCATTATCCGGGTGGCGGATCCCTATCTGGCATTTGCACTCCTGCAGCGGTACTTCCATCCCGGCAAACAGGCCAGTGGATTGAGGCATGAATCAGCCGTCATTGACGCAACAGCCCGTCTCGCGGAGGACGTTGATGTCGGGCCTCTGGCGGTGATTGGTAAACGAGTGAACATTGGGACGGGCAGCCATATTGGCGCAGGCTGTGTCGTTGAGGATGGGGCAAGTATGGGCCGATCATGCACCTTGCATTCCCGTGCCGTACTTGGCGCGCTCTGCAAACTCGGGAATAACGTTATTTTGCAGTCGGGCGCGGTGATTGGCTCGGATGGTTTTGGTTACGCATGGACGGGCCGCGAGCATCTTAAAATACCCCAGGCCGGTCGCGTTTTACTTGAAGATGATGTAGAGATTGGGGCTAATACCTGCATTGATCGAGGCGCTATTGGTGATACCGTGATTGGTCAGGGCGTTAAGTTGGACAACCTGATTCAGATTGGGCACAACGTAAAACTCGGCGCCTACAGCATTATAGCCGGCCAGGCTGGCATAGCGGGTTCCACGGTGGTGGGCCAGGGTTGCCAATTCGGAGGGCAGGTGGCAATAGCCGGGCATCTGCATATTGGCGATGGCTGCAAAATTGCCGCTAAAAGCGGCGTTGCGGGTGATCTGGAAGCGGGTGGAACCTACGCGGGCATTCCAGCCATGCCGCACCACCTCTGGCTGAGGGTATCCGCCATTATGTTACGTTTGCCGGATCTGTGGAAAATGAGAGGATTTGATGCCTGAATTGAATATTGATGCAATCATGAAGCTTCTTCCGCATCGTTATCCTTTTTTACTGGTGGACAAGGTGCTGGACTTCAAGGAAGAAACGTTTATGCGCGCCATCAAGAATGTGACATACAACGAACCTCAGTTTATGGGGCATTTTCCGGGTTATCCGGTGATGCCGGGTGTATTGCTGGTGGAAGGAATGGCTCAGGTCGGTGGATTGCTGGCATTTCAGTCCATTCCCAGGAACAAGGAATATTTGGTTTATTTCACCGGAATTGATGGCGTTCGTTTCCGCAAGCCGGTACGTCCGGGGGATCAGGTACTGTTTGAACTGACCCTGTTGCGCCACCGTGGTTCGATGTGGAAATTTCACGGGCAGGCACTGGTGGACGGCGAACTGGTCTGTGAAGGTGATGTGATGGCGACCATGATGCCCAGGGATGAAGTGGGCTGATGATGATTCATCCCGCGGCGATTATAGCAAAAGGTGCCGAGATCCACCCTAATGCCACGATTGGTCCCCATTGCGTGCTGGGGGAGCATGTCCATATCGGTGCGGATACCGAGCTTATCTCACATGTGGTGATATCAGGGCATACGGATATTGGGGAAAGGAATCGGTTCTTCCCTTTTTCCAGCATTGGCAATGAGCCTCAGGACTTGAAATACCACGGCGAAGCATCCCGTGTTGTCATTGGCAACGACAATACCATCCGTGAAAACGTGACTGTGAATACCGGTACGGAAGGTGGCGGCATGGTCACGCGTATTGGTAACAAAAACATGCTGATGGCATATGCTCATATTGCACACGACTGCCAGATTGGCAATGAAGCTATCCTTGCCAACTGTGCTACCCTGGCTGGTCACATTAAAATTTCGGATGGCGTTATTGTCGGGGGGCTGTCCGCGATTCATCAGTTCGTGCGTGTTGGCCGTTATGTGATGATTGGAGGTATGTGCGGTATCAACAAGGATATTCCGCCATTCTGCCTGGTTTCGGGAGGTTATCGGGCTGAATTGACCGGCCTGAATCTTGTGGGTCTGAAGCGTCGCGGTTTTTCGCTGTACGATGTTAAGGTACTGAAACAGCTGTACAAAATGCTGTTGCAGAACAACGAATGCCTTGCTGCCCGGATTGAACAGGCGCAATCCGTTGCGGGCGAAAATCCGTATGCCATGGAAATGCTTGAATTTGTCGGAAATGCACAGCACGGACTGGTTGTTCACAAACGCGATGCCGGATAAAAAAGATTCGCTGCCTCCCAAGCTGGGCCTGGTGGCGGGTTATGGTTCTTTTCCTCTGGAGCTTGCAGCCAGTCTCCGGAATCAGGGCATGGAGGTGCATACCGTTGCCGCACGGGAAGAAACTTTTCCTGAAATTGAGCGTTATTCAACATCAACCTGCTGGCTGCATGTCGGCCAGTTGGGGGGCATGATACGATCCTTTAAATCGGCGAATGTTAACGCAATTATTTTTGCTGGAAAGGTACGAAAACTTCATCTGTTCCGAAACTTTCGGCCCGATGTTACAGCAATCAAGACGCTGGCAACAATACGGGATCGTAAGGATGACACACTGATGAAAGCGATCTCGGATGAGGTCATCAAGGCAGGCATCAAGGTATTGCCACAAACCGAATTCGCGGGTGAAATGCTGGCGGGAAAAGGTCTGCTGTTTGGCCCAAAGCCTGCCAGGGCATCCTTCGATGATATTGAGTTCGGTTACGTGCAGGCGCGAGGAATTGCCGCGCTTGATATTGGCCAAACCGTTGTGGTGCAGGACGGGGCCGTACTGGCCGTGGAGGCGATTGAAGGTACCGATGAAGCGATTTCACGAGGAGGCTTGATGGGCAATGGCAAGGCGGTGGTCATCAAGGTGGCCAAGCCCATGCAGGATTTACGCTTCGATGTCCCGGCTATCGGTCCGGATACTCTTGAAATCATGCATGCCTCAGAATGCAACGTACTGGCTATTGAGGCCGAAAAAACACTTATACTGGAGCGGCATAAGGTGAAAAAAGTTGCGCAACAATATGGAATATCCGTATTTGCAAGAGGCTCGGAATAGCCTGCATTATTCATGAATCGCCGTGATGATTGTATTATGGGTTTAGGATCGAAGCCAGCCTGAACTATTCATACATTCTGCCATGCCCTTGCTTTGTTCCTTTGTTGGCAGGGTTGTGTTCGAGGTAGAGCTTCGCCGGGGAGATTACGGTCGGAAACGAGTGCATCCCGGGGAATATCGTTAAGCTGGATACGACAGGCTCAATGTATCGCCTTTAACCCGTACGCGAACTCGTCCGCCTTTTTGCAGACGGCCAAACAAAATTTCATCAGCCAACGGTTTTTTCAACGTCTCGGCAATCAGTTTCGCCATCGGACGGGCGCCCATTTGTTTATCGTAACCGCGTTCCGCCAGCCAGTTACAGGCATGCTCACTGACTTCAATCGCCACGCCCTTGGCTAGGAGTTGTGTTTCCAGTTCGATCAGGAACTTGTCCGCCACATGCCGCACCGTTTCAACATCCAGCGCGGCAAAGGCAATCATGGCATCCAGCCGATTCCTGAATTCGGGGGAAAAGATACGCTTGATGGCCTCGGTATTATCACCATGACTGCTTTGTGACGAAAAACCGATAGTGGCCCTGTTGAGTTCGAAGCTGCCGGCATTACTGGTCATGATCAGGATGACGTGCCGGAAATCAGCCAGCCGACCCGTGTTATCCGTCAGTTTACCGTGGTCCATGACCTGCAAGAGTATGTTAAACAAATCGGGATGTGCTTTCTCGAATTCGTCCAGCAGCATCACGGCATGGGGGTGTTGATTGACCGCCTCCGTCAGCAGTCCGCCCTGATCAAAACCGACGTAACCCGGCGGTGCGCCAATCAAACGCGACACGGAATGCGCCTCCATATACTCGGACATATCAAAACGAATCAGCTCCAGCCCCAGAATCAAAGCCAGTTGCCGGGCCACCTCGGTTTTTCCGACACCGGTAGGGCCGGTAAACAGGAAGCTGCCAACAGGTTTTTCCGGATGTGAAAGGCCCGCGCGTGACAGTTTGATGGCGCTGGCCAGCGCCCCAATGGCATCGTTCTGGCCATAAACAGTCAGTTTCAGGTTGCGTTCGAGATGTTTCAGGCTCTTCTTGTCCGATGCGGACACGCTACGGGATGGAATACGTGCAATGTGCGCCACGATCTCTTCGATATCCGTGACGCTTAACTGCTTTTTGCGTTTGATCGCAGGCATGACGCGCACGGCCGCGCCTGCTTCATCCAGCACATCAATGGCCGAATCGGGCAAATTCCGGTCATGCAAATGCTGGCTGGCCAGTTCGGCCGCGGACCTGATGGCGGCCATGCTGTAACGTACGCCATGGTGTTCTTCCAGGGCGGGTTTTAATCCTTTCAATATCAGGATGCACTCCGATACGCTGGGTGCCGCTACATCAATCTTCTGGAAACGGCGAGACAGCGCCCGGTCTTTCTCAAACAGGGATCGGTATTCCTGGTAAGTGGTCGCGCCAATGCATCGCAGTTCGCCGCCTGCCAATACCGGCTTAAGCAAGTTGGAGGCATCCATGGCGCCTCCGCTGGCGGCGCCAGCGCCAATCACCGTATGAATCTCGTCAATAAACAGGATGGCCTGTTTCTTTTTCTCCAGCTCTTTGAGTACCGATTTCAGGCGTTCTTCAAAATCACCACGGTATTTGGTGCCGGCAAGCAGCGCGCCCATATCCAGCATATAAATTTGTGCATCCGCGATGACATCGGCCACATCATGCTCGACAATTTTTCTTGCCAGGCCTTCGGCAATGGCTGTTTTACCGACACCGGCCTCACCTACCAGTAGCGGATTGTTCTTGCGTCGGCGGCAAAGTATATTGATACATCGGCTCAGTTCCGCTTCCCGGCCAATCAGGGCATCAATCTTGCCGGCCATGGCGCGCGCATTCAAATCAACAGCGAAGGTTTCCAGCGGTGATGTGCTATGTTTCTGACGTGTCTCTTCAATCGTATGCGGTCTTTGCTTGGATGCAAGCGTTCCCTGCTTGCGTACCCCATGCGCGATATAGTTCATCACATCGAGGCGCGTGATGCCGGTTTCCTCCAGGAAGAAAACCGCGTGTGAGTCCTGTTCCGAAAAAACGGCCACCAGAATGTGCGCGCCGGTGACTTCCTGTTTGCCCGCGGCCTGGGCTTGTATCACCGCCCGTTGAATCACCCGCTGCAATGCGATGCTGGCAGCCGTTTCTCCCGGCCCCTCGGGCAGCACAGCCACATGCTCGGAGATGTATCGCGTAAGACGGCTTCGCAGTTCCTCCGGATCGGCGCCACAGGCTTCAAGCACGGCGCCCGTCTCGGCATTATCCAGCAGACCGAGCAAAAGATGTTCTACCGTCACGAATTCGTTGCGATGCAAATGCGCTGAACGGAACACATCGTTTAAGGTGCGTTCAAGTTCGTCATTCAGCATGACCCATTCCCGGCCTCTATTTTTTCCATCGTACACTTGAGTGGATACCCATGTTTTTTGCTTGTTTGTCCTACCAGATACATCTTGCTTTCAGCTATTTCAAAAGGATAGATGCCGCATATGCCACGCCCTTCATGGTGCACGGCAAGCATGATACGGGTAGCTTCAGGCTCTGATTTCTGGAAATATTGGTGCAGAATGTCCACAACGAAAGCCATGGGGGTGAAGTCGTCGTTAAGCAGCATCACCTGATACATGGGCGGTTTTCGGGTTTGTGGGTTATCCGCCACGGACTGCGGAACAGCTTCATGAATCAGGATGCCCATAAATGCGATGATAGCCTATCCGTTGTGCAAAACCCAAGCACGATTTATATCGTCTGACCCGGCAAGGCCGGAGGAATACAACAGGGTTGAACCACGGAAACCATGGAGAGAGCAATCATTGAGTATTGAGAAAAAAAGGAGCCATCATGAATGAACTGAAATGCCTGCTTTGGGATGTGGATGGTACGATCGCGGATACTGAACGAGATGGCCACCGCGTGGCGTTTAACCTGGCTTTTGAAGAAGCGGGACTGGAGCGCCGCTGGAACGAAGCGACTTATGGCGAATTACTGAAAGTGGCCGGTGGCAAGGAGCGCATTCGTTTTGACATCAAACGCGGCGATATGCCGGAAATGACCGATGACTATATTGCAACGCTGCATGCCCGCAAGACAAAACTGTATCAACAACTGATTACCGAAGGACATATTCCTTTACGGCCCGGCGTAAAGCGCTTGCTGGAGGCAGCGTATGATGCGGATATTACCGCAGGCGTGGTGACCACGACCACGCCTGCGGCACTGGATGTTTTGATCGCACATGCATTGGGTCGGGACTGGTTTGATAAATTTGCCATGCTGGCGGCAGGCGATATCGTACCAGCCAAGAAACCCGCACCGGATATTTATTTGTATGCGATGGAACGACTGGGCGTCGTAGCCGGAGAGACACTGGCGTTGGAGGATTCCGGCAATGGTTGGCAGGCGGCGCGGGCTGCCGGCCTGAAATGTGTGGTGACCGTCAACGGATACACGCGCAATCAGGACTTTTCCGGTGCTGATCTGGTGGTGTCCGGATTCGGTGAACCGGAAGGTAAGCCCGTTGAAGTCCTGGCCAATCCGCATAACCTGACGGATTTATACTGTGTCAAATTGTCGCATCTGCGACAAATCACGGGAGCCTGAGATGCAACTGGTGGATACCCATTGTCATATTGATTTTCACCATTTTGACGATGATCGCGAATTGGTATTGAAACGCTACCAGGCGGCAGGCGGACAATGGCTGGTCGCGGTGGCCGTGGATCTGGAGAACATACCACGCCTGTTTGCGTTGGTGGAGACAAAAGCGAATGTATATTGCAGCGTGGGTGTGCATCCGAACCATGAACTCAAGGCTGAACCCACGGTATTGCAACTTTGTGAACTGGCAGCTCATCTCAAATGCGTAGCGATTGGCGAGACGGGTATGGATTTTTTTCGCCACCATGTGGCTAAGGACGTCCAGGAAGCACGTTTTCGCACCCATATCCGGGCGGCAAAACGCATGAGCAAACCGGTGATTGTACATATGCGCGAGGCCGATACGGATACGTTACGTATTCTGAAAGAGGAGGGAGTTGATGCCTGCGGTGGCATTATGCACTGCTTTTCCTCAACATGGGAAATTGCGCGGCAGGCACTGGACATGCGTATGTCCATCTCTTTTTCAGGTAATATCACCTTCAAACGTAACGAAACATTGCGCGAGGTAGCCGCCCGAGTACCGGAGGAGGCACTGCTCATTGAAACGGATGCCCCCTATCTGGCCCCGATTCCGCATCGTGGTCAACGCAATGAACCCGCCTTGGTGCGCCATGTCGCCGAATGCATTGCCGATGTACGTGGAACGACGACTGAGTATACCGCGGAACTGGCTTGCGAGAACGCCCGCAGGCGCTTCGGAGTGACTGTATAACCCATATTACCCGGATTCACGATATCGGCTCTGACATAACCAAATAACAAAGAGGATCCAAAGATGAAAGAGACACAGCCATAGCTATGATCGGCTTGTATTAAAAAGGCAAACGTGTGCGTAGTGACCGTTTATCGCCCTGATGCCGGTCGGTGGTTGGATGACAAGGAGGCAATCATGAAATGCCATGGCTGCGGGGAATTCCTGCTGGATGTTCATGTGATGACAAACGTTGAAAAAATGCTTAAAACATCCACGCCTGAACCTTTCGCCAAAATTAACGGTAAATAGAGGGACATGATACCTGTTTCCTTTTCCTCCTGGTGACAGGCAAAAAAACCGTCTCGACTTCATCGGGATTCACGCGGCTGCAAGCTTGCCTTTTGTACGGATGTGGAGCATTGAGTTTGGGTGATGGAACGCATGGTAAGCGTGATACAAACCGCCCCTTTTCAGGAGTCAGGCCCGATCCAGATCTCGGCGTATGGCAATAACCGCCTCGGACTTGTTTAGCGTATAGAAGTGTAGACCGGGGGCGCCACAATCCAGCAACGCCCTGCATTGCTGTGTTGCCAGTTTTACGCCCAGGGCCTTGACGGTGTCGATGTTCTCACGGACGGGTTTCATCCTTTTGTGCAGCCAGTCAGGGATGGTTGCACCGCACATGGCCGAGAATCGAACAATTTGGTCATAGTTCGTGATTGGCATGATACCGGGAACGATAGGGATCGTGACACCGGCCGCCATGGCCTTGTCGCGGAAGCGGAAGAAGCTGTTGTTATCGAAGAAATACTGCGTGATGGCGCAGTCCGCGCCATTGTCCTGCTTCAGCTTCAGGTAACGGATATCGTCGGCCACACCGCCTCCGGATTCGGGATGTCCCTCCGGATAGGTGGCCACCCCGATGGAAAAACCGTCCCTCCTTCGGATAAAGGAGACCAGATCGCTCGCGTATGCGAAACCGCCGGCAATCGCCTTGAAATGATCCATTCCCTCGGGTGGGTCGCCACGCAGGGCGAGGATATTTTCGATACCAGCATTCCGGTATGCCTCAAGCAACCCGGCCAGTTCTTCCTGCGTGCTGCCCACGCAAGTGAGGTGTGCCACCGGATTCAGGCTGGTCTCCTTCCTGATGCGTTCGACAATCCGCCGCGTGCGGTCGCGGGTGGAGCCGCCGGCGCCGTACGTGATCGATACATAGGCGGGGCGGATGGCGGCGAGATCCTGAATGCAGTCCCACAGGTTTATCTCACCCTTGTCTGTTTTCGGCGGGAAAAATTCGCAGGAGAACAGGGGTGCCTCTGCCGAGGCCAGAATGTCCGACAGCTTCATGCGTTACAGCCTTGGAACCGTCACGCCGGTTTGCCCCTGGTACTTGCCAGCCTTGTCCTTGTACGAGGTTTCGCATACATCATCCGATCCGAGGAACAGAAATTGCGCCACGCCTTCGTTGGCATATACCTTGGCCGGTAATGGCGTGGTGTTGGAAAATTCCAGCGTCACATGGCCCTCCCATTCCGGTTCCAGCGGCGTGACATTGACGATGATACCGCAGCGGGCATACGTGGATTTCCCCAGGCAGATCGTCAGTACATTGCGCGGGATGCGCATGTATTCGATGGTGCGGGCCAAAGCGAAGGAATTCGGCGGAATGATACAGACATCTCCCTTGAAATCGACGAAGGATGACGGGCAAAAGTTCTTGGGATCCACGATGGCCGAGTTGATGTTGGTGAAAATCTTGAATTCGTTGGCGCAGCGAACATCGTAACCATAGGAGGAAAGGCCATAAGACACCATGCCGCCACCATGTTCGTTCTTTTTGACCTGGCCGTTTACGAACGGGTCGATCATGCCATGTTCATGTGCCATACGGCGAATCCATTTATCCGATTTGATAGACATTGCCTCTCCAGTCGCTTGCTTGTGAAGAGGGAAGGATAACGGCCAGTGAATGATTTCGGAAGTAGCGAGAGGAAAGTGCTATCTGTTGAGCCTCTTGCAAAACTCATGAGCGGTGATCGGCTTCCCCACTTCGGCCCCTTTCCGAGCTTGAATTTCGCTCCATGGAACCACCATGCAGCTCATTCAATCCCGAAAATGGTCTCAAAGTGGGAGTGCCACTCATCCACCCAGAGTTTTGCAAGAGACTCTGTTTCTTGCGACTTCCTTCATCAGCCACGTCCTGAATGCGGTCAGTTCCTTGCTTTCCCCACGGGTTGTCGGCCAGACCAGATAGTAGGCGCTGGTTGTTGGCAGGGTGTGGGTGAAAGGCTGGATCAACCGCTTGTCTTTCAGTTCCTCCTGCACCAGTAACGGATCAATGATGGCCACGCCGAGCCCGCGAAGAGCGGCGGCGATAGCGAAGTTACGCGTTTCAAATTCCTGATCATGGCGTGGCTTAAGATCGGCAAGTCCTTCCGCGTCCAGCCATGCTTTCCAGTCGTCCGGCCGCAGTCTGGAGTGCAGCAGCGTATGTCTGGCCAGGTCGGAAGGCTGGTTTAATGGCGTATCCCCGGTCGGTATGGAAGGGCAGCAAACCGGGGTAAACTGCTCGTCCAGCAGGCGAAGGGCATGGATGCCGGCCCATGATCCCTGGCCTGACCGGATGGCACAATCCACATCTTCCTGTTCGAAATCAACGAGTTCGATAGATGTGGAAATGCGCACCTTGATATCCGGATGTATTTTCTGAAAACGGTACAGACGGGGGATGAACCAGCGCATGGCAAAAGTGGAAAGCATGCTGACCGTAATGGCGCCGGGACGTTGCCGGGGTTTGATAGCGCGGACGGCATCGCCCAGTTGGGCGAAGGCGGATGATACCTGAGGGTGCAACGCCTTTCCGCTTACGGTCAGTGCGAATCCTCGAGGATTGCGAACAAATAATTTGATACCCAGTTCCGCCTCCAGGCCGCGAATCTGATGTGAAAGGGCGGACGGGGTAACGAAAAGCTCGGCGGCGGCGGCGCGCAGGTTCAGGTGCGCGCCGACCACGGAAAATGCCCGAAGGGCATTCAGGGAAGGAATACGGAAAGCATTAGGCATGAGAAAATTTCAACATATGCGAAAGAATATATCCTTTTATATGCTCTTGCAGCAAGTTTATATTTTGCGTGTCAAGCCTCTTGCAAAACTCTGGGTGGATGAGCGGCGATCCCACTTTGAGACCATTTTCGGGATTGAATGAGCTGCATGGTGGTTCCATAGAGCGAAATTCAATCTCGAAAATGGGCCGAAGTGGGGAAGCCGATCACCGCTCATGAGTTTTGCAAGAGGCTCTGTCTATTGAGATTTATTTGTGAGGAGCCAGCGATGGAGAAGACTCTGTTTGACAAGGTATGGGAACAGCATGTCGTCCAGGAGAATGATAATGGTTCCACCTTGTTATATATTGATCGGCATCTGGTGCATGAAGTGACCAGTCCGCAAGCCTTCGAGGGGTTGAGGATGGCGGAGCGTCTGCCATGGCGTGCCGATGCCGCGGTAGCAACACCCGATCATAACGTGCCGACTGAACATCGGGACCGGGGCATTACCGATCCCGTTTCGCGTACGCAAGTTGAAGCTCTGGACAAAAACTGCCGGGAATTCGGTATCCTTGAGTTTGGCATGGATGACGTGCGGCAGGGTATCGTACATGTGGTGGGCCCCGAGGAGGGGCTGACGCTGCCGGGCATGACGCTGGTCTGTGGTGATTCACATACGTCCACGCATGGTGCGCTGGGCGCCATTGCCATGGGTATCGGTACGTCGGAAGTCGAGCATGTGCTGGCGACGCAGTGCCTGATTCAGAAGAAGCCCAAAGTGATGCGTATTCGTATGGATAGCCTCCTGCCGGAAGGTGTAACAGCTAAGGATATGGCCTTGTATATCATTAGCCGCACTGGCACGGCTGGTGGATCAGGGTACGCCATCGAATTTTCCGGTTCCGCCGTGCGTGAATTATCCATGGAAGGGCGCATGACTCTTTGTAATATGACCATTGAGGCGGGAGCACGCTGCGGCATGGTGGCTGTGGATGATATCACGATTGAATACGTGAAAGATCGTGCGTTTGCGCCAACGGGTAAATTATGGGATACGGCAGTGGCGGTATGGCGCGAACTGTATTCCGATGCGGGAGCGGCGTTCGACAGGGAAGATGTATTGGATGCGGCGGTGATACCGCCGATGGTGTCGTGGGGAACGAGTCCGGAGATGGTGATTCCGGTGACGGGATCCGTTCCGGCGGTGGATGAGGCACGCGACGGGGCTCAGCGTGAAGCCTGGCTGCGAGCACTGAAATATATGAATCTCGGCACGGGTATGCCGATTCAGGATATTGCCGTGGATAAGGTATTTATCGGCTCCTGCACCAACGGACGCATTGAGGACTTTCGTGCTGCCGCAAAGATGATAAGGGACAGGAAAATCGCTCCGAATATCAAGCTGGCTATGGTGGTTCCGGGTTCCGGCCTGGTCAAAAGACAGGCTGAGAAAGAAGGCCTGGATGATGTTTTCCGCGAAGCCGGATTTGAATGGCGCGAACCCGGATGTTCGATGTGTCTGGCGATGAATGCCGACCGGCTGGATCCGGGCGAGCGTTGCGCATCAACCAGTAACCGCAACTTTGAGGGACGCCAGGGGCGGGGCGGACGCACGCATCTGGTCAGTCCCGCCATGGCGGCGGCAGCGGCCATCGCCGGCCATTTTGTTGATATCCGTGACTGGAAATAAATGAACAGAGCCTCTTGCAAAACTCTGGGTGGATGATCGGCAATTCCACCTCGAGTCTATTTTCGGGATGGAATGAGCTGCATGGTGGTTCCATGGAGTGAAATCCGGGCTCGGAAACAGGCCAAAATGAGGAAGCCGCTCGCCGCCTGAGGGTTTTGCAAGATGCTTAACAGTAAAGGAGATGGACATGCAAGCATTTACAACACTGGATGGTCTGGTCGCACCGCTGGACCGCATCAACGTGGATACGGATGCCATTATTCCCAAACAGTTTCTGAAATCCATTCGGCGCACGGGCTATGGTCCTTACCTGTTCGATGGATGGCGTTATCTGGATCATGGAGAACCCGGTATGGACTGCTCAAGTCGTCCGAGGAATACCGATTTTATTCTTAACCAACCGCGTTACCAGGGCGCGAGCATCTTGCTGGCGCGCAATAATTTCGGTTGTGGCTCCAGCCGTGAACATGCGCCGTGGGCCCTGCTGGATGGCGGGTTTCGCTGTGTGATTGCGCCCGGTTTTGCCGATATTTTCTACAATAACTGTTTCAAGAATGGAATGCTTCCTGTCGTGTTGGAGGATAAGGAAGTGGGCAGGTTGTTTGCCTCATGCGAAGCCACACAGGCTTATGCACTCAACATTAATTTGCAGGCGCAAACGGTGAGAACACCGGAGGGGGATGTGTTTCCATTTGAAATCGATACGTTTCGCAAGCACTGTCTTCTTGAAGGCTTGGATGATATCGCCCTGACATTGGAGAATGCCGCCGATATTCGTGCCTATGAAAAAAAGCGAAGTATTGATGCGCCCTGGCTTGGCTTTTAACCGGGCGGAACCATTGTTCCAGGTGTAGCGGTTTCCTTGTGACGGTTTTAATTTCGCACTACAGTCCCAACCCGCATGAATTTTTTTATATACCGGAGGTGAAAATGCGTGTAACGATGAAACATGTGATATCCGTGATCTTGATAAGTGGTCTGGCCGCGTGCGCCACCACACCCAATGATCGGAACGCTCAGGCCAAAGAGAAGGCAGCCGCGGGTGCCGTGCTGGGAGCCATCGCCGGCGCTATTATCGGATTTCAGGGCAATCATTCAGGTGGTGCGCTCAGGGGCGCGCTTATAGGCGGCGCCGCGGGCGGTGCTATTGGCGCGGGCGTGGGACATTATATGGACAAGCAACAAGCTGAATTCGACCGTCAGCTTGCGGATGAACGGGCTTCCCATCAGGTGGAAATCGAGCGCCTCAAAAATCAGAATCTGAAGATCACCATGAATAGCGAGGTATCGTTTGCGTTTGATTCCGCTAATATTAAACCTGCTTTCCGTTCTACGCTGGATAAAGTCAGCGATATCCTGGAGCGCTATAGCCGCAGCCGCATTAATATTATGGGATATACGGACAGCGTAGGTTCCGCCGCCTATAATCAGGGGCTTTCCCGGAGGCGTGCGGAATCCGTTGCCTCTTATATCGAAAGCCGCAGCGTACAGCCACCCCGTGTTAGCACGGAGGGGCGCGGGGAGTCTGATCCCCGGGCCAGTAATACTACGGCCGCCGGGCGCCAGCTTAACCGGCGTGTTGAGCTGCTGATTATTCCCGATAGGAATATCCAGTAGGCTCTCTATTTGTTAACTCTATCCGCAGTGAACGGCATGATCGTGATCGCGCCATGGGTGAATTCCATGATGCGCTAAAGATCAACCCGCATTACTGTTTTGCTTCAGATGGAATTGGACAAATGCTCTGTTTGAATAAGAGACATTC
>CAZBJB010000018.1:0-25099 GCA_964492105.1 uncultured Zetaproteobacteria bacterium
TGATTATGCCGATTGCCATGGACAAGGAGCTACGCTTCGCCATCCGCGAGGGTGGCCGTACAGTCGGCGCCGGCGTCGTGACTGAAATTATCAAGTAGGAGGTTTTTGTGGCTGCTGAAACGATTCGTATCCGACTGAAGGCATTTGACCATCGCATTCTGGACAAGAGCGCGGCGGACATCGTGTCCACCGCCAAGCGAACGGGTGCCGTGGTACGCGGCCCCATTCCGTTGCCGACCCGGATTGAAAAATTCTGCGTCATCAAGAGTCCGCATAAGGATAAGGATTCGCGCGAACAATTCGAGATTCGCACCCACAAACGGCTACTGAACATTGATAGTCCGACGCCACAGACCGTGGACGCGCTGATGAAGCTTGATCTTCCGTCCGGGGTGGACGTCGAGATCAAGTTATAGTGTTTCGTCCCATGCTAGGAGATAAGAGATGGCTGCTGGTTTGATCGCTCGCAAGGCGGGTATGACGCAAATATTTACCGGGGGAGGCGCGGCTGTCCCGGTCACGGTACTTTATGTCGAGCCGTGCCGCGTGGTTGCGCTGCGTACCAGCGCACAGGATGGTTATGACGCCATTCAGGTGGGTTTCGGTGCGATGCCTCGCAAGCAGACACGTGCGGTGCAGGGACATTATGCGAAGCAGGGTCAGGATGTGATGCGTGGCCTGAAGGAATTTCGTACCACAAAGGATGACGCCTTTGAAATTGGTCAGGATCTGACAACGGCAATGTTCGAGGTGGGTCAGAAGATCGATGTTTCCGCCACCTCCAGGGGGCATGGTTTCGCCGGTGTGATGAAGCGGTATAACTTTGCCGGGGGCCGTGCCAGCCATGGCGCTGAAAAAGTCCATCGTCAGATGGGTTCGACCGGCCAGTGCCAGTGGCCGGGGCGCGTGTTTCCGGGTAAGAAGATGCCGGGCCATTATGGCGCTATGCGTGTGACTACGCAGAATCTTGAGGTCGTGCGCGTGGATGCCGAAGCCAGCCGTATTCTGGTAAAGGGAGCGGTTCCTGGTGCAAGGAACGGACTGGTCGAACTGCGACCGGCAGTGAAGGGAGTGTCAGATGCCTGAAGTGTCCGTAGTTGATCAGAACAACAAGCCAGTCGGAAAGCAGGAGCTGAATGATGCGGTGTTTGGCCTTGATACGGATGCTGGCTTCGTGCATCGGGTTTATTCGGCACTTTCCGCCGGACAACGCGCCGGAACACACAAAACCAGGAGCCGCGCCGAGGTATCCGGCGGTGGCAGGAAGCCATGGAAACAGAAGGGTACGGGCCGCGCTCGCCAGGGTTCGACGCGTGCCTCCCAGTGGCGCCATGGCGGCATTGCACATGGCCCATCGCCGCGTTCCTATGAAACGCGCATCAACAAAAAAGAGCGTCGCCGTGCCTTGTGTCTGGTGCTGTCGGGCCACGTGCGCGATGGTCGTCTGACGGTACTGAACAAGTTTGAATTGCAAACCGTCAAGACCAGGGATTTTGTGCGGGTCATGAAGGCCCTGAATGTGGACAATGGCCTGATCGTACTGGATGAAGCAAGCCGGGCAATTGCCTTGTCGGGTCGTAATGTGCCGAATACGAAAGTGGTGCTGGATGGGCAGATGAATCTGCACGACCTGCTGAAATACGATCGGCTGGTGTTGACGAAGGCTGTCGTTGAGCATCTGGAGGGACGCCTGTCATGAGTGCGACCTCTGAGGATTTTAGAATTTTGCGTCGCCCCGTGGTAACGGAAAAGAGTTATGCGGCCCAGGGAACAATGAGCCAGTATAGTTTTCGCGTGGAACAGAACGCAACGAAGCGGCAAATCAAACATGCGATCGAATCCATTTTTGAAGTGAAGGTGAGAACAGTACAGGTGATCAACATGCCCGGAAAACCGAAACGCCGGGGCACGCGTGACGGGTTTCGTTCGGGTTACCGCAAGGCGGTTGTGCGGTTAGCAGAAGGTGAAACGATCGATATGACGGAAGAGGCTTAAATCATGGGTCTGAAAGTATTGAAACCGACCACCAATGGTTCGCGCGGACGTGTGGCTGCGGTTAATCCCGATTTATATAAGGGGCGGGCGGAACGCAGTCTGACCAGGGGGCTGACGAAAAATGCTGGTCGCAACAACAAGGGCCGGATTACGGTACGACATCAGGGTGGCGGCCACAAACGGTTGTATCGCATGGTGGATTTTAAGCGCGACAACGTTGGTATTTCTGGTCATGTGGAACGTATTGAGTATGACCCGAACCGTAGCGCGCATCTTGCTCTGGTTATTTTCGTCAATGGCGAGAAGCGATATATCCTTGCACCGCAAGACCTGCGCCCGGGTGATACGGTGATGAGCGGACCGGATGCGGAGATGCGTCCCGGTAATGCCATGCATCTGGCCGGCATTCGTGTTGGCACCATGCTGCACAACGTGGAGATCAAGCCTGGCAAGGGCGGTCAGCTTGCGCGTAGCGCAGGCATCGGAATTCAATTGATGGGCAAGGAAGGCGGTCGGGCGGTATTAAAACTGCCATCCGGGGAGTTTCGACGCGTGGATGCCCGTTGTATGGCGAGTATTGGTGTTGTTGCCAATGGCGATCATGCAAACCGTAAAGTGGGTAAGGCCGGGCGTACCCGCTGGCTGGGTGTGCGTCCAACGGTGCGCGGCGTGGTCATGAACCCCGTGGACCATCCGCATGGTGGTGGTGAGGGCCGCACTTCCGGAGGCCGTCACCCTGTAACGCCGTGGGGTGTGCCGACCAAGGGCCACAAGACACGCAACAAGAACAAGGCATCGAATCGCGATATCATTCGCCGCCGCAAGCAGAAGTGAGGAGGGGTTACCCATGCCACGTTCATTGAAGAAAGGGGCCTATATTGAGGCTTCGTTGCAGAAGAAAGTGGATGCCGTGCAGGGAGGCAAGCAGAAAAGAGTGATTAAGACATGGTCCCGCCGTTCGACCATTTCCCCGGATTTTGTCGGCTTGAACTTTGCCGTACACAACGGCCATAAATTTATCCCGGTGTTCGTATCCGAGAATATGGTGGGGTATAAACTGGGCGAGTTTGCACCAACCCGAACCTATTATGGTCATGGTGCGGACAGGAAATCGAAGAGGTAACAGGTCATGGCAAAGGAAGTGCGTGCGTTGGCGAAAGAAAGCCGGATCAGCCCCCAGAAGGCGCGGCTGATCGCGAATGAGATTCGTGGCCTTGCAGTGGAACGCGCCCTGACCGTGCTGGCCTTGTCGCCCAAGAAAGCTGCCCGGCTGATGGAAAAGGTATTGAAATCGGCTATCGCCAATGCTGAGCAGAATCATGGTCTGGATGTGGACGAACTGATGGTGTCGACGGTTCGTGTGGATGAAGGCCAGATACTGAAGCGTTGGAGACCAAAGGGCATGGGCCGGATTCGTAAACGCTACAAGCGCCGCAGCCACTTGACGGTGGCTGTGCGTGAGCGCGGTTAGCGTGTCATTTATGTGGAGATAAGGATCAGAGACGGAGTTAATACATGGGACAAAAAGTTAATCCAATCGGTTTTCGCGTAGGCATAACTCGCGGTTGGGAATCACAATGGTATGCTGAAAAGAATTTCGGCACCTTATTGCTGGAGGATATTCGCCTGCGGGAATACGTCAAAAAACGTCTGAAGCATGCGTATGTATCCCGCATTATGATCGAGCGGCCGGCTGGCAAGCTGAAGATGACGGTGCATACCGCCCGCCCCGGCGTTGTCATTGGCAAGAAAGGCGCGGATATTGAGGCCCTGCGTCGGGATATCCACCGCATGACGGGTCAGAATGTAGAGGTGTACATCATGGAGGTGCGTCAGGCTGAAGCCGAGGCGCAGCTGGTGGCTGAGAATATCGCATTTCAACTGGAGCGCCGCGTGGCATTCCGGCGGGCCATGAAGCGTTCCATGCAGGGAGCATTACGTATGGGTGCCAAGGGTGTGCGTGTAAAATGCTCAGGCCGTTTGGGTGGCGCCGAAATCGCACGTACGGAAGGATATCGTGAAGGGCGCGTACCGCTGCATACGTTGCGGGCTGATGTGGATTATGGATTTGCCGAGGCGCATACCACCTATGGCATTATTGGTGTTAAGGTGTGGGTGTTTAAGGGCGAAAAGATCGGCGAAGCCGAACAAAAAAGTACCTGATTAAAGAGGTCTGTTACGTTATGTTACAACCAAAAAAAATACGCTGGCGCAAGCATCATAAGGAGTTGCGACGGCTGCGTGGCATTACGCCGCGTGGCGCCAGCCTGAATTTTGGTACCTTTGGCCTGAAAGCCATGGAACCGGGGCGTATTACGGCACGCCAGATTGAAGCCGCGCGTATCGCCATGACCCGTCATATTAAGCGGCAGGGCCGTATCTGGATTCGTATGTTTCCGGATTTACCCGTATCCTCCAAACCGGCCGAAGTTCGCATGGGTAAAGGGAAGGGCGCACCTGAGTACTGGGTAGCCGCCGTTCGTATGGGCCGCATTTTATATGAAATGGATGGCGTGGAGGCAGATATTGCGCGTGAGGCGTTGACCCTGGCGGCATCCAAATTGCCGGTTCGCACCAAGGTCGTCATGCGCGGAGTGGGGCGATGAGCAAGATGAGAAAAATGAATGATTTGCGTGGCATGTCTGCAAATGACTTAATGGAACATATGGATGAATTGGCCGCCGAGGCCATGAAGCTGCGTTTTCAGCAGGCCACCATGACCCATACCGCGCGCCCGGCACAGGTGCGACGCGAGCTTGCCAGGATTAAAACCATTCTGGCGGAGCGTTCGTGCCATGGAGCTGAAGCATGAGTGAACAGAAAAGCAACAAGCGCGTACTGGAAGGTGTTGTGCTGAGCAACAAGGCGGAAAAAACGATTGTGGTGCAGGTGGAGCGTAAGTTTTTACATCCGCAATACCGTAAAACGATTCGCACCCACAAAAAATACATGGCACATGATGAATCCAATGCGTGCAACATCGGAGATACCGTGCGTATCATCGAATCCAGGCCATTGTCACGTCGCAAACGTTGGGCGCTGGATTCCATTGTGAATCGTGCCGAGCAGTTGTAATCGGCAACATAGAGGACACAAACCATGATTCAGACCGAAACCATACTTGAAGTTGCGGATAATTCCGGTGCCAGGCGAATTGCCTGTATTAAAGTACTGGGCGGATCCAGACGGCGCTATGCTCGTGTTGGCGATGTGATTGTTGTGGCAGTGAAGGATGCCATGCCTGGTGGCAAAGTGAGAAAGGGGCAGGTGGCAAAAGCCGTAGTGGTTCGTACGGCCAAGGAATTTCGCCGTTCTGACGGCAGTTCGATTCGTTTTGATCAGAATGCGGCTGTTCTGTTGACCAGCCAGGGCGAACCGGTGGGTACCCGTATTTTCGGACCCGTGACACGCGAATTGCGTAGCAAAGGATATATGAAAATTATTTCCCTGGCTCCGGAAGTACTGTAGGCCATGGGCTTCAGGAGGTGATGATGAGCGTGATGGCGAAAACCCGCATCCACCGTGATGATGAAATTGTCGTGATTGCCGGACGTGACAAGGGTGTACGCGGAAAAGTAATTCGTACACTGCCGATGGATGGCAAGGTGCTGGTGGCCAAGGTTAGTATGGTCAAGCGTCATACGCGTCCATCGCAGAACAGCAAGGGTGGTATCATTGAGAAAGAAACGCCAATCGCACTTTCCAATGTGAACTATTATTGCCCGAGCTGTAAAAAAGGTGTCCGTCTTGGTGTTAAGATGCTGGAAGACGGGCGCAAGGTGCGTACATGCAGAAAGTGCGGCGAAGTGCTGGATCGTTAATGCGCATGTTCACCAGGAGTAAAGAGATATGGCCCGATTGAGAGAAATATATAAAGCCGATATTAAATCCGTTTTACGGAAGGAACTGGGTATCGGTAACGTCATGGCCGTACCATCAATCAGCAAGATTGTGGTCAATATGGGCGTGGGTGAAGCTGCACAGAATTCCAAGTTGATCGAGGGGGCGGTTACCGATATGACGGCTATTACAGGTCAGAAGCCGGTGGTGACAAAAGCGCGTAAGTCCGTGGCCAATTTCAAGCTGCGCGAAGGCATGGGGGTGGGTTGCCGGGTAACGTTGCGTGGAACGCGCATGTGGGAGTTCCTGGATCGCCTGGTCAATATCGCTCTTCCGCGCATCCGTGACTTCAAGGGGATCAGTCCCAAATCCTTTGACGGGCACGGCAATTATACACTGGGAATCAGGGAGCAGATTATTTTTCCGGAAATTGAATATGATAAAGTAGATAAAATCCGTGGTATGGATATCACGATTTGCACCACCGCTAAAACAAATACGGAAGGACTGGCGCTGCTCAAACATTTCCGTATGCCGTTCAGGCCTTGAGCATGGACAGGAATCCCGCGCTATGTTATATCACTTATTGTATTCTCGTCCCTCAGGAGTAAACGCATGGCGACCAAGGCAATGATTGCGAAATGTAATCTCAAGTCAAAATTCAAGGTGCGCGGTTATACCCGTTGCCAGTTGTGCGGCCGGCCCCATTCGGTCTATCGCAAGTTTGGCATTTGTCGTATCTGTCTGCGCAAGCGCGCCCTGTCCGGGGAGATTCCGGGCATGGTTAAATCCAGTTGGTAGGAGTGTTGTCATGATGATGGATCGAATTGCAGACATGTTAACCCGTATTCGTAATGCGCAATCCGCCGGATTGGAGAAGGTGGAGATGCCCGCCAGTCATATGTTGAATGCATTGGCTAAAATCCTGAAGGCAGAGGGCTATTTGCAGTCAGTCAAGGCCTTTAGTCGCAAGGGAAACAAGTATTTGCGCCTGACGCTTCGTTATGATGATGAGGGGCAGCCGGTGATCCGTGAGATCAAGCGGATCTCCAAGTCTGGGCGTCGCGTGTATGCGGGTGCTGATGAATTACCACGGGTTAAAAGCGGTTACGGCCTGGCGATTGTCAGTACATCGCATGGTGTGATGACCGACGAACGTGCACGTTCCGCCCATGTTGGCGGCGAGATTTTATGTACGGTATTTTGAGGTAAATAAATGTCCCGCATTGGAAAGAAGCCGATTACCATTCCTGACGGCGTGGAAATCAGAATTCAGGATCATTCCGTAACCGTCAGTGGGCCCATGGGCGAACTGGTTTCGCCGCTGTTTGACGGGATTACAGCTACACGGGATGGTGATAGTCTGGCCGTGCGATGTGTCGACCTGAACAGCAAGGAGATGAAATCCAGATATGGTCTGACGCGTGCGCTTTTGGCCAATGTCATCACGGGGGTCAGCAAGGGTTTCGAACGTGTTCTGGAATTGCGTGGCGTGGGTTATCGCGCACAACTCCAGGGGAAGAATCTGAATCTTTCGCTTGGTTTTTCGCATCCGGTGATTTATACTATACCGGAGGGTGTGGAAGCCAAAATAGAGCAGAGCCGCATCACACTTCGTGGTATCGATAAACAGCAGGTGGGACAAACTGCCGCCGAGATCCGCGCATTCCGTCCGCCGGAGCCTTACAAGGGTAAGGGTGTCCGTTATGCGGATGAGCGTGTGAGGATGAAAGAAGGAAAGAGGGCATAGGTTTATGGCACAGAACACGAGGAGAATTCAATGTCTGTAAAGCGTTATGAATATGATGCCGCCGTGCGCCGTGCAACCCGGGTTCGGGTGCGCATCAGGGCATCCGGGCATCTGCGTCTGAGTGTATTCCGCTCTGCCCGCCATATCTATGCGCAGGTTGTTGACGATGCAGCAGGTAAAACATTGGTGGCTGCATCAAGCCTTGATTCAACCATCAGGGCGGGCGGCGACACAAACGCAGCGGAAGCTGTAGGTAGGTTGCTGGGTGAGCGCGCCAAGAAGGTCGGTATTGAGGAAGTGGCTTTTGATCGTGGGCGTTTCCCCTATCACGGGCGAGTGCAGGCGCTGGCTGAAGGCGCTCGTGGCGCCGGACTGAAGTTTTAGCCCGGTGAACCGGTTGTACACGCGTGAATTTCACAATGCGCTCCCATATTCAGGAGAAGTTGAATGATTAATACGGAAGAGCTGGAACTGACTGAAAAACTCGTGTACATCAATCGTGTGGCCAAGACGGTTGCGGGCGGTCGTCGCATGGGTTTCTCGGCTCTGATGGTGGTTGGCGATGGCAACGGACATGTCGGTTTCGGGCATGCCAAGGCCAAGGAAGTGCCCGAGGCCATTCGTAAAGCCAATGAAATCGCGCGCCGCACGCTGGTCAGCGTACCACGCAAGGACGGCACCATTCATTATGAGGTGATTGGCCGCCAGGATGCGTCGCGTGTGATGCTCAAACCCGCCAGTGAAGGTACGGGTGTCATTGCCAGCAGCAGCGTGCGCGCGGTAATGGATGCGGCTGGTATTCGTGACGTGCTGACCAAGTGTCTCGGATCCCGCAATCCGCTGAATCTTGTGCGTGCCACATTTCATGGTCTGCGCATGCTCGAAACGCCGGAACAGGTGGCTGAGCGACGCGGCAAGGCTAAACGGGAGGTGCGGCATGAGTGAAGAAAGAGTTATTCGCGTGCGCCAGATCAAGAGTGGTATCGGCTATGCCGCGGATCAGAAAGCCACCTTGCGGGGGTTGGGCTTTCGTCGCCTGAACCAGGTAGTGGAACTGGAAGATACGCCCGCGACCCGCGGTATGATGCACAAGGTGCGTCACCTTGTACGTATTGAAGTCAGGGAGTTGAAGGTATGAAACTGAATGATCTTAAACCGGCCAGCGGTGCCCGCCGTGGTCGCAAACGTCTGGGTTGTGGTGTGGGTTCCGGCCATGGTAAGACGGGCGGACGTGGGCACAAGGGGCAAAAGTCGCGCACGGGCAATACGGTTGCCCGCGGCTTTGAAGGCGGGCAGATGCCATTGATCCGGCGTGTACCGAAGCGTGGATTTACACCACTGGTCAGGAATTTATATCAGTTGGTGAATGTGGATCAACTGGAACGATTCGATGCTGGTGCACGGATAGATGTGGTTTTACTTGTTGAGGCAGGACTCATCCGCAATGCCGTTTCACCTGTCAAACTGCTTGGTAAAGGTGATTTATCCAAAAAACTGGATATTATCGTCACGGCTGTATCAGCACAGGCCGTAAAAAAAGTGGAAGCAGCAGGTGGAACCCTGCAACTGACTTCGGCCTGATCGTGGAGCGGTAGAGATGTTTGATGCTATCGTAACAGGGCCATCCATGGCCTTTGCATATTATGGAAAGCGAAACGTACGATTTCCACTTTCCGTGCAAATGAAGTCATTGATGAACGCACCCGTTCATCTGCCTGTGTGTTGCACGCAGACAGGTGGGCGCATGGATGACGTCGCAAGAAGTCACTATGTTTGAACGCGCGGGCCAGATGGCCGGACTGGCCGACATGGGTAAGATTCCCGAACTCAAGAGCAGAATCCTGTTTACCCTGGCGATGCTGATTGTTTACCGTCTTGGTGCCCATATTCCGGTACCCGGAATTGATGCCGGTGTATTGGCCCAGATCTTCAAACAGGCGCAAGGTACGATGCTGGGCATGTTCGATATGTTCTCCGGCGGCGCTTTGCGTCGGCTCACAATCTTTGCGCTGGGCATCATGCCATACATTTCCGCGGCCATTATTATTCAATTAATGACCGTGGTGTCACCGAAGCTGGAGCAACTCAAGAAAGAAGGTGAGGCGGGGCGGCGTCAGGTGACCCAATATACACGCTACGGAACTGTTGTGCTGGCCCTTTTTCAGTCCGTGGGCATTGCGATTGGAATGGAATCTTTTTCCGTCAATGGCATGCCTGCTGTCATCGATCCCGGTTGGGCTTTCCGCCTGATGACCGTTTTGACGCTTACTTCCGGAACCATTTTCCTGATGTGGGTCGGTGAGCAAATTACGGAACGTGGCATTGGCAATGGTATCTCGCTGATTATTTTCTCCGGTATTGTCGCCGGGCTTCCGCGAGCCATTGGTGGAACACTGGAATTGGCAAGGACGGGGGAATATACCGCGTTCACTGTGCTTTTCCTTTTTGCAACCGCCATTGTGGTCACGGGTGTTGTCGTCTGGTTCGAGCGGGCGCAACGCCGTATCCCCATCCAGTACGCCAAGCGCCAGGTTGGCAACCGCCTATATGGCGGAAAATCATCTTTTCTCCCGCTTAAAGTGAATACGGCCGGTGTGATTCCGCCTATTTTTGCTTCCAGCCTGATTTTGTTGCCTGCCACGTTCGCCCAGTTCACGAAGAATGCGAAAGGGTTTAGCTGGCTAGGGGATGTGTCGGCATTGCTCAGCCCTGGAAACTGGCTTTACATGGCGCTGTTTTCGGGGCTGATCGTCTTTTTTTGTTTCTTCTATACGGCCATTGTTTTCAATCCCAAGGAAACCGCAGATAATCTCAAGAAACATGGCGGCTTTATTCCAGGTATCCGTCCCGGGCAGAAGACGGCGGAGTATATTGATTCCGTACTGACGCGCTTGACGGTTACCGGCGCCATCTATGTCACGCTGGTCTGCCTGCTGCCCCAGTATCTTATTTCCGAGTTGTCCGTGCCGTTTTACTTTGGTGGTACCAGTTTGTTGATTGTGGTTGTGGTGACTATGGATACGATATCCCAGATTCAGGCGCATCTGCTCTCGCATCAATATGAGGGCATGATGAAACAGGCTCGATTGAAAACAGGGCGTTAGAGGCCCGCCAGACTTATGATGAATGTCCTGCGCGCTACAATCCCTCCAGGTTCGACAGGCTCCTTGTGAACCTGGTTCTTTTTGGGCCTCCGGGTGTGGGAAAAGGTACCCAGGGTGAGCGGTTTTCGTCTGAGAATGGAATCAGCCATCTTGCCATGGGCAATATTCTCCGTGCTGCCGTGCGCGATGTCACTGAGGCCGGAAAACAGGCCGAGGCATATATGGATGCAGGCAAGCTTGTTCCTGATAACGTCGTGGTGTCCATGATTGAGGATCGCATTGTCGAAAACGCTACATCGGGTTTTCTTCTGGATGGTTTCCCCCGCAACCTAGCGCAGGCCGAAGCGCTGGATGCCATGTTTGCACGCCATCATGGCCTCACGCTGGACAAGATCGTATGTATGGATGCGCCTGAAAATGATTTGCTCAAGCGCTTGAGTGGTCGGCTTGTTTGCAGGGCTTGCGGTTTTGGATTCCATCGGCATTATTCGCCCCCCCGCGAAGTGGGGCGTTGTGACCGTTGCGGTGGTAAGCTATATCAGAGAGAGGATGATTGTGAAGATGTGATCGCAAATCGTTTGCATATCTACAGGAATCAGACTGCGCCCGTGCTTGCCTATTATAAAGATAAACCAGGGTTTGTCAGGCTGGATGCTTCCGGGGATATGCAGGTCGTTTATACAGCACTAACAGAAGCGGTTGAAGGCTAGGACATGGCAAAAGAGGATATTATTGAAATGTCGGGAGAGGTGACCGAGAAGCTTCCCAATGCCATGTTCAGGGTCAAGCTGGAGAATGGCCACGAGGTTCTGGCGACGATTTCTGGCAAGATGCGAAAGTATTACATCCGTATTCTCCCCGGCGACAAGGTTACGGTGGAAATTTCACCGTATGACCTCTCCCGCGGTCGCATCAGTTATCGCGAGAAGTAACAAGACGATGCAAATCGCTTTTATCAAATGCAAGTCCGCGGATTGCGGGCAGGAGGCAGCATGAAGGTTCGGGCATCCGTAAAGAAAATGTGCAGTAAATGTTGCATCATCAGACGTCGCGGCGTGGTTCGCGTCATATGCGAGAATCCGCGCCACAAGCAGCGGCAGGGATAGTTTATGTACTTGCAGAGGGCAGCCCATACAGCTACACTCGCGCGCCCTTTGCGGGCGGCGCGATGTCCAGCATATGCGCTGACATCCTGCGGACAGGAGACATAAGTGGCACGTATCGCCGGAGTAAACATTCCGACCCAGAAACGCGTGGAAGTTGCGCTGACCTATATCTTCGGTATTGGACGTTCCAGTTCTCGCAAGATACTGGCCATAACCAAAATAAGCCCGGAGATTCGCGTCAGGGACTTGACTGAAGCGGAGGTCGGCAGGATCCGCGCCGAGATCGACAAGGATTATGTCGTCGAAGGCGATTGCCGTCGCGAAGTATCCATGAACATCAAACGGTTGACGGATCTGGGCTGCTATCGTGGTCTCCGGCACCGCAAGGGTCTCCCGGTTCGTGGTCAGCGTTCCAAGACAAATGCGCGTACGCGTAAGGGGCCGCGCCGTACCGTGGCCGGCAAGAAGAAGTAAGGAGGGCATTGCTTATGGCAGGTTCGAAAGCAGGGAAGACCGGCACAAAGCGCCGCGCACGCAAGAATATCGCGAACGCCGTTGCGCATATCAAGGCGTCATTCAACAACACCCTTATCAGCTTTACCGATGAGGCTGGTAATGCAATTTGCTGGGCAACCAGTGGTGCCGCCGGATTCAGCGGTTCGCGTAAGAGTACGCCATTCGCCGCTCAGGTCGCGGCGGAAGAAGCTTGCCAGAAGGCCATGGATCATGGCGTGAAGAATGTATCCGTTCTGGTTAAGGGGCCGGGTTCAGGTCGCGAGTCCGCCATTCGAGCCATTGCCGCTTCCGGTTTAAATGTGACATTCATTCGTGATGTGACGCCGATCCCGCATAACGGCTGCCGCCCACCAAAGCGGCGCCGCGTTTAGGCGTACCGATATGGCGCGTTATATGGATGCCAAATGCCGCTTGTGCCGCCGCGAAGGCGAGAAACTGTATCTTAAAGGCTCAAAGTGCTATTCGGACAAGTGTGCGATTGAACGTCGTCCCTATGCGCCGGGCATGCATGGTCAGAGCCGCCGTCCCGGGCGCACTTCCGACTATGGTCTTCAGTTACGTGAGAAACAGAAAGTCAAACGTGTTTATGGGTTGCAGGAGAAACAGTTTCGTCGCTATTTCCACGATGCTGATCGCATGCCGGGCGTGACGGGCCTGAACCTCCTGCACCTGCTGGAGTCCCGGCTGGACAATATGATTTATCGCATGGGTCTGTCCACATCGCGTTCCGAGGCGCGTCAACTGGTGCGCCATAAACATATCATACTGGATGGAAAAGTGGTGAATATTCCATCCTGCAAGGTGCGTGTGGGATCAAAGATCGTCTTGAATGAAAAAGCACGGGATCATCTTCGCATCAATGCCGCCGTTGCATCCGCGGGACAGAAAGGCGTGGCCGAATGGGTGGATGTGGATTTGCAGAGCAAACAAGGGACATTCCGTGAATTGCCTGTCCGCGATCAACTGGATCCGGGCATTCATGAGCAGCTCATTGTTGAGTTGTATTCCAAGTAAGTACAGAACGGCAGGGGATAAGCATGAAGCTGATTAAACCTCGCAAGGTCACGGTTGAGCAGATTGTTCCCGGACGCACCGCGAAGATCGCATTCGAGCCACTGGAGCGGGGTTTCGGGATCACGTTTGGCAACAGCCTGCGCCGCATGCTGCTTTCTTCGCTGGCGGGTGCATCGGTCACCATGGTGCGTATTGACGGTGTTGCACATGAATTTGACACCATCAAGGGCGTACGAGAGGATGTGATGGATATCATCCTTTCCCTCAAGGGGATTGATTTGAAATCCGGTTCGGAAGGCAGCCATGTATTAAGCCTGGATGTGAAAGGGCCGGCTGTGGTGACTGCGGGGAGCCTTAATGTGTCAGGTGATGTGCACATTCTGAATCCCGATTTGGTACTGGCGCATCTTAATGAAGATGGTGCGTTGAAAATGGAAGTGACGGTGGATACGGGCCGTGGCTATGTTCCCGCCCAGGATCGTGCGGATGTGGAGCGCCCCGTGAGCACATTGTTGATTGATGCTTCATACTCACCAGTTCGGCGTGTGGCGACACAGGTTGAAAATGCGCGTGTTGGTCAGAATACTAATTATGACAAGCTGATCATGGAGATTGAAACGAATGGCGCGATCTCGCCTGAGGAAGCCATCCATGAAGCGGCAGGTATTATTGAAAGTCAGCTGGCTGTGTTCCTTGATTTTGACGCGGTGGTTCACGAAGAGGTTAATGTTGATACCGGAATTAATCTTGAGGAAACGTTGCGTCAACCGATTGATCATCTGGATCTGTCGGTACGATCCATGAACTGTCTGAAAAGTGACAATGTTTTTTACGTCGGTGATCTGGTTATGCGTAGTGAGCCGGACATGTTGCGGACACCAAACTTCGGCCGTAAATCGCTCACCGAAATTAAGGCGGTTTTGGATAAGATGGGCCTGGGTCTGGGCATGAAGATTGAAAACTGGCCACCACAAGGCCTTCCTCCCGTTGAATAAACGGTATTTTAGTAAGGGGCATCATCATGCGTCATCGTAAACATCACGGATCTCTTGGTTTGCCGAGCGGCCATCGCCGGTCTGTTCTGGCTAACCTGGCAACGGCGCTGTTGGCGCGTGGCCGTATTGAAACGACGCAAGCCAAAGCTCGGGCTGTGCGTCCATATGTTGAAAAACTGATCACCCTGAGCAAGCGTGGTGATCTGCATGCCCGCCGCCAGGTGCTGGCCAAATTGCATCACCGTTCCATAGTGGATCATCTGTTTAATGATGTGGCATCCGCATTCTCTGATCGGAATGGTGGCTATACACGCACCATGAAAACAGGATTTCGCGTGGGTGATGCCGCACCCATGGCGATCATTGAACTGGTTGATCAGCCACAAATCAAAGTAGCTAATCCGGATTAGTCATGACTCACCGTGATGGGTACGCCGAGCCGATGAATAGTCCGGGAGAATGAAGACCTGGCGGTCAAGAACGCCAGCGCCTGGCCTTTACACACAAATCTGAGAAGCAATTTACGTATAAAGGGCAAGCCAAGCCTGCCAATCCAATGTCCATGCTATGTTGCATCGGTTTCAAATGAGTCTTGATTGCAACGCGTATGGATGAGTGACAATTGCCACTCATCCACCCCGGAGTTTTGAAATTGCCTCAAACGTTATAACGTTTCCGGGACAAGAATGGTATCGCGTGCCTCGGGCAGCAGGTTCGGATAGTTCGTTGAATAATGCAGGCCACGCGACTCCTTGCGGTGTTGCGCCGAGCGTACGATCAGTTCGGCGATGAGCGACAGATTGCGTAGCTCAATCAGATCGCGGCCAATAGGGTGCTGCCAGTAATAAGACGCGATTTCCTCGCGAATCATTGCCAGCCTGCGTCTGGCTCGTCGCAAGCGTTCATCGGAACGGACGATGCCAACATAGTTGGACATGGTGGCGCGGACTTCATCCCAGTTTTGCTTGACTTGAATGCGTTCTGTCGCCGGGACAACGCCGCTGGCATCCCATTTCGGCAGGGGCGGTGCGGTTTCATTGGGTTGTTCGAGAATGTCCTCTGCGCATAGCTCGGCCATGACCAGGCATTCCAGTAGAGAATTGCTGGCCAGCCGATTGGCACCATGCAGTCCGGTGCAGGCGGCTTCACCAATCACATGGAGGCCCTTGACGCTGGTATGTCCGGCTATGTCCGTTTGAATACCACCACATACATAATGCGCTGCTGGCACGACGGGTACGGTTTCCTGACGGATGTCAATGCCGAGATTCAAGAGACGCCTCATAATGTTGGGAAATCGGGATTCGATCTTTTCTCGCCCGAGAGGGCGGATGTCGAGAAGCATATGGTCACAACCGCACTTTTTCATTTCATGATCAATGGCGCGGGCGACAATATCGCGCGGCGCAAGTTCAGCGCGTTCATCGTAATCCGGCATAAAGCGTCGGCCCGCTGTATCCGTTAGAATGGCACCTTCACCACGTAGTGCTTCCGTCAACAGTTGCGTGGAACCGCAGGGATGGAACAGGCATGTGGGATGGAACTGGATGAATTCAAGATTCATGACCGGGCAACCCGCACGCCAGGCCATGGCAATGCCGTCGCCGGTAGCGATCTGAGGATTGGATGTATACATGTATACCTTGCCTGCGCCACCCGTTGCAACCACGGTATGCTTGGCGGATAAGATGATTACACCGCCATCCGGTGACAGTACATAAGCGCCAAAACAATGATCCGAACCCGGACGATAGCTGCCGAGATGTCTGGCCGTGATGAGATCCACGGCCATGTGATGGGCAAAGCAGGTAATGTTCGGATTGGCCAGCACGGGGCGGAGCAACGCTTCACCTACAGCACGGCCCGTGGCGTCCTTGGCATGGGCGATACGCCGGTGTGAATGCGCCGCCTCTCGGGTGAGATGCAGATCTTCGCCTTCGGTATCGAATGGCGTACCCAGTGCCGCGAGTTCCTGAATGATATGGCCTCCCCGGCTGATAATTTCACGTACGGTATCTTCATGGCACAAACCCGCACCTGCCCGCAAGGTGTCCGAAATGTGTGCCTCAATAGAATCATCCACGTTCGTTACACCGGCAATGCCGCCTTGCGCGTACCATGTATTGGATTCGGAAAACGCTCCCTTGTTGATAATGGCGACACGGCCATGATCCGCCAGCCGATTAGCGGCCAGCAGGCCCGCCGCGCCGCTGCCGATAATCAGGTAGTCAAATACTGTTGTGTTAGTCATGGCTGGTTGCTGACATACATTGGCAATTAGACGGAAGCCAACTGGCGAAGCGCGTAGTGCAGGATGCCGCCATGGCGGTAGTAATCCCACTCCTTGGGCGTGTCGATGCGCACCAGCGTTTTGAAGATCTTGCCATCGGCCGTGACGGTTACTTCGCGCGCACCATCGGCAACGCCGCTGATACTGAAGGTCTCGTGGCCGGTCAGGCCCAGTGATTCAGCACTGTCACTAGCCATGAACTGCAGAGGCAGGATCTCCATGCCGACCAGGTTGGAGCGGTGGATGCGTTCGTAGGATTCGGCAATGATGGCGCGGATACCGAGCAACGCCGGACCCTTGGCCGCCCAGTCGCGCGAGGATCCCGAACCGTATTCCTTGCCGGCGATCACTACAGCCGGAGTGCCTTCAGCCTGATACTTCATGGCCGCGTCATAGATGCTCATTTGCGTACTCTCCGGCAGGTATAGGGTTATGCCGCCTTCGGTCTCCGGAACCAGACGGTTGCGTAAACGACTATTGGCGAAGGTGCCGCGCATCATCACCTCATGATTGCCGCGGCGGGAACCATAAGAGTTGAAGTCCTTTTGAACCACACCATGTTCACGCAGATAGATACCAGCCGGAGAGTCAAAGTCGATGGCGCCCGCGGGAGAGATGTGATCCGTCGTGACCGAATCACCCAGCAGAGCCAGCGCGCGCGCGCCCTGGACGTCGCCAATAGTCCCGGCATTCTTACGCATACCGATGAAATACGGCGGGTTCCGGATGTAGGTGGAGGTGTCATCCCAGGAAAAACGTTCGCCCTCAGGGGCGGTTAGCGCCTGCCAGTTGGAGTCGCCGGTAAATACATCGGCATAGGATGTGATAAACTGTCCACGGTTTACGCTGGAGATCGCCGCCGTTACCTCGGCCTGGGTCGGCCAGATATCCTTCAGATAGACGTCCTCGCCGTCCTGGCTCCTGCCGATGGGATCGTTGGCCATGTCGATGCTCATTGTGCCGGCCAGGGCGAAGGCCACCACCAGCGGCGGGCTGGCCAGGTAGTTCAGACGCACCTCGCCATGGATGCGTCCTTCAAAATTACGGTTGCCGGAGAGCACCGCGCAAACGGACAGGTCGCCATCGGCAATGGCCCCGGAAACCTCCGCCGGCAATGGCCCTGAATTGCCGATACAGGTGGTGCAACCGTAGCCAACGACATGGAAACCAAGCGATTTCAACGGCTGCATCAACTGAGCATCCTCCAGATAGCGGGTGACCACCATCGAACCCGGGCCCAGCGAAGTCTTGACCCACGGGGCGCTTTTCAATCCCAGCGCGACCGCTTTTTGGGCCACCAGGCCCGCGCCGAGCATCACCGATGGATTCGATGTATTGGTGCAGGAGGTGATCGCGGCGATGACCACATCTCCATCCGTGAGATCGAAGCGTTCCCCATTCATCGTGGCCGATACGGACGCATCCTTGCGGTGGGATCCGGGTACGTGTCCGGTGCCGCCGACGTTGTGGCCGCCCTCGTCTTCAAAACGTTCGATACTTTGGCCGTTGATGCCCGTGGCGGTTTGCAGGGCGTTGGCGACGGACGCCTTAATATCGGTTAGTGGCACGCGATCCTGTGGTCGCTCGGGGCCGGCCAGCGATGGTATGATCGTGGCCATGTCCAGGCCCAGCGTCTCGCTGTAATTCAAGGGAACGGATTCGTTACGGAACATGCCCTGCGTTTTCGCATAAGCCTCGATCAGTGCGATCTTCTCTTCAGAGCGACCGGAGAGGCGTAGATAATTCAATGTTTCGTCATCCATCGGGAAGAAGCCACAGGTTGCACCGTATTCCGGCGCCATGTTGGCGATGGTGGCGCGATCCGCCAGTGGAAGATGATCCAGGCCGCTGCCGTAAAACTCGACGAATTTACCGACCACGCCATGTGTGCGCAGTATTTCCACAATGGTCAGCACCAGATCGGTTGCGGTAGCGCCCTCGGGCAGTGATCCGGTCAGATCGAAACCGACCACCTTCGGAATCAGCATGGAGATCGGCTGCCCGAGCATGGCCGCTTCCGCCTCAATGCCTCCGACGCCCCAGCCCAACACGCCGAGTCCGTTGATCATCGTTGTGTGCGAATCCGTGCCAATCAGCGTATCCGGGTAAACCACGCCATCATGGTTCACAAATACAGTGCGCGCCAGGTACTCCAGATTGATCTGATGCACAATGCCGGTGTCCGGTGGTACTACCTTGAAATTATCGAAGGCTTTCTGGCCCCACTTGAGAAAATTGTAGCGTTCCCGGTTGCGGGAGAACTCGATTTCAGCATTGTCAGCCAGTGCGGTATCCGAGCCAAAGGCATCCACCTGTACCGAATGATCGATAACCAGTTCGGCCGGCGCCAGCGGGTTGATCTGATCAGCCCTACCACCCAGCTTCACAACGGCATCACGCATCGCTGCCAGATCAACCAGGGCGGGTACGCCGGTGAAATCCTGCATCAACACGCGTGCCGGCATGTAGGCAATCTCTCTTGACGGTTCCGCTTCGGCATTCCAGTTGAGGATAGCTTCCACATCGCTTCGGGTGACGATCTCACCATCCTCTCGCCGCAACAAATTTTCCAGCAGGATTCTCATCGAATAGGGCAATTGATCCACATCGCCTGCATCGTCCAGTCTATAGTAGGTATACGTCTTGTTGCCCACCTCAAGCGTACTGCGGGTGCCGAAACTGTTTTTCACCAAGCCCTCCTGTCATGCTGCGGTGTAGAAAGTGTCGGAGAAGGATAGGAGCGTGCCGTCGGTAGAGCAAATGATGAAATCGTACGACCAGGCGGGCCTGCCTTTTACACACCAATCTCTCTTGGCCTGAACTATTCACAAATACTGCTGCGCAATCATCATGGTGATTCATGAATAGTTCAACCCAGGAACCGACATTGACATGCGGCGCATGCCGCAACCCTTTGATTCGCCCGGCATTCTGGAAAATCACTCATCACCAACGAGGTGAATACATGATTTTTCGAAACGCCATGCAAACCGAATACTTACACCCTGCATCCAATGTCAATGTCGGATCTTGGGGTGACGCCTTGCCTTTGTGAATCATGCAGGTTAGTTTATGCTGGCCTGTATGTTCACACTGACACCATCCGGCATGGCTTCCCGAATTGAGTCATCAGCCCTCGCGGCAATGCGCGTTGACTACGAACATACGTTGTTCAGTCTTTCCATTATCGTACGAACTCACCGCGCAACACTGATGCGCTCGCCACGACAGAAACTACCGGGATGTTAGCTCGCCTGATTGCGAACCGCATACTACAAGCCGTGCCAACCCTGCTTGGTGTAGCCACACTGGTTTTTTTGCTGCTGCATCTGGTACCTGGAGATCCCGTGGATGCCCTGCTGGGTGAAACGGCATTAGCCACGAATCGTGAGGCGTTACGTCATGCCATGCATCTGGATGAACCACTCATAACCCAATATATCCATTTTTTAAGTGGCCTGTTTTCCGGCAACTGGGGCCGGAGTTTGATGGATGGCCGCCCTGTCCTGACCCTGATTCTCGAACGTCTCCCCGCAACCGTGGAACTGGCCGGATGCAGCCTCGTACTGGCCCTGTTGATCGCGCTGCCGCTTGGTTTCCAAGCCGCGCGACATGCGGGGCGCATGCAGGACATGGCTGCCATGGGTTTCTCGCTGATAGGCGTTTCCATTCCTAACTTTTGGCTAGGCCCTGTGCTGATGCTCATCTTCGCCGTCGGATTAGGTTGGCTTCCGGTTTCGGGTATGGATCAACCCGGAAGCATCGTATTGCCCGCCATTACTCTGGGTACGGCGCTTGCCGCCGTTCTTGCACGCATGGCCCGCTCCAGCTGGATGGAAGCGATGAGTACGGATGCGATTCGCACGGCGCGCGCCATGGGTGTGCCCGAACACATGCTGTGGTGGCGTCACGCGGCGCGAATGGCGGCAGTTCCGGTGATCACGATGTTTACATTGCAGATGGGTGCGGTGCTGGGCGGATCGGTCATTACGGAAACGGTGTTTGACTGGCCGGGACTGGGGCGTCTGACCATTGAAGCCATTCAGCGCCGCGACTATCCGCTGGTGCAGGGATGCGTATTACTGATTGCCGTATTCTATGTATTAGCCAATCTGCTGGCGGATATCCTGGGAATATGGTTTGATCCACGCCAACGGGGAAAAGGGGGCAGATATTGAATCGTGTACGAATCGGAAAAAAAAACGGATGATACGCGATTCGAGGCCTGCCCGCTTTTCCCTGCCTCCTTTTTCCATGACAGTCCGGGTCGCACTGATATGCCTGTCGATTCCATTGCTGCTGTTGCTGTTTGCGGCCATACATGGAGCTGACGGGCATCAAGTCCATCTGGATGCCGTGTTGGCGGGGATGAGTATGGCGCATCCGCTGGGTTGTGATGCGCTGGGTCGGGATGTGTTGGCGCGACTGGCTGAAGGGTTGCGTTTGTCGCTGGGGATTGGCGTTGCTGTCGTCACACTGGGTGCGATCACGGGGATTACACTGGGGATCATCTCCGGATGGACCGGAGGCTGGGTGGACAGTGTACTGATGCGCCTGGCGGACATCGTGCTTTCCTTCCCCGGCATTCTGCTGGCCATTGCATTGGCGGCCATGCTTGGCCCCGGCGTAGGCAAGCTGGTCATCGCCCTTGTGGTTGTAGGCTGGGTAGGGTTTGCAAGGTTATCCCGTACCCAGGTGTTATCGTTCAGAACCGCGCCATTTATTGAGGCATCCATGGCTTGCGGTTCAGGTATTGCATGGATCGGCTGGCGGCATTTGCTGCCCAATATCGCCGCACCCCTGCTGGTGGAAGCCAGTTTCGGTCTGGCAGCCGTCATTATTGGTGAGGCAGGTCTGTCCTTCCTCGGTGTAGGCGTACAGCCGCCTGATGCTTCACTTGGCACGATGATTCGTGAAGGCACGCGTTTGATGCTGGTGTCTCCCATGCTGGTGGTCTGGCCGGGGCTGGTTCTGTTCCTGATGGTGATGGCCGTAAACTTGCTGGGCGATGCTTTGCGCGATCATCTGGATGTGCGGATGAAATCGACTGTATAAGGAGCCGATTACAAAACTCATGAGCGACGATTGCCACGCATCTACCCGGAGCTTTGCAATTGCCTCAAAGCATTTAATCATTGGCTTGCGTGGAAAAATGCTGACGCATGAAGAGCGGCGCTGGTTAAAGGAACATCCGCCGATGGGCGTGATTCTGTTTACACGCAACATCGAAAATCAGGAACAGGTTCGATTGCTGCTGGCTGATGTGCGCGTTTGTACGGGCGAGGCAACATGGGCTGTGATTGACGAGGAAGGCGGAAGGGTGAACCGCATTCCCTGGGCGCCCTTTTCGAATCGCCGTCCTGCCACCGAATATGGTCAACTGATGCGGCATGATCCCGAAGCCGCGAAGCAGGCGGTTTATACGGACAGTCTGTCAACGGGACGCGCGTTAAAAGCACTGGGCTTCACGCATAACTGCGCGCCGGTGTTGGATGTGTTTCATCCTCATGGGCACGGTATTGTTGGCGAGAGAGCTTACGCTGGCGATGCGGACATGGTTGGAGAACTGGGCAAGGTCTGTATGCAGGGGCTTTCGGATGCCGGAGTCGAGGCGGTTGGTAAACATTTCCCCGGTCATGGCCGTGCCAATGCCGATTCCCATATTGTGATACCGGAGGTGAATGTGCCGCTGGATACGTTGCTGGCCGAAGCGCAGCCGTTTCATACACTGATAGACAATGGCATCGAACACATGATGACAGCGCATGTGATCTATCGTTCAACAGAACAACGGGTCGCCACATTGTCTGCATTCTGGTTAAAGGATGTATTACGTCAGCAATTCGGCTTCACCGGAGATATCTGGAGTGATGATCTGTGCATGGCGGGCGCAGGTAACGATATCCGGGATACCGCCAATAAAGCGCTGAATGCAGGGTGTGATATGTTGCTGGTATGCGATCCGGAAGGCGTGGCAGAACTTCTGGCCTGAACGAATCCCTCGTCGGTTGTCCGTATGCACGGCTACGGTCTCCTTCCGCGACAATCCGTTACGAACAAAGGCCCTGCCTGTCTGCGTGCGGCACGCACAGGCAGGCGCGATCATCACGGCGATTCATGAATAATCCAGGCTAAATCCGACAGACTCCCAGACAGCCCCTATTCATGTTTGTCCTACCTGAGCTTATAATGACGGGCAAGATCACGTTTCACATCCCGTTCCTTCATCGCCTGACGTTTGTCATACAGCTTCTTGCCCCGGGCAAGCCCCAGTTCCAGCTTGGCATAGCCGCATGCATTAAAAAACAGCTTGAGCGGAATTAGCGTGAGTCCTTTTTCATGTAATTTGCCTGTCAGTTTGCGTACTTCAGCCTTGTGCAGTAACAATTCACGCGTCCGGGTGGGATCCCCGGGATTGTTCATCGTCGCTGGTTTGTACGCATTGATATGGCAACCGATGAGAAGAACCTTGCCGTTGCGGACAATGCAATGCGCCTCGGCCAGGCTGGCCTGACCGAGGCGAATGGACTTGACCTCCGGACCCATCAGAATCATGCCGGCTTCAAAGGTTTCCAAAATATGATAATCATGTCGTGCTTTCCGGTTAACGATAGCCATGATCTGAATGCTAGCCTGAACCATTCATAAATACTGCCATGCTCTTTCTGCCACGCCATTCATGGAACCTCTTGCAAAACTCCGGGTGGATGAACGGCAATCCCACGTTGAGTCCATTTTCGAGATGGAATGAGCTGCATGATGGTTCCACGGGACGAAATTCCAGATCGAAAATGATCCGAAGTGAGGAAGCAGATCGCCGATTACGAGTTTTGCAAGAGGCTCATGTTCTTCTTTTTATCAAAATGCGGAACCGAACCCGGATCCAGCTCAGAAAATGGATCCCATATCCAGCACCAGCAGATCCGGCAGAGGCGATCTTTTGCGTTAGCCGTCTTCCGCCTTATACTGAGTTCGCGGAAAACCATAAAAATAAGCAATTCCACCAGCCCACGTGATTCATAAATGCTGCCGGCTCTTTGTTTGCAACGGATTGTCGAGGAAGGAGAGCGTAGCTGTGCATGTAAACGGACGACGAGGGATGCGCTGTGAACAAAAAAATCAACAAGGGCATGGCAGCATTGATGAATCATGCGGACATGGATCATTATGATAAAATATTTTGGGGGTTTAAGTATCTGGCGTGCATTTTTTTCGGATGTCCACCGACCGTTTTTTCTGGGCGGTTCCGTCTTCGCCGTACTCTCCATCAGCATGTGGTTGCTGCATTTGCTGGATCTCATGCCTTATGCCTTGCCGCTTGCGCAGGCACGCATGCACATGGCGCAGATGATTTACTTCTTTTTCCCTTTTTTTTTCGCCGGCTTCTTGCTGACCGTCTTCCCGCGTTTGCTGAGCGAGCCTCTGCTCACACCCCGGCGTCATGCCTTGATGGCTTTTTGTTTCTTTGCTGGTGCCATACTTTTCTCCCTCGGCCTGTACGCAGGCGAGGCATGGGCGCAAGTCGGAGTGGGGCTGGCCGTGATCAGCAATGTCTGGCTTGCCTGTGAGCTTCTGCGCATGTTGCTGCGATCCGGGTATGCGCATAAGCAGATGCCGACGTTCATGTGGCTTGGCGTGGCGCTCGCCGTCCCGGGATCGCTGGCTCTCGCGGCGTATGTCCGGGAAGGTGACTATTTCTGGGGAATAACAGCTGAAGCGATCGGAATATACGGGTTTTTATTCCCTACTATTTATGCGGTTGCCTACCGCATGGTGCCGATATTCACGGCCAGGAGCGGGCGTGATGTTGTTCGCGACCGTTTCGGGCTGCAGTTTATGCTGGCTTTCTCCCTCACACGTATGCTGATGATGATCATGGATCTCCACGCATGGTACTGGCTGGCTGATTTTGGACTTTTCCTTGTGGTTGGCCACCAGTGCTTGCAGTGGCGCATCTGGCGGAGGAAGCCTTACGTCATCCAGTCCGTTCTTCACTGGGCGCTGTTCTGGTTCCCGTTCGCTTTCCTGCTTTCCGCCGGCATCAACATGGCCGAATGGCTGAGTGGCGAGAGCTGGTTGCGTATGGAACAGGCGGCATTGCATGCCCTTGTTGTTGGAGGCTTCGGCACGCTGCTTCTGGGCATGGTCACGCAAATTACGCTCGGTCACGCTGGCCAACCGGTGCGTACGGATGCCTGGGCTACCCGGCTTTGCCTCGCTTTTCAGGTCGTGCCCCTGCTACGCGTGGGTTGCGGCCTGCTGAGTGGGGGATGGCCGGAGTTCACTGTTGGCATCGATCTTTCGGGCATGGCCTGGGTGCTGATTTTTTTCCTCTGGATTTTGCATTACACTCCCCTTTATTTCAAAGTGAACCGCAGTAGTACCTAGATCCTGCAAGTGCCCGCGCGTACATAGCGCAACCCCTTGATTCATCTAGCCTGAGCCTAGCCGAAAAGCATCCGTCATCCTTCAGGGACGTCACCATAAGG